>DATHLT010000061.1:0-2221 GCA_035487855.1 Solirubrobacteraceae bacterium
CGCAGATCTACATGCCAGAGGTGAAAGAGACCTGGTATTTCGCCTCGGAGCTGCGCTCACCGGGGCAACGACGGCGGCTGGCAGAGCGTCCGGAAACACTAGAGGAATATCTCTCGCTGTTCGCGGCGGCGAGGGCCGACCAGCGCGTCGGTGAGAACTCGCCGGCGTATCTGCTGTCGAGCACCGCGGCTCGGCGCATCGGAGAGGCGCAGCCGGAGGCGCGCATCATCGCGATTCTGCGTGAGCCCGCGAGCTTCCTGCAGTCATTTCACTTGCAGTGCTTGCGCAACCATGTCGAGACGGAGAAGAGCTTCGACAAGGCGATCAGCCTGGAGGCCGACCGCCGCGAAGGCAGGAGCATTCCACGGCACTCCGCGCGTCCGCACGAGCTTCTGTACTCCAAC
Organism: Solirubrobacteraceae bacterium; assembly: GCA_035487855.1. Taxonomy (GTDB): domain Bacteria; phylum Actinomycetota; class Thermoleophilia; order Solirubrobacterales; family Solirubrobacteraceae; genus Palsa-744. The sequence goes on from DATHLT010000061.1 coordinate 405, forward strand.
CACGTCAGGTACGTGGAGCAGCTACAGAGCTATCACGCGGTGTTCGGACCCGAGCGCGTTCTGGTCCTCATCTACGACGATTTTCGTGCTGATAACGAGGGGACGGTGCGTAGGGTGCTGGACTTCCTCGGCGTGGATGACTCGGCGCCGATCGACGTGCTCGAGGCGAACCCCTCCTATCGCGTGCGCTCGCCGCAGCTACATGAGTTGGTGCGCTCCGTCTACCTGGGTCGTGGCCCGCTGTCGCGGACGGTAAAGGCGGGGATGACCTCGCTCACCTCGCGCGAGCTGCGGCGCAAGCTGCTGCGGCTGACGCTGCGCAACGTCGTTTACGGGCAGCCGCAGAGCGAGGATGGGAGCGTAATGCGTGAGTTGCGTCGCCGTTTCAAAGGAGAGGTCGTCGCGATCAGCGAGTATCTCGATCGCGATCTGGTCAGCCTGTGGGGCTATGACCAGCTCGACTGAGCCGGGAGGCGCGCAGGCAGGCTCCGAAGGACAGCTGGGAGCGGGCTGGCGGGCGGCGCGCGAAGCGGTCCAGGAGCAGGTGCTGCCTACGGGTCAGGTGGTCGTCTCATCGCCCGCTCCGTTCGGAGCGGGCGGACTTGGGCGTCACCTGAAGGAGCTCTCAGACGCGCTCGACCGTCGCGGTCCAGCGGCGATGTGCATGTGCGGCGTTGCCCTCGCGCACATGTCGCTTGAGGCATCGCCGCTACGCCAGGAACTGCGAGTCAGTAGCCGCGGCACGCCACTACGGCGGCTACTACGCTTCACACCCGGCTGGGCCAACCTGCGTCGCAGTGTCGCATTCGACCGCTCCGCCGCGCAGAGGCTGCCGGCCGCTCAGCATCTGATCGCGTTCAACGGTCAGGCGCTCGAGCAGTTCGTCGTGGCGAAGCGGGTGCAATACCACTCGGTGTCGTTGCTCTCGGCCAACTCGCACATGCAGAACGTCGTGCGCCAGCACGCCAAGGCGCTGCGCCAGTATCCGCTTGAACGCTCATGGGCCACACGCCTTCTCAGGCGCAACCTCGCCGAGTACGAGCGCGCCGATCGCGTGTACGTAGCTTCGCGCTACACATGGGAGTCGTTCCTCGAGCGGGGCTATCCCGAGGCGCGGCTATCGCTGTTCCCGTTCGTTCCTGACCCACGCTTCCAACCGGAGCAGACACCAGCGGAAGCGGACACCTTCGACATCGTGTTCAGCGGGCGCCTGACTGTCGACAAGGGCATACCGCTGCTGGTGGACGCCGTTCGCCGCCTGGTTCACAAGGATCTACGGCTGGTGCTCGTAGGAGGCTGGAGCTCGCGCGGCATGCGTCGCTTCTTGCAGGACGCGATCGCACGCGACCCCCGTATCTGCGTCGGCCCGGGCGACCCGCTGCCGCGATTGCGTCGCGCACGGTTGTGTGCGCATCCCACCTACGAGGATGGCTTCGCCTACGCTCCTGTGGAGGCGATCGCATGTGGTGTCCCGGCGCTCGTCAGCGAGGACACCGGAATGAAGGATCTGATCGACCCCGGCATCAACGGGCTGATCCTTCCCACCGGAGACCTGGCAGCGCTCAGCGAGGCGATCGACGCGGCCTACCGCGGCGAGATCTTCAGCTAGACGAGCGCTGACGCAGACGCCAACCCATACTGTCTAGAGCAGCGTGCCGCGCGCAGCCAGCGCCGAGGCGGAGCGGTAGTAGGAGTTCTCGCGTTGCAGTAGCTCGATTGTGTCGAACGCGGTGAGCTTGCCGTCGATGATGATCATCACGCGATCACAAATATCTAGCGTGGACATGCGGTGCGCGACGATGAACAGCGTTAGCTGC
>DATHLT010000062.1:0-24400 GCA_035487855.1 Solirubrobacteraceae bacterium
AACTCCTCCTGGGTCTTCATGCCAGCCGCGAACGGGAAGTGGCCCATGTGCTCCACCCCTGAGCCGATCATCGCGTCGTGCACGCCCGCCGCGATGAGGGCGGCGGAGAAGTTGACGGCCTGCTGAGCGCTGCCGCACTGGCGGTCGACCATGGTGCCGGGAGTCTCGATCGGCAGCCCCTCCTGCAGCCAGGCGTTACGGGCGATGTTGAAACCCTGCTCGCCGAACTGCTGCACGCAACCGGCGATCACGTCCTCGACCTCGGACGCGTCGATGCCCGCGCGCTTGATCACCTCGGTGTAGACCTCGGCCAGCAGCGCGTTCGGGTGGGTGTCCTTGTAGTAGCCCTTCTCCTTGTCACCGCGGCCGATGGGCGTACGCACGGCCTCGACGATCACGACTTCGCGTCCCTCTGGTTGCCTCATGTCTGCAGTCCTCCTACGGAGTCTGAATAAGATGCCGGACCCTGCACCAGTATTCTACCGCGCCTACTGATTGACTGGTCAGTCAGCCAGGGCTTGTGGACACCGAAAAAGGACAAGGAACACGTTGAGCAAACGCCTTGGGATAGCCGGAAGCGGCGCCATCGCATGCGGCTTGGCAGCGACCGCCGCCCACCATGGGCCGGTGCTGCTGCTGGCGCGCTCGGAGAGCTCTGCCGACCGCGCACGGGCGACGGTGGAGAAGACGTTGAGTCGCCTGAAGGCGGAGGTCGACCCGGAGCACGTGGAAATCGTGACCGACTCCACGGCGCTGGCCGAGGCCACGTTCGTGGTGGAGGCGGTGATCGAGGATCACGACGCCAAGGCAGCCCTGCTGACGGAGCTCAATGGGGTCCTCGAGCCTGAGGCGATCCTCGCGAGCACGACCTCATCGCTGTCGGTCGAGCGTTTGGCTCAGGAGAGTGGGCGCCCGCATAACTTCCTCGGCCTGCACGTGTTCAACCCGGTCACGAAGATGCAGCTGGTGGAGCTCGTCTTCCCGCAGGCCGCCAGCGAGCAGACTCGCAGCCGTGCGCTGAAGTTGTGTGAGACATTCGAGAAGACACCGGTCGAGGTGCCCGACGTGCCGGGCTTCGTCGTCAACCGGCTGCTGTTCCCGTACCTGTTCAGCGCGGTACGCCTGGTGGAAGAGACGGGCATGGACCCGGTAGATGTGGACACGTGCATGCGCCTCGGCGCGGGACACCCGATGGGACCGCTCGCGCTGCTCGATCTGGTCGGGCTGGATGTCTCCAGCGCGATCGGCGAGACGATCGGCGAGCAAGTACCGCCGCGCGTGCAGGAGCTGGTCGCAGAAGGCGCCCTGGGGCGCAAGAGCGGGCGCGGTCTGCACAGCTACTGAAAGAGCAAGCGCGAGACGCGAGGGTGTTCTCCGCCAGAATTTAGACTGTCGGAGGCTGGCTTTTAGGTGTCGTTCATCAACGCGGGGATACTGCTTCATGCGACGTCAAGTCGCATCGCACACCCGCCTCCTCCCAGTGCGCACGATCCGGTCCGCTCCCCCCGCGGGCCGGACGTGTTTAACGGGCCGTCCGTCCGTCCGTCCGTCCGTCCGTCCGGACGGACGGACGGACGGACGACGGGCTGCTCGCGGCTCAATCCTCGGCCGCGCGACCGTCGCGCTGGGGAACCTGCCGGCGCTCGCGGATGCGCACCGCCTCGATGCGATTGTCGCGCACGGACTCCACCCGGATCGAGTAGCCGTTGGCGGGGACGGTGTCCCCCCGCTTGGGCAGACGCCCAAGCTGGGCGAACACGAAGCCGCCGATGGAGTTGTAGGCGTCGGAGTCGACGGGTAGGTGCAAACCGTAGTCGGCCAGATCGGTGACGGCGACGTGCCCGCGCACGAACCAGTCGCCGTCGGCGAGCCGGCGGATCTCCCCGGCTGCGGGGTCGGTCTCGTCGGCGATCTCGCCGACGACCTCCTCGATGATGTCCTCGACGGTGACCACGCCTACCACCCGTCCGTACTCATCCACGACCACGGCCATGGAGGTGCGCTGGCGCTGCAGATCGGCAAGCAGATCGTCCAGCGGCTTGGTCTCGGGCACGATCAGCGCGTCGTGGACGACCGGCTCGAGCGGCGTGTGCGGTCCATCCTGCATCAACAGGCGTACGAGCTCTGAGACATGGACGAGACCACGGATACGATCGCGGTCTTCCTCCTCGGTGACCAACAGACGGGTGTGGCCGCTCGATACGCACAGCGCGAGCGCGGTCTCCACGTCTTGGGAGACATCCACGGTGACGACCGCCGGCGCGGGCGTCATCACCTGACGGGCCTCCTGCTCGTGCAGGTGGAAGACGCCCGTGAGCATGCCGGCCTCGCCCTGATCGATCTGGCCGCCCTCGTGGGACTCCGCGATCAGGCGCTTGAGCTCGTCTGAGGAGCCGCCGCGGCGGTCCTGGCTCATGTCCACACCCAGCAGCCGCAGGATGCGATCTGCGATAGCCGTCAAAGCGACGATGAACGGATGGAAAAGCGCGCTGAACGCCTGTAGCGGCCGTGCGACTCGCCGGGCGACGGCCTCGGCTCGATCGATGGCATAGAACTTGGGCACCATCTCGCCCGCGATCAGCTGCGCGGAGGAGATGATCGCGAACGCGACGATCACGGCCACGGCAACCGCCACGCCATGGCTGATCGTGTTGCCGAGGGCGCTCTTGAGGATCGCCGCGAGCGCGGGCTCGCCAAGGGCACCAATGCCGATCGAGGTCATGGTCACACCGATCTGCACGGCGGAGATGTACTCGTTGACGTTGTCCAGCTGTGTGAGCGCGAGCGCAGCACCCTTCGCCCCTTCCTCGCGCAGCAGTTCCAGACGCGCCTTGCGCGAGCGCACGAGCGCGTACTCGGCGATCACGAAGAAGGCGTTGATGGCGACCAGAAGCGCCGCAAAGATGAGCTTCAGGCCGTCCACGCGCTACCGGCGATCCCTAACACGCAGGGCCAGCCTATGTCGCCAGGCCCGACAGACACGACGTCTGCACACATAGCCCCTAAGGGCCGGGCGACTTCGGGGAAGATCTTCTTCGTCGTCGTTCATCGTGCAGGTCGACCAGCCAAAGGTAGCAAGGGAGATGGTCGGAAGCGAGCGCCCGCCGGTTGGCGCGGACTGCCCGCTGAGTACAGCGGACAGGCTGGCGAACATGCCTATACGAGGTCGTCGACCTGGGCGGCAAGCTGGAAGTCCGCGTCGGTGAGGCCCCCCCGGGAGTGTGTGGAGAGCGTCAGACGGACCTTGTTCCAGCCATGCACGAGGATGTCAGGGTGATGGTTGGCCGCCTCGGCAACCTCAGCGACGCGGTCCACGAACGCGATCGCCGCGGCGAAGTCGGCGAACGCGAAGTCACGCACGATCTCGCTCTGCTCACCCATGCGCCAATCGGGCACGGCGGCCAAACCCTCTTGTATGTCGGAGTCCTCGAGCAAGCCCATCGTCTGCGAGCTTAGACACTACGGATCTTCGCTCGGTCTATCCCTAAAGTCAGCACATGCGCATCGTGAGCCTCGTCCCCCACGCCACCGAGCTGCTGTTCGCGCTCGGCGCCGGGGCAGAAGTGGTGGGTGTCACGCACGAGTGCGACTTTCCACCCGCCGCAACTGGACTCCCGCACGTCACGCGGGACGTCCTACCCGCGGGCCTGAACGCAGCGGAGATCGACGCGGCGGTGCGCGAGCGCACGCTGGCGGGCGCTGCCATCTATCAGCTCGACCGTGACCTGCTGGCGAGGCTCGAGCCGGAGCTGATCGTCACGCAAGCGCTGTGCCCGGTTTGCGCAGTCTCCTACGACGAGGTGGCGGAGATGGCAAAGGGACTGCCGTCAAAGCCACAGGTGATCGCGCTCGACCCGAAGACACTTGGCGAGACGCTCGGCGACGTGCGCACGCTGGCGCAGGCCACCGAGCGGCGCGAGCAGGGCGAAACGCTCGTGGCTGACATCGCCGCGCGGGTCGACCGCGTGAAGCTGGCGGTGCGCGCACAGCCGCGCCCGCGGGTCGCCGCCCTGGAGTGGCTCGATCCGGTGTTCGTGGCTGGGCACTGGACACCGCAGCTGATCGAGCTGGCGGGCGGTGAGGATGTGCTGGGCATGCCCGGCGAACCCTCGCAGCAGATCTCCTGGGAGACATTGGCGGCCAGCTCGCCGGATGTGTTGGTAGTGATGCCGTGTGGCTATGACGAGCAGCGCGCGCACGCTGAGGCGCTCACCTACGCACGCGAGCTGGCCGGCGTCTGCGCCAAGCAGGTCGTGGCGGTCAATGCCTCCGGGTATTTCTCCCGGCCTGGACCGCGGCTGGTCGACGGCTTGGAACTGCTTGCGCACATCTTGCATCCGCAACAGGTCGCGCATGTGCCGCAGGGCATTCAGGCGATACCAGTTGCGCCCGCGCTCACGGTTCGGGGCTGAAGAGCGCCGGCCCAGCACCAATGCTCGTTTCGGCTTCGCTTGACTTCGCTGCGGCAATCGAGCCCGCGGCCGCGGCCACGGCGATCACCGCGCAAGCCGCAAGCGCGAATGCCTGCGCCCGATAGCGCTCGCCCAACTGGATCATCGCGGCAGCGAGCGCGCCGCCGATGAGCCCGCCGACGTGGCCGCCCCAGGAGATGCCGGGGATGGTGAAGCTGATGACCAGGTTGATGAGGATCAGGCCGCCGACACCGCCGAGCCCACCGGCCATGATCGGCAGCTTGCGCGAGCGCAGCTCGACGGCAAACGCGCCCATGATGCCGAACACCGCGCCGGATGCGCCGACCGTCACAGCGTGGGGCGAGACAAGCAACGCTCCCAACGACCCGGTGAGCAGCGATACGCCGTAGATCAAGCCAAACTTGAAGCGCCCCAGCACCGGCTCGAGCTGCATGCCGAGGATGTAGAGCACGTACATGTTGAAGCCGATGTGCAGCAGGTTCTCGTGTAGGAAGCCGCTGGTCACGATCCGCCACCACTGACCGTGGGCTACGCCCACTCCCGGCAGCCCGCGAATGCTGCCGATCAAAGCCCCTTCTTCATAGACCTTGCTGGTCGGCTGGCCGCTGATCGAGAGGTTGCCCTCAACGAGGAACGCGATCACGTTGATGACGATCAGCGCGTAGGTGATCTGCGGGATCCGACTCGCGTCGCGCATGCGCACGACCTTCGTGCGCTGGCTGGCGCACTCGGGGCAGCGCATGCCCACCTGGGTAGGGGTCATGCAGTCGGGGCAGATCGGCCGGCCGCAGTTCGAGCAGGAGACCCCCGTCTCACGCGAGGGATGGCGGTAGCAGGTGGCCACTCAGCGATCGCCCAGCAGCCTGCGTGTCTCACGGCCGACGTCGCGAACGGCGCGCTCTGCCGCCTCGCGTACTCCATCTAGACCTCCAACGCTGCCAAGCACACCCGCGGACCCGTGCGCGCGATGACGCGCCCGCAGTAGCACCAATCCCACTCCTGCAGCGCTGCCCACCACCACCGCCGCCGCCGGGCGTGCCCAGTTGCGCGGATCGCGCATCGCCGAGAGCTCCCATGCCTCGAGCTCGTCCGCGGCCATCTCCGTAATGCTCGTGAGCGTGCTCTCCAAGCGATCAGCCAGATCGGCGGGAGGCTCGACGGGCGCAAGCGCTTCGCGCAGCAAGCCCTCGAACTTGGACACGGTCTCAGTCATTGACGAGCTCCTCCAGCTGCTTGATGGCACGATGGATCAAGACCTTGGTGGCACCGTCCGAACGCCCCAGCGCACGCGCAATCTCGCGGTTGTCCATGCCGAGCGCGAAGCGCATAATCAGCGCCTCGCGCCGATCGTCCGGGAGCAGGCGTACGCCGTCCAGCACGCGGCTGAGCTCGTCGCGCCCCTCGACCAACTGCTCGGTCGTGTGAACGGCTGCAAGCGCCGTCGTGTCGTCGATCGGCGTCACCGGCTTGCGCGAGCGGTCGCGGTACAGGTTGGCAGCGAGGTTGTGGGCGATGCGAATCAGCCACGGCCGCAGCGGGCGACCGTCCGATTCGCGCTGAGCACGCTCGAAGTGGCGGTATGCCTGCAGGAACGTCTGCTCGGTCAAGTCCTCCGCGTCGTGGTGATCGCCCACGCGGTAGTACGCGTAGCTGTACACGTCGCGCAGGTGCGCTCGGTAGAGCTCTGAGAACTCTGCGTCCAGCTGCGCCTTGGGCTTCTTGCTGGTTTGCTCGCTCACTCATCGCACCCTACCCCTGTGTTGGCTGGAACCCTGGGTAAGCGCTCAGGCAGCTCGCGAGATCTCGCGCCTGGGAGCCTCGTCGATCTGTGCCGGCGCCGCGGACTGCGCGCCTCCGAGCCAGTCCCACTGCAGGCTCACGCACGCCCAGATGCGCTCGGTGACAGCTGCTGCGAGCGCCGGCGAGCAGCTCTCGACGGTGGGGTAGTGAAGCGGCGGCCCTACTCGCAGGCGCACCTTGCGCGGGCGGATGCGCCAGCCGCGGCGTACCTCGTCGCTACCGATCACCGCCACGGGCACCACCGGGGCGCCGGTTTCCAGTGCCAGACGCCCGACGCCGCGCCGCGGGTCGCCGAGCGGGCCACGGCGCATGCGGGTGCCCTCGGGAAACACAACCACGCAGTCTCCCCGCGCGAGGATCTCGCGGGCGGTGGCCATCGCGTCGCCGTCGCCGGCGCCGCGGTCGACGGGGAACGCGCCAAGAGCGTTCAGCGCCCAAGCTTGCCAGCGCTTTTCGAACAGCTCTCGCTTGGCCATGTAGTAGACGGGGCGGCGCACGAGCGTGCCGATCACGAACGGGTCAAGGAAGCTGCGGTGGTTGGATGCCAGCAGCAGCGGCCCGCTGCGCGGCAGGTGCTCACGGCCGACGCGCTGCATGCGTAGGTACACAAGGAAGAACGGCACGAAGATCGCGCGGATGAACCAGTAGAGCACCGGGTTGACGCCCTTGCGCAGCGAGCGCGTGCGGAAACTATCCAGATCGACCGACCTACCGTCGGCCGCGGGCTCGCGCTTGACGAGCTCTTGCGACTGCTCGTGCAACCCGTTCTCGCTTTGCTGGGTGATCGCTTTGTCCATGCTTGAGGTACACCGCGGCAGAGCGCCCCGTTACATGATTCGAGAAGAACTCTCTTCGAGAAGATCTCTCAGTTCGTGACGTGCGCCAACGAACGGGACGACGGTATGCCTATTGCCCGTGGCTCCCCGCGGGGCCCTGGCCGAGGATCCGCTCGATCGCGGCCACCACCACGCCCTCTTCGCGCGCGATCAGCCGCCGCATGGCAAACACGAACGCGGGCACTGCCCAGAAGTCGCCGCACACCCACAACAGCCCTGCGCCGATCTGCTGGTCGCCGAACGCGGGAATCCCCACGCCGGGGACGTGGTCGTAGACGGAGTACCACGAGTGATGGGTGAACAGGCTCATCGACATCGCGAGGATGAACATGACGAAGTTGGTGAGGACCAGCGCGATCGCCTGGCCGGCGGGGCTCATGCGCACATGCAGCGGCGGCGAGGCGACTATCTGCAGCCAGAACAAAACGCCGACGATGAGCATGCTGGCGTTCATCAGCGAGTGCACCGTGTCGTTCGTCTCTGCCAGGTTGAACGGCCCTGGGATCTGCCAGGCGACCATCACGATATTGAACGCAGCCACAGCCACGGGCGCGCTAACGAGCAGGCGAGCGCCGGCGCGTAGCGGGCGCGCCCAGCGCTCGTGCAGGATCGCGCGGTAGGCGCGGCGGCGCAGTCGCAGCGCCGGAGCCAAGAGCAGCGGCTGCCAGGGAGCACCAGCAACGAGCAACGACGGCACCGCCAGCAGCAGCAACAGGTGCTGGATCATATGCAGGTAGAAGTAGTCGTAGCCGTGGTATTCGATTGGCGAGACGACGGCGATCAAGAGCGCAAGGAGGCCGACGTAGAAGCACAGCGAGCAAAGCCGCCGGCCGCGCCGGCGCTCGCGTCGGGTGTGGCGCAGCAGCCGCCGCAAGCCGCGCTCGTGCCACACGGCGAGCACGATGAGGACGACCACGATCGCCGGGTTCGACCAGTGGTGAAACAGCGAGCTCAAGCGGCCACGCCAGCCGTTCCCATTGCAACCTGCTGGCGTTCGTCACGCTGCTCGCCGGCTGACGGGCCAGGCGCAATGCGCCGCAGGCGCGAACTGTTCCATACGACGAAGCTCGACGACAGGCCCATCGCCGCGCCTGCAACCAGGGGGTCGAGCAGGCCGAGCGCCGCGACGGGAATGGCAGCGAGGTTGTAGAGGAACGCCCAAGCGAGGTTGCCCTTGATCGTCTTCAGGGTCCTGCGTGCGAGCTTGATCGCCGCTGCCACCACACGTAGATCGTCGCGTACGACGATTACCTCAGCGGCGTTGATCGCCGCGTCGGTGCCGGAGCCCACCGCCAACCCAAGGTCGGCGGCCGCGAGCCCAGGTGCGTCGTTGACGCCGTCGCCAACCATCGCCACGCAGTGGCCTTCGTGCTGCAGACGGCGGATGACCGCAACCTTCTCCGCCGGTAGCGCGCCGGCGATCACCTCGTCCACACCAAGCGACTCGCCGACGGCCCTCGCAGTGGTCGCGTTGTCGCCCGTCAACAGGATGCAGCGCAACCCGAGCGCATGCAGCTCGCTGACCGCAGGCGCCGCGGATGCACGGATCTCATCCGCGAGGGCCAGCGCACCGATCGCCGCGCCGTCGCGACGCACCGCCACGACCGTGCGCCCGAGGTCCTCCCATTCACCGCAGCGCGCTGACAGATCCGGGGGAAGCGCTGCGAGGTGAGCACGATCGCCGGAGATCCCGGCCACCTCGGCGCGTCCGATGTAGAGCTCGTGCCCTTCGACCCTGCCGCGAGCGCCGATCCCGGGCAGCGCAACGAACGCATCGACCTCTGGGAGCTTCTGCACCCAATGCTCGGCCGCTGCCGTGACAGCGCGTGCAACCGGGTGCTCGGACGCGAGCTCGAGCGCACCCGCCAAGCGCATCAGCTCGTGCTGATCGACACCGGCAACCGCTTGTAGATCACAGAGCGTCATCTGCCCCTCAGTGAGCGTGCCGGTCTTGTCGAGCACCACTGTGTCGATCCGACGTGATGCCTCGAGCGCCGCGTAGCCCTTGAAGAAGATCCCCTGGCGCGCGCCCGTCCAGGAGGCAACGAGCAAGGCCGCCGGCGTGGCAAGGCCGAGCGCACAGGGACACGCGACGATCAAAACTGACAGCCCAGCGCTGATCGCGGCGCTCGCCGGATTGCCGGTCAGCCGCCAGGCGATCAGCGTGCCGAGCGCGAGCGCGAGCACCGTGGGCACGAACACGCTCGAGACGCGGTCGGCCAGCTGCTGGACCGCGGCCTTCTCGTTCTGAGCGTGCTCGACGAGGCTCAGCATGTGGCCGAGCTGTGTCGCTCGCCCAACCTTCTGAGCCCGCACGACCAGCCGCCCGGTGAGCGAGATGGTGCCGCCAAGCACCGCGTCGCCCGGGCCCACGTCGACGGGCTGGGACTCGCCGGTCATGACGCTGCGATCGATCGCCGCTTGCCCGCTGACGATCTCTCCGTCTGTTGCCACCGTCTCCCCCGGGCGCACCACAAAGCGCTCACCCACGACAAGCTGCGCCACCGGACGCCGCCGCTCACGGCCGTCAGCGCCGAGCACATTCACGTCGCTCGCGGCCACCGCCGCAAGCGCGCGCAGCGCGTCGCCACTGCGGCGCTTGGACCACGCCTCGAAGTAGCGACCGGCGAGCAGGAAGGTGGTGACCCCGGCGGGAACATCGAGGTAGATGCCGGCGCCTGACCCGCGACCGAGCCCGAACAAAAGCGAGGTGTGTAAGCCCGCGTCGAGGCCAAACATCGCATACAGCGACCAGCCGGTGGCCGCCAGGATTCCCAGCGAGACGAGCGTGTCCATCGTGGTCGCGCCGTGATGTGCGTTGCGTACAGCTGCCTGGTAGAAGGGCCAAGCGGCCCAGCTGACGACGGGCGCAGCCAGCACGACCATCAGCCACTGCCAGCCGGGAAAGCGCAGGATCGGGAAGACCGAGAACGCGATCGACAGATCGCACAGCGGCATGAACAGAGCTGCCGCTACGAACAGCCGCCGCCGCAGCGAGCGAACGCGTTGCTCGAGATCCTCCGCGCCGCTGTCGGCGGCGTGCAGATCAGGGCTGATTAGCTCTGCAACGTAGCCCGCGGCTGCGACCTGGTCGAGCAGGCGCTGAACGGGCAGATCCACCGGCAACGTCACAGTGGCACGTTCGGTTGCGTAGTTGACTCGAGCCGCCACACCGTCGAGGCGGTTCAGCGCTCGCTCGACACGAGCAACGCACGCGCCACATGTCATCCCGCCGACGGACAGCGTCACCTCGCTGTCAGCGGGGTCAAGGGCACCGGGCGCGGAGGACATCGACGCAGTTGCCACGACCATGGAAGATAGACCCACGCGTGATCATGGGTGCGTAATGGGCTACCGCACTCGAGCGGGGCTGTTTTTCAGGCCTTCGGGAAACTGTCCGCGAGCTGGCGCCAGAGGCGTTCGGTAGCGTCGAGATCGAGCTGCCCCGGGCGACGCGCAAGCTTGGCTACTGGCTTGGGACCGTCGATGACAACGCCGCAGACTTTGAGCTGCACAAACAACGGCAGGCCATCGACATCGGGGAAGCACAGCGCGCCACGGACATCGATGCCGTCCTCGCCGAAGCGGGTGGCGCTTCAGATACTTGGCCAGCAGCGCTGCGGCACGCACCTCACCATCGCCGCCCTGACGCCACTCGCGGGTGCTTTGCGGCTCGGCTTTGGCCCGTGTGACCAAGGACACCCAGACCACCGAATCTCGCGTGCACGCTGCTCACGACTTTGCCGACGACGCGCATGCTCACGCAACGCGCTTGCGCCCGGGTCGCCCGCCGCGACAGCAGCATTGCCATCAACAGCAGCATCGCCATCGCTGCACGCAAGGCAGAGCACGCTCCTGCTCGAACGCTCCCAGACAGCCTCCTCGCCAACGGCGAGCTCCCACCCGCAGCTTCTGCAGCGGTCGGCTCGGCGCAGATCTAGACGCTTGGATGAAGATGTCGACTGCATCAGGAGGCTCATCGGCAAACTCCGACCAATTCAGCATGGTGGGGCACAAATTGGACGTGGGCGCCGCCTCTGGTTAGGACGGCGGGCAAGAACAGCTGGGGCGAGAACGACTCACAAGCAGGAAGTGAGCTGCCCGTAAAGTGCTACACAAGAGTGCTACCATACCTCTATGGCTTCTCGTCATCCTCGATTGGGTGTCGAACGTGACCCAGAGATGGAACGCGCCCTCGCCCTCACCGAGCCGCTGCTCGACCCAGCCGAGACACGCTCCGCGGCCGCCCAGATACGAGCCCTCACGCTGAAGGGCGCACAGGCAGTGCTCGCCACCGCCAGCACCGAGTCCCAACTGCAGGCTCGGCTAGCCGAGCTATACGGCGCAAAACCCGCCCAAGGGAGCCTGCTGGAATTGGACCCACCACCCGACCAACCAGGCCCCACCCGCGCTACGCCCGCCTCTGATGCGCTGCGGTGGGTCCGCGGCGAGTGAGCGCCGCTTACGTCGACGCCTCCGCGCTCGTCAAGCTATTCAAGGCCGAGCGCGAGACAGAAGCCTTCCGGACAGCGCTCGCCGATTGGCCCGTGCAAGTCGCAAGCGAGCTGATTCGCGTCGAGGCAATCTGCACGGCAAGGCGCCTCGGCGATCAGGACGTCCTGCAGCGTGCCAAAGCGGCGCTAGAACGGATCAATCTCATCCCGGTGACGCCGGAGATCATCGAGCTCGCGACCGACGCCTACACCCCACTGCTACGCGCGATGGACGCGATCCATCTTGCCACCGCGATCACAATGCGCGAAGACCTCGGAGCCATGTTCGTCTACGACGGCGACCTGCACGCGGCGGCACACGCTCAGGGCCTCAACCCGATCGCGCCGCAGTGAGCCGACCGGCACTTCACCGAAACCGAGCCACGCAGGACGACAGTAGGCATTGCGCCAGTAGCATGCAACGGGCACGCCGACGTAGCTCAGCTGGTAGAGCACCGCTCTTGTAAAGCGGATGTCGCCGGTTCGATCCCGGCCGTCGGCTCTGCAGTAACGCCCGCCGCCAGTCTTCAGACCGAGGCACACGAAGAGCGCACCAAAGCGCGCCTATCGCGCGCTGCGTTCATACTTATCGACATGGATACCGAGCAGGCACGTGAGCTGTTGACGCAGGCGCGCGAGCGCATCGAGCGCGCACTCGAGGACCTGGCCCCCGTAGACGTGGAAAGCGTCACCGATCCGTTCGAGGCGGCGGATGTCGGCGGCGATCTGCTGGACGCAGAGCTCGGAGAGGGCTTGGCCGAGCGCCTAGGCGCGGAGCTGCAAGCGATCGACCGCGCCGAGCAGCGCCTGTCCGACGGCACCTACGGCATCTCTGTCGAGAGCGGTCAGCCAATCCCGGAGGGCCGCCTACAGGCAATCCCGTGGGCCGAGCGGACCACCGATGAGCAGGCTCGCTACGAAGCCTCCGGCGGCTAGCCCCGCGAGCTGTCCGTCTAGCCCCGCGAGCTAGTGCCTCACTGCGGCAGCCGCCCGGGCTGAGCAGCTACGCAGCGGACTCGAGCGCCTCTCTGACAGCTGCCACAGCGCTCGCGCCGGCTACGTGCAGCGACTCGGTGCTGCGCATTGCGCGGCAGAAGATGAAGGCCCCCTCCAGCAGGCACAGCATCGACAGCGCGAGCTCCCGTGCCTTCTCGGGTGCTATCCCAGCCGCGGTGAAGTACGCGCTCGCGCCGCCGATCCAGGCATCGAACACCTCGGTGCAGGCTTCCCGCAGCGGCTCATTGGTGCTCGCCACCTCCAGTGCCACGGTCGCGATCGGGCAGGCGTCCGCGTAATCGGTCTCTTCCAGCGTCTGTGCCGCGCCGGTGAAGAAGTCGCTCACCGCGGTGAGCACGTCGGGCGCTTGCACGGCGATCGTCGCGAACAACTCCATGTACAGCTGCCCCGAGGAGCGGATCGTCTGCGCCCCCAGATCCTCCTTGCCGCCGGGAAAGAAGTGGTACAGCGATCCGAACGGTGCGTTGGCGGCGGCCAGGATCTGCTTGATGCCTGTGCCGTTATAGCCCTGCCGGCGGAACAGTTCCGCGGTCGAGTCCATGATCCGATCTTTAGTGCCAACCATCCCCACTCCTCCCTTTCCAGATTTGCCGCTCAATGATAGGCTCACCCACTAGAGCGATCTATCTAATTGTACTGTGAACCTGGAGGTGTTGGATGCCCGAAGTCGAGCTGAACGCGGGAACGATCGACTATGAGGACACCGGTGGTAGCGGACCGGTACTCGTGTTCGTGCACGGGCTGATGATGGACGGCTCGCTGTGGCGCCACGTCATCGAGGACCTGCGCTTGGACTTCCGTTGCGTCGCCCCCACGCTCCCACTGGGCGGCCATCGCCGCCCCATGCGCGCGGATGCAGACCTCTCGATGCGCGGCATCGTGGAGATCCTCGGCGAGTTCATCGAGCGCCTGGACCTACGGGACATCACGCTCGCGACCAACGATTGGGGTGGTCCGCAGCTGCTAGTCGGCAGCCCGTACGACGAGCGGATCGCTCGCCTGGCGCTGTGCTCATGCGAGGCATTCGACAACGTGCCGCCGAAGGGCGCAGCGAAGTTGCTGCCATACTTCGCGCGCGTCCCCGGTGGCCTGCCCGCGGCGGTGCTTGCGTTCCGCTTCGACCGCCTGCGCAGACTGCCAATGACTTATGGGCCGTTGAGCAAGCGCCCGGTACCACGCGGGGTCATGGACCGCTGGTTCGGCCCTATTAGCGAGCAGCCGGAGATACGTCGCGATCTGCGCAAGTACGTGCTCACCGCCGCACAGGGGCGACGTGAACTGCTCGCGGCAGCCGAGACCCTGCGGACATTCGACCGCCCCGCGCTGGTTGCGTGGGCGAGCGAAGATCGTCTGATGCCTCACGATCACGGCCGACGACTAGCCGAGCTGCTACCGCAGGGACAGCTGGTGGAAATCGCCGACTCCTACACACTGATCCCGGAGGACCAGCCGCAGATCCTCGCCGCTCACTTGCGCGAACTGCTGGCGCGATGAGACGGCGGCGAGCGCACCGCTAGCCGGCTGTGGCAGGCGTTCGCGAGAAGCGAGTCTTGCGTCGCAGGAACGGCTGCTCGACGTAGCGGTAGGAGAGGGCCGCCAGCAATAGGGTGACCGGCAGGCCGATGAGGTTGTGTGCCATATCCGGGATGCCGGGAATTCCGTTGATCAGCGCCTCGAGCACGACTACGTGGATCAGGTAGATCCCGTAGCTACGCCGCCCGAGCCAGACGAGGCCACCGGAACGCATCAACTTCATCCCCGACCCAGCGAGATAGGCGATCACGAGGGCCGCAGCGACCGCGGCAAGCTGCTGCGGACCTCGCCAGGACGCAACGCTCTCTCCTGCCGGCGCGGCAAATACGAGAATCACCAATAGCGCCCCCGCGCCTGCGGCCAGCCTTCTCGAAACACGAGGTGTAATGAACGAGAGCCCGCACCCCAGCATGAGTGGCATCACACTGCCAACGGGACTGAAGTAAGTCCAGCCGAATCCAAGCCCCGGACGGAGCACCACATAAAGGGCGCCGGCCGCGCATGCAAGCCCGATGCAGAGCCGGCCGATCAGCGCCGCGGGCAGCTTGCGAAGCGCCACGATCAACAGGATCGGCCAGAGCAGATAAAACTGCTCCTCCACCCCAAGCGACCATGTCGGATCAAGCCAAACCGTGGTGTGACCGACGGCGAGCACGAAATCGTTGATGTACAACAACGAGGCCCCGGCGCCCTCGTAAAGTCGCGGGGTGCTCACTTCCCGATGACCCGCAAGCGTGGCCAGGATCAGGGTGCCGATCACCACAACGATCAGTGCCGGCAGGAGCCTGAGCGCGCGTCTTGCGTAGAACGCCGGCAGATCTACCGTGCCACGATTTTCACGCTCCGTCCTGAGTAGGCCGGTAATGAGATATCCGGAAAGGACGAAGAACACGGTTACCCCGAGATAACCGCCTTTGATGCGATGCTCGTAGTGAAACGCGACAACGGCGAGCATCGCCAGCGCCCTGAGCCCGTCAAGCTCCGGTCTGTACACCCAAGTTCGTGGTGCGTCAGCTCGATCTGCGCGCTTGATGATTCTCGGCGGCCCCACTAGCTCAGGGGCAACTGCCGCCTTCGGCGCAAGCCCTGGAGCTGCATCCTTGCCGCGGGCCGAACTCACTACTGCGAAGACTACATAAACATTCCCTAAGAGAGCGGCATACGCGGACTAGGCTGAATACATCTCATCAATCGCGCTCTCGTACTTCTCGGCGATCGGCTTGCGCTTGAGCTTCATTGTGGGCGTCAGCTCGTCGCCGCCGGGCAGCCAGTCGCCCTGGACAATCTCGAACTTCTTGACCTGTTCGACTTTTGCCAACTTGACGTTGGCGGCGTCGACAGCTTCCTGGATCGCGACGCGCACACGCTCGTCGCGGGCGAGTGTCTCCAGCGAGGTGTCCTCGATGCCTTGTTGGGCAGCCCACGCTGGCGCGAAGTCGGCGTCGAGCACGATCAGCGCGCTGTTGTAGGGGCGCCGATCGCCGATGCAGCAAGCCTGGCCGATCAACGGCGAGCTGCTCTTGATCGTCGCCTCGATGTTCGCCGGCGACATGTTCTTGCCGGCGGCGCTGATGATCAGCTCCTTCTTGCGGTCAATGATCGACAGGTAGCCGTCCTCGTCGAACGCGCCGATGTCACCGGTCCGCAGCCAGCCATCCTCGGTGAAAGCCTCCGCTGTCTTGTCAGGGAGGTTGCGGTAACCGAGCATCACCACTTCCGATTTAACCAGCACCTCGCCGTCGGTGTCGAGCTTGATCTCGATGCCCGGCGCAGGCGGCCCGACCGTCCCCAGCTTGATCTTGCTGGGCGGGTTTACGCTGCCGGCGCCGCACGTCTCGCTCATCCCCCACAACTCCGCCAGGGGCAGCCCGATGGCGTGGAAAAACTCGAGCACCTCGACCGGTGTGGGCGCAGCTCCGACGTTGATCGCGACTACCTGGTCGAGCCCCAGCATCGCGCGCAATCCGGAGAAGATCTCAGCGTCCGCGGCGGCGACCTGCTCAGCCAGCTCGGACGGCACCGCTTCCCCGGCCTGCTCCAGGCGCACCTTGCGCACGGCAGCGTCGAGCGCTCCCTGCAGTTGCTCGCGGCGCTCCTCGGGCTGCCCCGCGATCATCGTCTCCAAGCCGGCCTTTAGCTTCTCCCAGATACGAGGCACGGCAAAGAACCAGCTCGGGCGGACTTCCGGCAGGTAGGAGAGCACTTCCCGAGGATCGTCGCAGCAGGTGATCTGCAGGCCAAAGACGATCGGCAGGTAATGGTGGGCATTGCGCTCGGCCACGTGAGCGGCAGGCAGCCACGAGACCACGCGGCCATCACGCGGGAACTCGATCAGATCCTCGATGCCTTCCACGGTCGCAAGCAGGTTGCGGTGAACCAGCTGCACGCCCTTGGGCGGACCGGTGGTGCCGGAGGTGTAAATCAGCGTCAGGACATCCGTCGACTTGACCTGTGCAACCGCTGCGTCGACGTCGAAGTCCGGGTTCGAACCCTCGACCTCGGATAGCGCGAGCGTGCCCAACGGAGCCTCGCCGTCGACCACGATCATGTACTCCAAGTTGGGGAGCTCCTTGCGCGCGTCGCGCACCTGGGGTAGGTACTGCTGCTCGCAGATCAGAACCTTGGCGTCGGCGTCAGCCACGACATAACGGATCTGCTCGGCGGTGTAGGTGTTGTAGATGGAGAACGGGGTAGCGCCGAGCATCATCGCGGCCAGGTCGCACAGGTGAAACTCGGGACGGTTAGTCATCAGAAGCGCGACACTGTCGCCGCGCTTTACCCCGAGCTTCGCCAGCCCGCCTGCCAACGCATCCACGCGTTCGCGCAGCTCACCCCACGTGATCGAGAACGCGTCCTGCCTGGTGCGAATCGCCACCTCACCATCGCGCTCAGCCGCGGTGATGCGAAATGCCTCGGCGATCGTCGCGGCTCCAAGGGCCGCCCGCTCTGGCCTCATTGTGTCCGTGAGTTCGGCCCCCATCGCACGCTCCCTCCTGTTGCCTTGCGGCTTTGCCTCATCCCCATGGGATCGACCCCTACCGACCCCTTGAGGTCGACACTGATCATACCCTTCGGCTGTCTACTCTCAAGCGAATGCAAAGCGGACAGCTGGGCTACTGGTGGCGCTCGCTTGGCGCCCTGCCCGCACCGCGTCCACCCTTGATGGGACCAGAGCAGGTCGACGTTGAGATCTACGAGACGACAACCGTGAGCGCAATCCGCCCGCACGAAGCGCTCACGCCGGCAGGCAATGTGAAAGCGCGCTGGATCGTGCGAGCGACCGAGGGATACACCGCCGACCTGCAGGGCCTCAAATGCACACTCGTCCCGATGAACAGCTCGATGATCGTCACCGAGCCACTCGAGCCATCCGCATGGGCCGAGCGATCTGACCAAGCTGCCTTGGGTCGGCCATCAAGTACGCCGCTGGGAGCCCGAGCCTCTGCGCTGGGGCGCGATCCGCGCGACCCACTCGCTCTACCGCAGCGCCGATCGCATCGAGCAGCGCACACAGCGTCCTTTGCGGCTGGGCCGGCTCGTCGATGCGCTATCCGGGCGCACGTGATGGGGCACGACAGGGTCCGCGGTCGGAGCTCTGGGAGACTGTAAACATGAGCGGCGATCGGCAGCTCTCGAGCTACTCGGTCCACAACCCCTGAGATCCGAGGAGACCTCGATGGCATACGAGACACTGCTTTATGACGCCGATGGCGCGATCGCAACGATCACCCTGAATCGACCCGAGCGGCTGAACACGATCGTCCCGCCGATGCCAGATGAGCTTCAGGACGCGGTGCACCGAGCGCTCACCGATTCACAGGTGAATGTGATCGTGCTGCGTGGCGCAGGACGATCGTTCTGTGCTGGTTTCGACTTCGGCGGCGGCTTTCACCACTGGGACGACGCGCTCACAACCGACGGGAAGTGGGACCCGGGCAAGGACTTCGCACTGGCGAGCTCCGACGCGGGTGCGGTGCCAAAGTTCATGAGCCTGTGGCGCTCGCCCAAGCCCGTGATCGCCCAGGTTCACGGCTGGTGCGTGGGCGGCGGCAGCGACATGGCCTTGTGCGCGGATATGGTAATCGCCAGCGAGGATGCGCGCATCGGCACCTCCTACTCGCGCATGTGGGGTTGCTACCTGACGGGGATGTGGCTGTACCGACTCGGCCTGACGAAGGCCAAGGAATATGCACTGACGGGCCGGCCGCTGTCGGGGCTGGAGGCGGTGGAGGCAGGGTTGATCAACGCGGCTGTGCCGTTCGCCCGGCTGGAGGCAGAGGTACGCGAGCGCGCCGAGCAGCTGGCGGCAGTCCCTGCCTCACAGTTGGCGGCGATGAAGCTCGTCGTCAACCAAGCGTACGAGAATATGGGGCTGGCCTCCACGCAGACACTTGGCCCGATCCTGGATGGACTGATGCGCAACACCCCCGACGCACGGGGCTTCATCGAGCTCGCCGAACGCGAGGGCGTAGGCGGGGCGATCGCGCGGCGCGACGGCCCGTTCGGTGACTACAGCCAAGCGCCGGCAGCCGAGCAGCCCAATCCGGACAACGTGATCGAGGTCAAGCCCACCGTGCGATGAGCGCGTCCGATCTGGACGTCGGGCGAGTCGGCATGGGGCCGCCGGTCCTACTCGTCCACGGCAGCGTGGTTGGCGCTGAGCGCACGTGGCATCACCAGCTGGCGCTTGCCGAGCACTGGAGCCTGTGCATCCCCAACCGCCCCGGCTTCGCCGCGAGCCCACCGCTCGCGCGTGGCGATTTCGAGCTGGAGGCGCCGCTGTTTGCCGAGCTGCTGGGCGACGGCGCGCACCTTGTGGGTCACTCATATGGAGCTGTGATCGCGCTGTACGCGGCAGCGCTCAGGCCAAGCGCCGTGCGCTCGCTCACGATCTCAGAGCCTGGCTGTCTGCGAGTGGCGGCCGGAATGGAGCTCGTCGACGCGCAGATCGCAAACGGGGAGCGCCTGTATGAGCTTGCCGACACGCTCGAGCCACTGGAGTTCCTGCAGGCGTTTCGCGGCGGCGTCGGCTCCACCCATGCCACACTGGCAGAGCTCAGCAGCGAGCTGCTTCGCGGCGCGCGCCTGTTGATGAACGAGCGTCCGCCGTGGCACGCCGACCCACCACTCGCTGCGCTCGCGGGCGAGACGTTCCCCAAGCTGGTGATCTCAGGCGGGCACTCGTCTGTGTTCGACGCAGTGTGTGATCTCGTGGCAAGTCGCATCGGGGCACGGCGAGTCGTGGTGAGCGGCCGCGGGCACACGATTCCGGCCACGGGGATGCCCTACAACGAGCTGCTACACGCATTCCTCACAGAAAGCGAGTCGGGGCTTACCGTTCGGCCGTGAGCACCACGGTGATGACCTCGTCCCGCAGAAGCAGACGCAGAGCGCGACCGCATCGAACTCCGCACGCGCGGGTTAGAGAGCTGGGGACAGCTCAGTACAAACGATCCGCACCTACAAGGAGAAGGCAAACATGCGTTCAATCAAGCTCACGACGGTCTTCGCGGCCGCGAGCGCGTTGCTAGCGCTGGCTCCAGCTGCGGCTTCAGCTCATCATGGCCACCACTTCAAGCCCTCGAGGGGCTCAGCTGCAGCTTGCCGTGTGACCCTCCAGGTGGCCCCCCGCCTCGTGTACGCGGGCGGCAAGGTGACCGCCTCAGGCCGTCTCTCCTGCACGAGCTCAGGCCCGGTGGAAGGCCAGACAGTGACGCTGTATCAGGGCTCTGTCGTTACACCTGGCTACAGCGTCGCCGGTACCGCCACCACCGAAAAGACCGGCGCCTACAAGATCGAAACAGCAACCCCGCTAACGGCTAACAGCCGCTTCTACGCGGTCGCAGACAGCGCACAGAGCCCCTACAGGTCGGTCAAAGTGGCCGCGCAGGTCGAACTCAAAGGCCCCGCCGAAAATGTGCAGTTGCAGGCCGGCTTGAGGACGGGCCGACGAAACCGCGTCACCTTCACCGGCACGGTCAGCCCGGCGGACATTGGCGCACAGGTGATCCTGCAACGCCAGGACGCGTTGACGGGTAACGAATGGCACCGTATCGGCTCTGGGCTGGTAGTTACTGGGCCGAGCCCCACGGTGGGGAGCTTCTCGATCACCCACCGGTTCCTGGTCCCCGGTGACGCGAACATCCGGGTGCTGCTGCGCTCGCAGCGTCGCAACGCCTCGACCCCGTCAAACTTCCTCACCTACGAGATCTCGCAGGCCCAGAACGCATCGCTGACGATCAAGAGCTCAGCCGATCCGATCACCTTCGGCCAGCCCGTGACGATCAGCGGCGTGGCGGCGGGCGCCGCCAACACGCCTGTAACGCTGCTCGCCCACACCGCCCATCAAGGTGGCTTCGGGCCGGTGGCAGAGGCCACGACCAACGCAACGGGCGGATACGAATTCCCGGTCCAGTCGCCGGTCGATAACACCTTCTACGAGGTCAAGGGCAATGGGCGCACATCGGCCGTGCTGTATGAGGCTGTGAGGAACGTGATCACAGCTTCAGTCTCCCCGGGTCTGTCGGTGGAAGTCGGCCAGACGCTCAAGTTCTCGGGCAACGTCAGCCCCGAACGGGTCGGCCACGTGATCTACTTGGAACGGGAGAATGCTCTCGGCACCGCCTTCCGCGTCGAACAGGTTTCGACGATCCAGCCCGGCTCCGTATTCTCGATCGAACACACCGTGTATGAAGCGGGCACGAGCGTCTTGCGGGTCCGTATCCCGGGTGACCCTCAGAACGGCGGTGGCATCAGCGAGACATTCACGATCCAGGTCACACCGGCATCGTCAGCCAACTCGCTGCCACCCGAGGCGCCAGGAAACACCACGCTGCCTCCCGAAGGCCAGGTCTAGTCCGGGAGACGTCTACCACGGGCCCTGTGGCCGCCCCACCAGGGGTGGTCACAGGAGCGCCGTGGGCGGTAAGTTCTCAGGCAGCGACGGCGCGCGACTGCAGGTGAGCGCCGACCTTGCGCTTGACTCGCTGCAGCGCGTTGTCAACGGTCTTGGTGTCGCACGCGAGCCTGCCGCCGACCTGCTCGTAGGAGTAGCCGTCGAGGTACAGCGAGAGCACACGGCTCTCGAGCTCAGATAGTGCCGTCGAGAGGCATCCCACCAACGAGCGCAGCTCCTCTGAAGAGATCACCTGGTTGACCGGATCCTGCACGGTCGGGCCGGGCAGCATCTGATCGAGCGTGGGCACGTCGTCACCGGCGCCCGCAGGCGTCGAGGAGAACGACACATATTGGTTTAGCGGCGTGTGCTTGTTGCGTGTGGCCGTCTTCACGGCGGTGATGATCTGACGTGTGATGCAGAGCTCGGCAAAGTTGCGGAAGCTCGACTCCCGGTCCGTGCGGAAGTCGCGAATTGCCTTGTAAAGACCGACAAGACCCTCCTGAATCAGGTCTTCGGAGTCGCCGCCTGCGAGAAAATACGAGGAAGCCTTCAGTCGCACAAAGCCGTGGTAGCGCCGAACGAGGCGATCATAGGCGTTGCGGTCCCCCTGCTTCGCAAGAGCGATCAGGAATGAATCCTCAACCTTAGGTTCAGAGTTAGGGTTATGGGAGATTCTAGCCACGAGCAATCCTTTCTTAGGGGACCACCTCCATGGTGGACCCGAAAACGTGCTCAGTGGCGCACTCCTCCCCTGGCGCCAACCTATAAAGACTGCCTTACCTAAGCTTTTCTCAACCTTAGGTTCAGCGTTATGTTGGCGGCAGCCTTACACAGTTATGGAACCTTGTCAAGGGCGGGCTTGGCGATTCTGCAAGATCTCGTACATAGCGATTGCAGCGGCGGCACTGACGCCAAGCGACTCGATCCGGCCCAGCAGTGGCAGCGCGATCAACTGGTCGCACGCCTTGGCCACGCGCGGCCGTAAACCACTGCCCTCGCTGCCGAGCACCAGCACGACCCCTGAGCCGCTGTAGTCGACCTTGTCGTAGGCCACCGGAGGACGCCCACCCGGCAGACCATCTGCGCTCGCGCCATAGCACCAGCAGCCGGCCTCACGCGCATCGGCGAGGAAGTCAGCGAGGTTGCGAACCCGTGCGATCGGCAGGTGCTCGACGGCGCCGGCGGATGCCTTGCATACCGCCGGCGTCACCTCTGCGGCGCGGCGCTCGGGGATGATAACGCCGGCCGCGCCAGCACACTCGGCCGTACGGCAGATCGAGCCGAGGTTCTGGGGATCCTGAATCTGATCGAGCGCCACGAGCAGCTGGTTCTCACGGGCCAGGAGCTCATCGGCGCCGGCGTAGTGATAAGGCCCTACCTCGGCACACAGGCCCTGGTGAGCGCTCGAGCCGCAACGACGCTCGATCTCCTCGGCCGCCACCGTCCGGACCTTGACGCCGGACAGCCACGACTCGCGTGCGGCACCGCCTGTCGCCCATACCTCCCCCACGCTGCTCGCCCGTCGCCCGCGCAGCACCTCCATGATCGGATTGCGGCCGTAGAGGATCACAGCGGGATCAGCTCAAAGCCGCTCGGCCCATCGCGGACCTCCCAGCCTTGCGCCGCGATCTCGTCACGCAGACAATCGGCAGCCGCGTAGTCACGCTCACGGCGGGCGTGCTCACGCTGCTCGGCTAGTTCGTTGACCTGCTCAGGCGGCTGCTCGTCGGCTGCGAGTAGGGAGTCGAGCCCTAGAACGGTGAGCATCTCGCGAAGGTGCGAATCGCCAGGCGAGTCCCACATGCCACTAGCGGCCTCGCGGACCCACTCATTCAGGACCGCAAGCGCCTCTGCTGTGTTGAAATCACGAGCAAGCGCATCGAAGAACTTCTCGCGCAACCTCTCGAAGTCTGGCGGTGATTCCCCTCGAGACATGCGTCGCCCCGCTTCGCGTATGCGCCTGACATTCGCCTGTGCCTGCTCGAGGGCGGCCTTGGAGAATGCCAGCGGCTGGCGGTAATGCCCGGAAATCAGATACATAACCACCGCCTCCGGCCCGTATTGGCCCAGCACCTCGTGTAGCAACGCAATGTTGCCCACCGACTTGGCCATCTTCTCGCCGGTGAACTGGATCATGCCGTTGTGCATCCACAGCTTTGTGAGCTCCTCGCCGCGGGCAGCGCGCGTCTGTGCTGCCTCGTTCTCATGGTGAGGGAACACAAGATCAGAGCCGCCGCCATGGATGTCAAAGCCGACACCCAGGAACTCCTCAGCCATCGCCGAGCACTCGATGTGCCAGCCTGGACGTCCCGTCCCCCACGGTGCCTGCCAGCAGGTGTCCTCACCCGGCTTGTGCGCCTTCCACAGCGCGAAGTCAAGCGGGTCCTCCTTGCGCTCTGTCAGCGGATCGGCCGCAGCGTCTTCACCCTGGTCCATGTGCTCAAGCTGGCGATGGGAAAGCGTGCCGTAGCCGGGATCGGAGCGAACACGGAAGTACACGTCGCCGTCCACTGGGTAGGCGTGACCACCCACGATCAGCGTCTGGATGTACTCGACGATCGGCCCAATCGTCTGCGATGCGAGCGGCTCGTGATCAGGGCGGCCGAGATGGAGGCCGTCGGTATCAGCGTGGTAGTTCTCGGTCATCTCCGCCGCCAGGTCGGCACTTGAGCGACCCAAAGAGCGCGCGGCGTCATAGATCTTGTCGTTGACGTCGGTGACGTTGACGACGAGTGTCGTCGCATACCCCTCGTGCTCGAGGAAGCGCTTGAGCAGGCTGAAGAGCACGAACGGGCGGGCGTTGCCGATATGGATGCGGCTGTAGACGGTCGGGCCGCATGCGTAGATGCCGACCTTGCCGGGGTCGCGCGGGTGCAGGAACTTGAGCTCCCCGCTCAACGTGTCGTGGATGAGGATCTCGCGCATGGCTGCGCGATCCTAGCGGGCCATGAGGCCCTCGGCCCAGCGTCCGGCCCGAGCCGGACGCCTCAGTCGGCCCCAGCCCGCCGCAATCCAGCAACTGCAAGCGTCGCCACACCCTCGCCGCGGCCGATGAAGCCCATGCGCTCGCCGGTGCTTGCCTTGACGTTCACCCGCGCGAGTTCGAGCCCGAGTACGGCTGCAAGGCTCTCCCTGATCGCTGCCTTGTACGGCAGCAGCTTGGGTGCCTCCATGACGATCGTGCAGTCCACATTGACCACCTCGAACCCATCCGCATGCACTCGCTCGACGACGCTCGCGAGCAGTTGCATCGAATCGGCGTCGCGCCAGCGCTCGTCGGTATCCGGAAAGTGCTCGCCGATGTCCCCGATGCCGGCGGCGCCGAGCAACGCGTCGATCACGGCGTGCGCGAGCACGTCGGAGTCTGAGTGACCGTCGAGGCCACGCTCG
>DATHLT010000063.1:0-26585 GCA_035487855.1 Solirubrobacteraceae bacterium
ATCGCTGGTGGCGGCTTTGGCGGCTTTTACGCTGCGCGTGCGCTCGAGCGCCTGCTGCCGGCGCAGAGCGCGCGTGTGACGCTCGTCAACGATGCCAACTTCATGCTCTACACGCCGCTTTTGCCGGGCGCCGCGGGGGGGACGCTCGACCCGCGCCACGTGGTCGTCTCACTGCGCTCGCAGCTGCGTCGCACCGAGCTGGTGATCGGGCGCGTCACCGGTGCGGACCCCTCGCGTGCGACGCTCGGCGTGCAGCGGATCGACGGCGAGCAGTTGGATCTCGACTACGATCAGCTGGTCGTCGCGCTCGGTTCGGTCTCGCGCACGCTGCCGATTCCCGGGTTGGCCGAGCACGCGATCGGGCTGAAGTCGCTGTCGGATGCCACGGCGCTGCGCAACCAGGTGCTGAGTTGTCTTGACATCGCCGAGTCTGTGGAGGACCCGGCGCTGCGCGCTGAGTACTTGGGGTTCGTGTTCGTGGGCGCCGGCTACGCCGGGGTGGAGGGACTGGCCGACCTGCAGGATTTCGCGGTGCAGGCGATCGAGCTCTATCCCCGCTG
This sequence comes from Solirubrobacteraceae bacterium, assembly GCA_035487855.1. GTDB lineage: Bacteria > Actinomycetota > Thermoleophilia > Solirubrobacterales > Solirubrobacteraceae > Palsa-744. The sequence goes on from DATHLT010000063.1 coordinate 561, forward strand.
TCGGGCACAGGGAATGCGCTGGGTACTCGTCGAGGCGAGGGAGCGGATCATGCAGGAGGTTCCTCCCAGTCTGTCCGAGTTCGCCGAACGCGAGCTGCGGGGGCGGGGGATCGAGGTACGTACCAACACCACGCTGCTCGATCTGAGCGCCCGCGTTGCGACCCTTTCCGGTGGTGAGACGGTCGCCGCGCGCACGCTCGTCTGGACGGCTGGGGTCAAGCCGAGCCCCGTGGTCGCTCAGCTGGGCCTGCCGCTGGACCGGGAGGGACGAATGCTGGTCGATTCCTCGATGCGTGTGCAGGCCCCCGTGCCTGCCGCGCACGGTGAGCAGAGCCCTATCCGTGATGGCACACAGGTATGGGCGATCGGCGACTGCGCCGCTGTGCCCGACGCCTCCAGGCCGGGCCAGCCATGCCCGCCGACGGCGCAGCACGCGATCCGTCAAGGGCGATTGGTCGCCCGCAACGTCGCGGCATCGCTTGCCGGTGGCAGTACACGGTCGTTCCGCTACCGGACCAAAGGCGTCGTTGCCGAGCTGGGCCGCAGCCAAGCGGTGGCGATCACGCTCGGTATCCATTGGCGCGGTCTGCCTGCGTGGTTGATTGCCCGGACATATCACCTGCTGCTCATGCCCGGTCTGGAACGTAAGCTGCGTCTGCTGGTGGATTGGAACGTGGCGCTACTTTTCGGTCGCGACTCATCCTCGCCGGGACGCTTGGGCAGCCCGACGCCGCTAGAACACGACTAGCAAAGTCGCTCACGCCGCACTGAGATGGTGGCGCTGGAGCGATAGCGGCGTATCCTGATTTGCAGATGGCGATACTGGAGCAGATAAAAGTCGATCTGCAGGCAGCGATGCGTGCCGGCGAGAAACACCGTGTCGGTGCGCTGAGGCTGGTGCTCTCAGAGCTGCAAAAGGCAGCAAAGGAGGGCGCCGATGATGAGCTTGCGGTGCTGCGGCGTGAGCGTAAGCGTCGGCTGGAGGCCGCCAAGGCCTACGACGAAGCCGGACGGGACGACCTTGCGCGCGGCGAGCAGGCCGAGGCGCAGCTGATCGATGCCTACCTGCCAGCGGAGCTCTCCGAAGATGAGCTGGCAGTGATTGTGGAGCAGGCTGTGGGTGACAGTGGGGCAACCTCGGCCAAGGACATGGGCGCCGCCATGAAGCAAGCGATGGCAGTGATCGATGGTCGTGCCGACGGTAAGCGAGTGTCCGGGCTCGTACGAGCGGCGCTTGCGGGATGAGGACGCAGATCGAACTGTCAAATGCTGTTGCGGCAGAGCTCGCGGGCAGCCAGGACATAGTGCTGCGTGCACTGGAGGCGCACCTAGACTGCAAGGTCTTTCTCCGCGGCAATCTGCTGACGTTCGATGGCGATGAGACGGACACGCGGGTGGGCGAGCGTGTCGTACATGAGCTCGCCGAGTTGATTGCCGCCGGTCATCAGGTGGGGCCGGGCACGATCGCCGCGGTCACGGGAGCGTTGGATGCCCATGAATCGCCGGCGCGGGTGCTCGAGGATGTGGTCTGGCGCCACCGCGGGCTGCGCGTGGCGCCGAAGACACTCAACCAGAAGCGCTATGTCGACTCGGTTCGCGAGAACACCATTACCTTTGGCATCGGCCCCGCAGGCACTGGGAAGACCTTTCTCGCGGTGGCAATGGCAGCTGCTGCGCTCTCGCGCCACGAGGTAAATCGCATCATCCTCACTCGTCCCGCGGTAGAGGCAGGCGAGCGTTTGGGGTTCCTGCCCGGGGACTTGATGGCCAAGGTCGACCCATATCTACGGCCGCTGTTCGATGCTCTGCACGACATGCTCGACCCCGAGAAGGTCTCCCAGCACATCGAGCGTGGAGTAATTGAGATCGCGCCGCTGGCGTTCATGCGCGGACGCACGCTCAACGACTCCTTCGTGATCCTCGACGAGGCACAAAACACGACGCCTGAGCAGATGAAGATGTTCCTCACGCGTCTTGGATTTGGGTCCAGAATGGTTGTGACGGGGGACATCACCCAGGTCGATCTCCCGCGTGAGCAGCAGTCTGGCCTGATTGCGGTCGGCGAGGTTCTGGATGCGGTCGAGGAGATCAAGTTCGTTCGCTTCGGGGGTGAGGATGTGGTGCGCCATAAGCTCGTGCAGCGCATCGTGGAGGCCTATGACGTGCACTCCCAGCGCGGCGATACACCGGTGCGATCAGGCGTCGCAGCGCGCTCAGCGGTCCGTAGCGTCTAGATGGTTGACTCCGTGGTCCGGCTCTGGCGGCGATGATCGAGGTTGAGGTGCTCGGTGCGAGCCTTGCTCCCGGGGCGCCGACGGAGCATCAGATTCTCTGCTTGTGCGAGAAGGCTGCCGCGAGTAGAGGCATTTACGCCGCACACGTGGCAGTCGAGTTCGTGGATGCCAGTCGCATCGAGGAGTTGAACGCCGAGCACCGTGACAAGCACACGCCAACTGATGTGTTGTCATTTCCGATCGATGGAGTAGAGCCGCTGAATGGTGTTGAGCTCCCCCGTGAGCTCGGCGACATCGTCATCTGCCAGCAGCACACGGTCGATCTGCGCGAGGCGATTGTCCACGGCATGTTGCACCTGCTGGGAATGGATCACGAGACCGATGATGGCGAAATGCTGGCGCTGCAGGGTGAGCTGCTCGCTGGAGCCCTTGAGTGACGCGCAGCGGCTTCGTGGCGCTTGCAGGCAGGCCCAACGTTGGCAAGTCGACGTTCGTCAACGCGGTAGTGGGTGAGAAGGTGGCGATTGTCTCCGATCGACCGCAGACGACTAGACGTGCGATTCGCGGTGTCCACCACAGCAACGATTGTCAGATCGTGCTGGTTGACCTACCCGGCGTGCAACGCCCGCGTGACTTGCTGACTGCGCGGATGGCCAAACGTGTGCAGCAGGAGTTGGATGGATCAGATGCAGTGCTGCTGATGCTCAACGCGCAGCAGGGGGTAGGCCCCGGTGACCGCTTCATCGCGAGCACACTCGCGAGTGCACGCGTGCCGGTGACGATTGCTGTCAACAAGGTCGACCGGCTCTCGCGAGCTGCGCTGATAGTGGTGCTCGAGCAGGCCACCGAGCTACAGCCCCAGGCGGAGGTCTTCCCGATCTCCGCGCGCACTGGTGTCGGCGTCTCCGAGATCGTCGAGCATCTGGCCGCGCTAATGCCGGAGGGGCCGTTCATGTACGCCGAGCAGGAAACCAGCGACCAGTCGCGTGAGCTCAAGCTTTCAGAGCTGATCCGCGAGGCGGTCATCAGGCGTACCTTCCAAGAGCTGCCGCATGCGGTCGAGGTGATGGTCGAGGAGATCGCCTATCCCCGCGACGGCTTGGCGAGTGTACGAGCGTTGATCTGGGTGGAGAGCGACTCTCAAAAGGGGATCCTGATCGGCGCTCAAGGCCGCATGATCAAGGCGATCGGCACGGCGGCACGGCGTGAGCTCGAGCATGTATTCGACTGTCAGGTTCACCTCGAGCTGATGGTGCGCGTGCGACGTGACTGGCGTGCTGATGAGGGACTGTTGGATCGACTAGGCATCGTCTGAGTGATTGATGCCTAGTGCTCGGAGCCTGTGCGCTGACTGCAAGTGCTGTCGCGGCCTGACGTTCCGAGGACTACACCGGATCTACTCGCGGTAATTCCCGCTCGTCCGATTGATTCAACTGGTGAGTGCGCTGCAGCCCGTTTTGGGGTACGTTCTGGGCTGAGCCAGCCTCGTGGGGAGGGTATACATGTCCGCGAAGTACGCGATACTGGGACTCGTAATCGAGCGTCCAGGCTACGGTTACCAGTTGGCGCAGCGCTTGGAGGAGCGCTTCGGATCCTCGGCCTTTGCCCCGTCGGGTGTCTACTCGGCGCTGGACCAGCTGAGTCGTGATGAATTCGTCCGTGCGGCGGGCGAGATGGGGCTCGGACCCGCGCGGCGGGCGGCGCCGCGGATGATCTACGAGGCGACCGATCAGGGTGTCGATCACTTCGAAGCATGGATCCTCGGGTCCTCGCCCGCGCCGCCGCTGCGCGATGAGCTGCACATGAAGATCGCTTTGTGCCGACCCAGCAACTTGCCGCGGCTGATCGATCTCGTTTACGGGCAGGAACTCGCATGCCAGGGACGGCTGCGTGATCTCAAAGAGCTGGCAGAGACCGCGGCCAGCGGCGAGGCTCGCGACTGGCCGGGAATGATGCGGGTGTTGGCACGCGAGGCCGAGATCGCGTTGTGGAAATCACGGATCGAGTGGCTCCAAAACGCTCGCGAGCTGCTCGAGGGGTTACTGGCGGAGTCACGGCGCTCGCCTCTGCAGATGCACGGCCCCAATTAGGACTTAGTCAGGACTGAATATTCAGAGCCGCCTGTGCGGGCGTCATGGCTGACGGCATGATGGGCATGCGAATGACAGATGAGAACACGAGCGGAGTCCTGCCCGCAGGTGCTGAGCGTCGGCGCCGGGTCGGTCCGCTACGGCGACCCGAGCATCGTAACGAGTCGTCTGCCGCGGACCCTGTGACGATCGAGTTGTCCAAGGCACAGGTCGACCAGGTCGTTCGTACAGCAGGTGAGGGAGGGACGATGTCGGTGCTGCTGTCGGCGCTGAAAGATCCCAAATGGACCCTCGCAGTTGACTCCGATGAGTGGTCCTATCCGGTTCAGATGGAGGATCGGCGTCTGTCGCGTTCGCTGCTATCGGGCTTGCTGGTGCTGTCGTGCTTCTCCGCCGCGGGAGGCTCGCTGGGGATCGCAGAACTCGCGCGCAGGCTGGACATGAACACGAGCACCACGCACCGCTACGTCACGACGCTCCTAGCCGTCGGCTTGGTCGAGCGTGACCCCTCCACGCGTAGATACCGACTCGCAGACTGAGCCGCCCAAGGGGCCGCTAAAGCGCGCGCTCGAGCCGCTTGGCGATGTCGCTCACGGCAGCCAGGTCGAGTTGTGCATCCCATACGAACGGGATGCCGATCACATCAAGGTTGCGACGGCGCAGGCGCGCGAGCTGGTTGTGCTGAAAGCGCGAGCGATCGTGTATCGCACGCGCTGCGCCAATCGCCGCTTGGGTCACCGTCTGGCGCCCCGCGAGGTCTGCGGGCACAACCGCGGCGCTCTCCTGGATGTTGGCCGCGGTGCTCGTGACCTGTGCGAGCGACTCGATCTGACCCATCTCCTGGGTGGTGAAGCGTCGCGGCAGCAGCGCGTTCACAACGACTGCGGAGAGCTCTCGGCCCAGCTGGCGATGCAACCCCTCCTGGATCTCGAGCACCTCCGTCACGGCCATCTCGGTCGGCAATGCCACCGCTACATAGGCGGTATGCGAAGGCGTCTCCAATAGCTGTTGCACCTCGCGCGTCTGTCCCGCGATCGGGCCGACGCGCGCGATCGCACCGAACGTCTGCGGCGATCGGAGCATACCCAGTGCGTGGCCGGTGGCAGGGGCGTCCAGCACGACCAGGTCATATCCCTGCGCACGCCGACCGCGGTCGGCGCCGCGAGTCAGGCGCCAGATCTTGACCATCGCGATGAGCTCCTTGGCTCCGGGTGCGGCGGCGGTGAAGTACTGGAAGGTGCCGCTGGAGGCCAGCACACGGCCCGAGACACGGCCGCCGAGCGCCTGCAACCACTCCAATAGCGCACGGTCGGGATCTATCGAGATGCTCCACAGGCCCTCCTGCAACTGTGTCTCGACGCCCGGCTTGCTCGGCGTGATCCCAAACAGCGCCGGCAGTCGCTCCTCCTGCCCGACCTCGACCACGATCACGCGTCTGCCGCCCTGTGCCGCCAGGAGACCGGTGGCGGCGGCGATGGTCGTCTTACCGACACCGCCCTTGCCGGTGATCACGAGCAGCTTGTGGTCGAGCACGGTTTGCATCGCAGTGGCAGTCTGTCTGAAACCGCAGAGCGGGCGCCGGGACCTACAATCGTCGCAATGACGGTGCCTGACGCAAAGCCGATCGATGAGCTCCTCGCGTTCGACGCGGATGGCCTGCTGCCGTGTGTGGTGCAGGACTGGAACAGCGGCGAGGTACTGACGCTCGCGTACATGAACGAGCTCGCGCTGCGGCGAACGCGCGATACGGGCGAGTTGCATCTGTGGAGCCGCTCCCGTGGCGAGCAGTGGCACAAGGGCGCTACCAGCGGCAACATCCAGACGGTGCGTGCGTTGCGCGTCGACTGTGACGGTGACGCTGTGCTGGCACTAGTGGAGCCCACCGGTCCGGCTTGTCACACCGGCGAGCGGACGTGCTTTCACCGCGGCGAGCTCGAGCCCGGCGCGCCACATGAGACGTTGCCGGCGCTCGAGCGCACGATTGCGGAGCGGGCGCGAGATCGCCCTGAGGGCTCTTATACGGTCGAGCTGCTAGACGATCCTGCTCATATTGGCGAGAAGGTGATGGAGGAGGCCGAGGAGGTGGCGCGTGCCGCACGCGAGGAGTCCGATCAGCGTGTGGATGAAGAGGCCGCTGATGTTCTCTACCACCTGCTCGTCTTGGTGAAAAGCAGGGGCCGTGCACTCACGGACGCCGAGCAGGTGCTCGATGGCCGTCGCTCCTAGTGCGCCGGGGGCGACCGGCGTTCGCGTGACGCCGGGCCTGCCGGAGGCACGTGAGCTCGCGCTCACACACAACCTGATTCCGCTCACCTATAGCTTCATCGAGGATTGCGAGACTCCCGTGTCGGCGTTCCTGAAGCTGCGTGCGCTTGCTCCAGGCGAGCCGGCGTTTCTGCTCGAGTCCGCTGAGCTCGGCCAGCGGGTGGGGCGCTGGTCGTTCCTCGGCTTCAGGCCACGGGCGGTTATGCGCTGGTCACTCGCGGACGGCGGAGATCCATACGCGCTAGCCGCCGAGCGGGTCGCCAGCTTCAAACAGGCGCCGATCGCAGGCGCAACGTCCGGCGCCCCTGCTGAAGGACTGGGGGCCGGCGGACCTCCCTTCATAGGCGGCGCGGTCGGGTTCTTCGGCTATGACCTGGTGCGCGCGATCGAGCCGTTGGGTGATCCGCCGGGCGGCGCTGACGCGGATCCGCTGGGGCTGCCCGATATGGCGCTGATGCTTTCCGACGCGCTGGTCATCTTCGACCACCTCAAGCACACAGTCATGATCCTCGCGAACGCCGATCTTCAAGCTGAGCCCGACGTCGAGCGTGCATACGAGCAGGCCGCGCGCACCATCGCGGAGGTGCGGTGCGCCCTCTCTGGGCCGGTCCCCCGTGGCGACATCGCGAGCGGCGGCGGGAGTCACGTCGAGCGCTCGACGCCGGCATTCGAGTCGAACATGTCGCGCGAGCACTTCGAAGCGATGGTGACGCGCATCGTCGAGTACATCCACGCGGGCGACGCCTTCCAGGTGGTGCCCTCCCAGCGCTGGTCCGCGCCAGTGCCGGTCGACGCATTCTCGGTCTACCGCGGCCTGCGCGCGGTCAACCCGAGCCCATACATGTACTTCCTCGACTTCGGCGACTTCCAGGTCGCAGGCGCCAGTCCCGAGCCACTACTGACCGTCAGCGGGCGTCACGTCAGCACGAAGCCAGTCGCGGGAACGCGTCCGCGGGGGGCGACCCCCGAGGATGATCGTCGAATTGCGAGCGAGCTGTTGGCGGACGAGAAGGAGCGGGCCGAGCATGTGATGCTGGTCGATCTCGGCCGCAACGACTTGGGCCGTGTGTCCGAGTACGGCAGCGTCACCGTCGATGAGCTGATGGAGATCGAGGCGTACAGCCATGTGATGCACATCGTCTCGTCGGTGTCGGGGACGTTGCGCGAGGGCGTTGGCGCGATGGACGCACTGCGTGCGGTGTTGCCGGCGGGGACACTCTCCGGCGCCCCGAAGGTTCGGGCGATGCAGATCATCGACGAGCTCGAGCCAGTCAAGCGCGGAGGCTATGGCGGTGCCATCGGCTACCTGAGTTACGCCGGTGATCTCGACACGGCGATTCACATTCGTACGGTGGTCATCAAGGACGGTGTCGCGCACGTACAGGCGGGCGGCGGCACGGTAGCTGACGCCAAGCCCGAGTACGAGTACGAGGAGTCCGTGGCGAAGGCAAGCGCGGTCATGCGCGCGGTGGAATTGGCATGCGAACAGCCGGACTGGTCTTGACCCAATGAGGGTTCTGGTCCTCGACAACTACGATTCGTTCACCTACAACCTCGTGCAGTACCTCGGCGAGCTGGGGGCGGAGGTGCATACGGTGCGTAACGACCGCGCCACGGTCGATGAGCTGCTAGCCGGCGAATACGAGCGCTGCGTGGTCTCGCCGGGACCGTGCACGCCTGACCAGGCGGGAATCACGCTGGAGGCTGTAAAGCGAATGCCCGAGGCGGGGGTTCCCACGTTGGGGGTGTGCTTGGGTCACCAGGCACTCGCGCAGGCATTTGGTGGTCGCTGGAAGCTGCACTCGCCGGTGCACGGCAAGGCCACGCGGATCGAGCATGACGGGCGTACGATCTTCACCGGCCTCTCGACGCCGCTGACTGTGGGTCGCTATCACTCGCTGGTGGTGGACGCAGACTTGCCCGACTGCCTCGAGGAGACGGCTCGTGGGGGAGGCGTGCTGATGGCGCTGCGCCACCGCGAGCTGCCGGCCGAGGGTGTCCAGTTTCACCCCGAGTCGGTGCTCACCGAGCAGGGGCGAGAGTTGCTCGCGAACTTCCTAGGCAACTGATGCCCAACATGACTCTCACACGCGCGATCGACGCGCTTGCGTCTGGACACGATCTCAGCGCTGATGAGACGGCGGAGGTGCTCGCGGAGATTATGCACGGCGAGGTCTCCGAGATTCAGATCGCGGGCTTCCTGATCGCGCTGCGGACGAAGGGGGAGACCATTGAAGAGCTAACGGGTCTGGCGCGCACGATGCGGGCGCTTGCCGCGCATGTGCCGAGCGAGCGTGAAGGCGAGCTGCTGGACACTGCGGGCACCGGCGGCGGGCGTAGCTCGTTCAACGTCTCCACCACGGCTGCGCTGATCGCGGCAGGCGCCGGATGCGCGGTGGCAAAGCACGGCAATCGCTCGGCCACGAGTCGCTCCGGGTCGGCCGATCTGCTGGAGGCGCTGGGTGCGCGCATCGACTTGGACCCCGTCGGTGTGGCCGGCTGCATTGATGAGGCGGGCTTCGGTTTCATGTTCGCTCCTGCGCATCACCAGGCGACCCGCTTCGTGATCCCCGTCCGGCGTGACTTGGCGGTGCGGACGATCTTCAACCTGTTGGGGCCGTTGACCAACCCCGCGGGTGCGCGTCGTCAACTGATCGGTGTCTCCAACGCGGATTTCCTCGAGCGGATGGCCGGTGCGCTGGCATCGCTCGGTGTCGAGCGCGCGCTCGTGGTCGCCGGCGAGGACGGGCTCGATGAGGTCTCGGCGAGCGCACCGACCAAAGTTGTGGAGGTCAACGGCAGCGCGATCACCCGCTACGTGCTCGAGCCGCGGGAGGTCGGTATCGACGCAGACTCCGATGACGCTGCTCAGGGGCCGCAGGGGGGAACGCCCGAGCAGAACGCGGTGGTCACGCGGGCGATCCTGGCGGGCGAGCGAGTGGGCGGTAGTGCCCCGGCGGGTGAGGCCGTGGCCGTGATCAATGCCGGTGCGGCGATCTATGCAGCCGCTGGTGTCGACTCGATCGCCGAGGGCGTCGAGCTTGCGCGAGCGGCGCTCGCGGATGGGCGTGCGGCAGCGGCCCTGGAGCGATATGTGCAGGCGAGTCAGCGACACGCGCCGGTGAAGACAGGCTGATGGCTAGTCCAACTATGACTGTGCTCGCGCGCATCCTCGCGGAAACGCGCACGGAGCTGGAGCGCCGTAAGCGCGAGCTGCCGTTGGACGCTGCCATCGGCAGTGGGCGAGAGCGGGACGGCGCACGGCTAGGTCGCTTTCGTGATGCGCTGAGCGGTGAGAGGGTGGGGGTGATCGCTGAGTTCAAGCGTCGCTCACCCTCTGCGGGCACGTTGCGCGAGCAGGCGCAGCTGGCTGAGATCGTTGGCGCATATGAGCGTGGGGGGGCGGTTGCTGTCTCGGTTCTCACCGAGGGGCCCAACTTCGAAGGCTCGTTGGCGGATCTGCGTGAGGCGCGCGCCACATGCGATCTGCCGCTCCTGCGCAAGGACTTCATCGTCGATCCCTACCAACTCCATGAGGCAAGCGCGGCCGGTGCTGACGCGGTGCTGTTGATCGTGGCGGCGCTGGAGCAGACAGAACTGGCTTCGCTTTATGCGGCCGCGCAGGAGCTGGGGCTAGATGTGCTCGTTGAGGTCCACGATCGCGAGGAGCTGGGGCGTGCATTGGACATCGGCGCGGACATCGTCGGGATCAACAATCGCGACCTGAGGGATTTCAGCGTCGATATCGAGCGCACCGAGCGGCTTATGGACGCAATCCCGTCCGGTGTGAAAGTGGTGTCCGAGTCGGGGATCGCTGGTGCTGAGCAGATTTCGAGACTGCGTCGGCGCGGCGTGAGTGCGGTGCTGGTGGGGGAGTCGCTGATGCGTGCGGCCGATCCGGCTGCGGCTCTGCTGGCACTCGCGCCGTCGTGAGACCACGCGCCGTCGTGAGAACATTTAGAAAGGCTGGCGCAAGGCTTTAGATAGCGTTGATCGCCGCCCACCATCATCCTCGCCTTATGAAACGCACACTCCTGATCCCCTTCATCTCAGCCCTGCTTGGCGGCGGCGTTGTCGTCGCCGTGCTCGCGATTGTGGGCGGGCTCGGCGAAAACAAGACGACCGTGACGACCGTGCAGACGCCTGCGGTTGCCCCGGCCCCGTCGAACGCATCGCAGCGTAGCGCCGGACTTACCCCGCACGAAGCCTATGTGCGCGACGCGCCTGGAGTGGCGTTTGTGACCTCCACGGTCGTGGCGAAAACCGAATCGCCGTTCCTGTTCGGCCAGGAAAGCCAAGGCCAGAATGAGGACACGGGGTCGGGGATCGTCGTCAACAGCAACGGCACCATCCTCACCAACTACCACGTCGTGGAGAACGCGATCAAGGTCACGGTGAGCTTCGAAAAGGGCAAGTCGGTCGAAGCGAAAGTGGTCGGTACAGACCCCTCTAACGATCTTGCCGTGCTGCGTATTTCCACCGACGGGTTGACGCTGCACCCATTGACGCTTGGTGACTCGAGCGCGGTGCAGGTGGGCGACCCGGTGTATGCGATCGGCAACCCGTTCGATCTCGAACGCACGCTGACGACCGGTGTGATCTCAGCGCTACAACGCCAGATCACCGCCCCCAATGGCTTCACGATCGACAATGTTCTGCAGACGGACGCGCCGATCAACCCCGGCAACTCGGGCGGCCCGCTGCTCAACACGGCTGGCGAAGTGATTGGCATCAACTCGCAGATCGAGACTGGCGGCAGCGGCGATGGTAGCGTCGGCATCGGCTTCTCGATTCCGATCAACACGGCCAAGAACGAGCTCTCCCAGTTGGAGAAGGGCGGCACGGTGCGCGGCGCCTACCTCGGTCTCACCTCGCTGACGATTGACGGCTCGCTGTCTGCGCTCAACCTGCCGGTGAAAGCCGGTGCGCTGGTAGAGAGCGTCGAGCCGGGCACGGCAGCAGCCAAGGCGGGCATCCGCGGCGGCACCGTCAACACGACCACCGAAAACGGCCAGGTAGCCATTGGCGGCGACATCATCGTGAAGATCGACGGCAAAGAAGTGCCTAGCTCCGAAGCGCTTGCCGGCGACATCGAGGAAAAGAAACCGGGCGACAAGATCAGCATCGAATTGTGGCGCGCGAAGGGCGGTGGCAAATACGAACAGAAAACCGTCACCGCCGCGCTCGGCCAGCGGCCGAACTCGGTGCCCAACCCGAGTACGCCTGAAGGCTAAGCATCCGCTGCACCGCCCGCGGGGAGCCGGCCGGCGCTGGCGCCGGATCAGTCACCTCGGCGCCGGATCGGTCCCCTGGGCGGGGTATCGCTACGGTTGAGGCATGTCGGCAGCGTCACAGCCTTTCGCCAACCGCGAGTACGTGAGTGCGCCGCTAGATGCCGGCCATGATGAGCCGACGCCGCCGCGGCCGCGGCCGCGGGTGAAGATCTGCGGGATCACGAATCTCGCAGACGCTGAACTCGCAGTGGAGCTGGGAGCGTGGGCAGTGGGGATGATCTTCTACGAGGCCAGTCCCCGGCGCTGCTCGCACGAGCAGGCACAGGTGATCACGGCGTCGCTACGTCGGCGTGTGGAGCTATGTGGCGTGTTCGTCAATGCCTCGCTTGAGGAGATCGTCCGCAGCAGCGACGATCTCGGTCTCAGCATGCTGCAGCTGCACGGAGACGAGGGACCGTCGTTCTGCGCGGAGGCGCGCCGCAGGACGGGCTTGCGCGTGATCAAGGCAGCCCAGGTGTCGGGGTCCGGAGATGTACGCGATCTCGAGCGCTTCCACGTCGACTTTCACCTGCTGGACGCGCGTTCGAAGGCGCGCGCGCGGCAGGGCATGCGCGGCGGCACGGGCGAGACGTTCGACTGGGCTCTTGTTGCCGAGCGGCGCTCGAAGGTGCCGTTGATTCTCAGCGGCGGCTTGAACGCGGAGAATGTTGTCGAGGCGGTGAGCGTGACACACCCATATGCGGTGGACAACGCCAGCGGCACGGAGGCGGCACCGGGACACAAGGACCCGCGGAGGCTGCGTGAGTTCTTCGAGGCGCTCGCCCCACATGCCGAGTCACAGCCGGCGGCTGTCGGTCATCAGGCGTGAGCGCGCCGTCGCGGCCCTCAGGGGTACCAACGAGCACGCACCTGGGTGCGATCGAGCACCGCTTCGGCCCCTACGGCGGACAGTTCGTGCCGGAGACACTGATGCCCGCCCTGGCCGAGCTCGAGCAGGCGTGGCTGGCTGCGCGCGAGGATCCGCAGTACCGCGCGGAGCTGAACGGGCTGTTGCGCGACTTCGCGGGGCGTCCCACACCGCTTTACCGCGCGCACCGGCTCTCCGAGCGCGTGGGTCGGCCCGTGTATCTGAAGCGCGAGGACCTCAACCACACCGGCTCGCACAAGCTCAATAACGCGCTCGGACAGGTGCTGCTGGCCAAGCGGATGGGCAAGCGGCGGATCATCGCCGAGACAGGAGCCGGTCAGCATGGTGTTGCGACGGCAACCGTGTGCGCGCTGCTGGACGTGGAGTGCGTGGTGTATATGGGCGTGGAGGACACCCGCCGCCAACGGCCCAACGTGCAGCGGATGGAACTGCTTGGGGCGCGGGTGCAGCCCGTGGACGCGGGGGCGAAAACGCTGAAGGAGGCGACCTCCCAGGCAATTCGCGACTGGGTGACCAACGTCCAGAGCACCCACTACGTGATCGGCTCGGTCGTAGGCCCGGCGCCCTATCCAGCGCTGGTGCGCGATCTGCAGCGGGTGATCGGTGATGAGGCCCGCGAGCAGATGCTCGGGCGTGAGGGCAGGCTGCCGGCGCGGGTGATCGCGTGCGTCGGCGGAGGCTCTAACGCGATGGGCATGTTTGCTGCGTTCATCGGCGACGAGCAGGTCCAGCTCGTCGGTGTGGAGGCAGGCGGCGATGGCATCGATACGAGCCGTCACGGTGCGCCGCTGACGGTTGGGGGACGTCCCGGGATCCTGCACGGCTCACGCTCTGCGGTAATGCAGGACGAGGAGGGGCAGATCGTGCAGGCTCACTCGATTTCAGCTGGCCTCGACTACCCGGGGGCAGGGCCCCAGCACGCATACCTGCGTGACAGCGGGCGGGCGCAGTATGTGGCGGTCAACGACAGCGATGCGCTCGCCGCGTTCCGTGCGTTGGCACGACTTGAGGGAATCATCCCGGCGCTCGAGACAGCGCATGCGCTCGCGTGGGTGCTTGCGCAGGAGCAGGGCGAGCTGGATCTTGTGTGCCTGTCCGGCCGCGGCGACAAGGATCTCGCTGAGGTGCTGGGCGCGTCTGGCGACAGCGTATGAGCGCAACCGAAGCCACCGGTATCGCGCGCTTGAGTGTGGCGTTCGCCGACACCGGCAAGCGTGCCGCGCTGATGCCGTATGTGATGGGTGGCTTTCCGACACTTGAGGATTCGCTGCGCATTGGCGAAGCGTGCGTGCAGGCGGGGGCGGATGTGATCGAGCTGGGTATGCCCTACTCGGACCCGCTCGCCGATGGTCCGGTGATCCACGCCGCCGGTACACAGGCCCTGGCCGCGGGGGCGAACGTAGCGGGTGTGCTGGAGGTGGCGCGGGCACTCTCGGCGAGCGTTCCGGTCGCGCTCATGTGCTATGCCAACATGGTGTTTGCGCCTGGAGCAGCGGCGTTTGCGGAGCGTCTGGCGCGGACGGGTGCGTGTGGGTTGATTGTGCCCGATCTGCCCTACGGCGAAGCCCCGGAGGTGTCGGAGGCGTGCGAGCAGGTAGGGATTGCGCTGATCCCTCTGGTGGCGCCCACGACCACGCCTGAGCGGCTGGTCGAGATCGGCGCGAGCGCCCGTGGCTTTCTGTACACGGTGTCGGTGGTTGGCACCACCGGCGAGCGGCGTGCGTTGGGCGGTGATCTGGCGGATGTGATCGCGCGCGCGAAGGCGAGCACTGATGTGCCGGTTGCCATCGGTTTCGGGATTGCCACGCCCGAGCAGGCATGTCAGGCGGCCGATGCGGGCGCCGATGGCGTGATCGTGGGGACCCGTCTGGTGCGTGCGGCGAGCGACCCGGAGGCGGCTGCTCAGCACGATGCGGCGGCTGCCGTGGGAGCGGTTGTGGGGGAACTGTCAGCGGGTCTCGCTCAGGCTCGCTAGGATTCCGCGCGCAATGGGTTTCATCCTCACTCTCACCGCTGGCCTCGTCATCTGGATCGTGATGTGGGCCGTAGGCGCCAAAGGTATTGATGCGTTCCTCGTGGCCACTGCGGTCATCCTCATCGGGGCGACGCTGAGAATCCTCTCCGGCTACCTGCCCGGCCGTCGCAGCTAGCGCCTCGTGCTCGCGCGCTGGCTGGGCCTGCTCGCTCTCGCCGCGGCGTTGTTGGGCGTGGTTGGGTGTGGGGGAGTGGCGGTATCGGATGTCGCTGAAGCGACCGGCGGGCAGCTGACGGTCTACTCGAGCGAGCCGCTGCAGGGCCCTTCCGCGCCGATCGCAGAACAGATCGTCGGCGGTGAGAAGCTCGCGTTGTCCGATGCGCGTGGCCACGCCGGACCGTTCAAGATCGCGTATGTGTCGCTGGACGACGCGAGCCCGACGACCGGTGAATGGAACGCGGGCGTGACCGCTACGGATGCCAAGACAGCTGCGCAGGACACGAGCACGATCGCCTACTTGGGGGACTTCGATTCGGCCGCCACTGCGATCTCGCTGCCTCTGATCAACGCGGCCGGCATCCTGCAGGTCAGTGCGGGTAGCCCGTATGTCGGGCTGACGTCCCCTTTCGAAGCGGGCCAGGACGAGCCGGAACGCTTCTACCCAAGCGGCCAGCGGACATTCGTGCGGCTGGCTCCTGGCGATATCGGCCAGGCGCAGGCGCAGGTGGCGCTGATGAAGTCCAAGGGCGTGCGTAGCCTGTATGTGCTCGACGACCAGAATCCGTTCGATGTGCCGTTGGCGGACATCGTTGTGAACTACGCCGAAGCGGCGGGAATCACAGTGATCGCCCATGACAGCCTCTCCACGGTGGCCGGTGCGGTCTTTACCGGCGAGGTCGAAAAAATCGCGGCAAGCAAAGCCCAGGCCGTGTTCCTTGCCGGCGGTGAAGGCAAGGGCACGACGGAACTATGGAGCGATCTATACGCGGCTGATCCGCACCAGCTGCTGCTCGGCTCTGACCAGATGCTGAACGAGTCGTTCACCGCACAGCTCGGCATGGCGGCGGTGAACACGTATGTGACCACGCCGGTGCTGCCCGCCCGGTTCTACCCGGCGGCGGCGCAGCAGGTGCTGAGCGATTACCGCCGGACATTTGGTGCGCAGGCCACGCCCTACGCGCTCTACGGCTATGAGGCGATGACGCTGGTGCTCGATGGGGTCCGCGACGCGGGCGCACGCGGGAATGATCGTCAAACGGTGATCGACCGTGTGTTTGCCACTAAAGACCGCAACTCGGTGATCGGTAACTACTCGATCAACGCGGATGGGGAAACGACATTGTCGCGCTACGGCATCGACCGAATCTCCCACGGTGCCCCCGTCTTCTACCGCGCGATCAACATCGGGCCGCCGAACCCTTAGCTTCCCAACGCCAGCCCTGTACGGCCGCAGCCCTCAGGGCGTGAGGCGTGGGCGTGAAGCCAGCGGTCAGCCGGTTGGCTGCAGGCCGAGGGCCAGCTTGAAGCGTTCGACCCCGCCGCCGAGGGCATGGCCGCCGCCGGCCAGTGTGCTCAACGAGCGCAGGTAGGGCATGAGCTTGGAGATCGACGGCGATTCGGTCAAGCCGAGGCCTTCGAGTAGCCCCAGCATCGTGGGGAAGTTGACGACCAGGCTGGGCTGTGCGCCTTCGCCGAGCGCGCTCGCCGCGGCGCTGCCTGTCGCGCTGGAGGACAACGTGCCGGAAGGATGCAGCGCCGCTGCGACGGAGGCTTCGCCGATGCCCAGCACGAACTTTGCCTGGCCGGCAGCATCGCGTCCGGCGGCGATGTCCAGTGCAACGGGAAGTCCGCTGACCCTTGCAACCGTCGCTGCTTCGGTGCCAGGGATCGATACGGAGTTGGCTGATGCGCCGCCCTTGCGCAGCTGTTTTGCGAGCTCTGCGACGGCGGCGCGCGAGCGTGTCGGGTTGTTGGATGAGATCACGACCGCTGCGCGCAATTCGAGCAGGCTCGAGCCGCTGGCGAAGATCCCGGCTGAGCCCATCCAGCTCGCGAAGTCGGCTTTTGCTTGTGAAGTGTTGGCCCCGAGTGCGCTCAGCGGCGTGATCATGCCGCCGAGGATGCCGCTGAGGCTAAGCCCGGCGTTGCTTTCCGGCCCCGAGCCGCTAAGTGTGCTCATCAGCGAGCCGAGGCTCTGAAGGCCCTGCACGTCTTGGGTGATAGTCGTGCTGAGGTGCCCCAAGCCGATCGCCAGC
The DNA here is from genome assembly GCA_035487855.1 of Solirubrobacteraceae bacterium. Taxonomy (GTDB): domain Bacteria; phylum Actinomycetota; class Thermoleophilia; order Solirubrobacterales; family Solirubrobacteraceae; genus Palsa-744. Next base: position 17,542 of record DATHLT010000063.1, read on the forward strand.
CAGGATTCGCCTGGCAGTTCGCCGAGTGCCTGTGCGCCTTGAGGATCCACGGCCAACAGGCCGCCGCTTGGGCCGGTTGATGGAGCCAGGCTGGCCGCCAGCGTGTCGGCGTCGAACGTCAGTGTGCTTGCTGTGGGAACGAGCGAGATGTTGGCTTCGCGTCCGCCCGCCAGCAACGCAAGCAGGCCCGAGGTCCCTTCGGCCTTGCCTACTTCTATCGTGCTCGCGGGGCTTGTGTAGATATGGGCGAGGGCGTTGGTGGGGGCGGCGGCAAGCAGCTTTGCGTAGCCGGCTGCCTGTGCCAGCGAGCTGCCACCGAGGGTGGTGTCGATCACGCTGTGGATGCCGGCAACGCTCCCGATCACGGCGAAGCGCTTGACCAGGGCGAACGCAATGCCGGCCGAGCTGGTCTCATACGAGATGCCGCGATAGCTGCTCGCGTGCGCACCCGCGTGGTGAGCTTGCGTGTCGAGGAATGCGAGCGCCTTGCTGGGATTACTGGTATCGAGCACGATTGCGCCCTGGACGCCGCCCGTGGCGAACGGGAACGCACTGGGCGCAGAGCCGCCCAATAGGCCCTGGTTGACGAGCGACAACAGCGCACTCGAGGATGAGCTGAGCGAGCTGAGGAAGATCGCGGCGTGCGGCCCGAGCCACGGTGCGACTTCGTGCTCGTAGTTGAGTTGGGGCGAGCCGGGAGTCTGTAGGGCGCTGAGCAGCCGCAGGTAAGGGTTGGCCTGATGAGTGAGCGCTTTGCCCGCGGCCAGCGCTGCCGTGTGCAACTGCCCTTCGGGGCGTACGGTCGCGCCGGCGTACAGCGCCGCGGCGGCGGGCACGGCGCTCGCTGGGTCGGCGCTTGTGCCGCTGGGGCTACTCGAGCCGCACCCGGCAAGAGCTCCGGCGAGACCGATTACGAGCGCGATGCTCGCGAACGTCGAGCGTCGGCGGAGCGCTACTTGAGAGCGGAGCGGGGATGAGGCTGCGAGCAACGTGGTTCCTTTCTGTGCCGGCAAGGCGGCGAGGGGGCATGGCTCGGGGCGATCGTACAACCGCGTGCGGGGGGCGCGCGGAGGTGCCGCTCGTGCAATCGCCGTTTCAGCACGTCTTTCTGCACGCGGTGTTGCGGATCTGGACGAACTGCCTAGATACGCACCACTAGCCCATAAGTCCTTCATTAGCAGGGGTTTTGTCAACATGTGAGGCTCCGTGGTAGGAAAGTGGGAGAAGATGTGCAAATAGGGTTGCATTGTGGGAGGAAGTGGGATATCTTCGCCGCAGCGAGCCGGGATGGAGGGGCTCCTCCCACTCCTCCATCTCGGCTCGGTAAACAAGCTTGGAGCTTCCCCTAGTGGTCCCCTTCCGCGGCACCTTCGATCACACGCTCGACGCGAAGAACCGGCTCACGGTCCCGGCGCGCTACCGCGCGGCCCTTTCAGAGGGTGCCGTGCTGGCGATGCCGATCGACTTGAAGCCGTGTGTGGGCGTGTGGCGTCCGGAGGAGTACGAGCGCTACACCCGGCGCGCGCTGGCAGAGCTGCCGCCGCTCTCGCCACGCCTGGCGGAGCTCGAGCGTTTCTTCTACGGCAGCTCCCACGACGCCGAGCTGGATGCCGCCGGGCGGATCATGGTGCCGGGCTTCCTGGGCGAGCATGCCGCGCTCGCGAAGGAGGTTGTGGTTGTGGGTGTGGGTGATCGTCTGGAGCTGTGGGCGAAGGACGCGTGGAACGAACATCGATCGACGCTGCTGAGCGGCGTTGCGGAGGTCACCTCACGTGTCGATGACGCTGCTTGAAGGCAGGGATGTCCGTGACTGTGGGCCAGAGCTCGCACGGCGCCGTCGTGAGCCCAAACGTCAGCAGCGCGCTCGCCGCGCCGGTGCGGGCGCAGCTTCACCGGTTGGCGGCGCGACGCCAGGGCAGACCTCCCACACGCCCGTGCTGGCCGACGAGCTGATCGAGCTATTGGACCCGCAGCCTGGACAGCTAGCGATCGACTGCACCTTCGGGGACGGTGGCCATGCGCGCCTGGTGGCGGAGCGCCTGGGTTCCTCGGGCACACTCGTGGCGATCGATCGCGATCCGCTGGCAGAGCAGCGCTTTGCGCTACTGGCAGCGGAGGCGGCGTGCTCGCTGCGTTTCATCCGCTCCAGCTATGCGGAGGCGCTCGAGCTGCTCGCGAGCGAGGGCGTGCAAGCAGACATGGTGTATTTCGACCTGGGCATGTCCTCGATGCAGGTGGATACGAAGGAGCGTGGCTTCTCCTACTCCTACGAGGCGCCGCTTGACATGCGCATGGACCCTGAGCAAGAGCTGAGCGCGCGCCAGCTGATTGCCGAGTGGGACGAGCGTCGTCTTACGCATGTGTTGCGCGACTTCGGCGAGGAGCGCCACGCGGGGGCGATCGCTCGCGCGATCGTGCGCCGGCGTGAAGAGGCGCCAATCGAGACGACGCTTGAACTGGTGGAGACGATCAACGCGGCGCTTCCCGCGCCGGCCCGCTTCGCCGGCGGTCACCCCGCCAAGCGCTCCTTTCAGGCCTTGCGGATCGCGGTGAACGACGAGCTGGGGCAGCTCGATCGCGCGCTGCCGCTTGCGTGGCGGCTCTTGCGGGAGGACGGCGTGCTCGCGAGCATCGCCTTTCACTCGCTTGAGGACAGGCGCGTCAAGCGGTTCCTTGCCGAGCGCGCCCGTGGTTGCATCTGTCCCCCCGATCTACCCGTGTGCGTGTGCGGATGCAAGCCGCAGGCAGCGCTCCTGAAGCGGCGCTCGATTGTGCCGTCCGCCGATGAGCTTGCCCGCAATCCTCGCTCCGGCTCGGCGCGCTTGCGCGCTGCGCGCAAGCTCACCGATGATGAAGAGGGGAGCTCATGACCCCGCCCGCCGGCTCAGCCGCAGCGGCCGCGCCGGGCGTCCGCGGGCGGACCGCCGCCCCATCGCGTCCGTCGGTGGCGCCGCGCAAACCGCGGCGCGTATCAGGTCCTGCCCGCCCTGCCAAGCGACCGAGCCCCGCGCGCCAGCCCACGCGGGAACCCGACCGTTCGCTGGACGGCGATCGCGGCCTGCTGCTCGGCGCACTGGCCGCGATCGCTAGTGTCTCGCGCAATCCCTCCCTCGACCGCCTGATTCGTGGGCGGACGTGGATCGCGCTGATCGCCTTTGCATTGCTTGGGATCGTGACTCTGCAGCTATTGGTATTGAGGTTGAACGCGAACATCGGTCGGGCGCTCGTGCGCGAGGCACAGCTGCAGCGGACAAACGCTGCACTGAGCATCGAAAGCTCGGAACTAGCGGCGGGCGAACGCGTCGAGTCGCTGACGGCCAAGCTTGGCATGGAACTGGTACCCGAGGGTGCCTTGCGTTTCCTGTCGATCAACCCGCGGGCCGACATCGCGAGAGCTGCTGGCGCACTGAACAAGCGGGTGCAGACGACGAGCGACACATCGACTGAAGAAGCGGCCGGCACCAGCGCTCCCGCATCCAGCGGTGAAGCGGGGGAAGCGGCAACTACGAGCGAAACGAGTGCCGGCGCCAGTACCTCTGCGGCGGGGGCCACGACCAGCCCGACGGGCGAAGTGAGTACGGCCTCTGGCGAAGCCAGCACGGCATCCAGCCAAGCAAGCACCGGCGCGGCGAGCGAATCCGCGGCCACGAGCTCGCCTCAATCGACCGTCACGCCGTCGAGCAGCACTGAAGGCACCACCGCCGCGGGGACCGTCGGTGCGACGGGCGCTACCGAAGCGGCCTCGGGGACCGGCACGAGTGGGACCCAAGCGGGCGGCGCGGGCTGAGCGGGTGCCTATCGTCCAGCGCCGCATAGGGGCGATCTTCGCGCTGTTCTTCTTGCTTCTGGTGCTCGCTGCTGGGCGCACCATGTATCTCGGTGTGGTGCGCGGAGCAACGCTGCGCCGGTTCGCCTCCAGCGAGCAGCTGAGCACTGAAACGGTGATCGCGCCGCGCGGCTCGATCACTGATGACAACGGGGTCGACCTGGCCGTGTCCGAGCCGGCCCAGGACGTCTCGGCCGATCCGTATCTGATCACCGATACGCTGGCAGCGGCCCGGCGGCTGGCGCCGCTGTTGGGGCAGTCGCAGAACAGCGTGTTGCACAAGCTCTCCGAACGCACCGGCTTTGTCTACCTCGCGCGTGCGCTCCCGGCGAAGGCCGCCCAAGAAGTGCTTGCCCTGAAAATCGCTGGCGTCACCGGTACGCCGGTGATGCGCCGTGTGTATCCACGTGGTGCGCTCGCCGCACAGGTGCTTGGCGAGGTGGGCACGGAAGGGACCGGCCTGTATGGCCTTGAGTACTCGCGCAACAAGTTGCTGACCGGCCTGCCCGGTCAGCGACGCGTGGTCTCAGACGCGATCGGCCAGCCAGTGTCGATCACGGAAACCAAGCGTGAGGTGCCGGGTAAGTCGCTGTCGCTGACGCTGGACGTGAACATCCAGCAGCGCGTGGAAGACGTGCTGGGGGCGGTCGCTCGAGACTTCAACCCCAAGGATGCGACGGCGATTGTGATGGATCCCCGCACTGGTGCGATCCTTGCGCTGGCCAACTGGCCGCAGCTCGACGCTAATAATCCGAGTGTCTCTCCGGAAGAAGTGTTGGAGGATCGCGCGGTTGGGCTTGACTACGAACCGGGTTCCACGTTCAAGGTAGTGGCGGTGTCCGCGGCGCTGGAAGCGGGCCTGATCACGCCCACCACGCCCTTCAACATCCCCGACCAGATTCAGGTCGCCGAACGGACGATTCACGATGACACCGAACACCCGGAAGAAACGCTTACGACGGAACAGATCCTCGCTCGCTCGAGCAACGTCGGTGCGATCAAGATCGGCGCGATGGACGGTCCCGGGCGGTTCAACAACTGGGTGCATCGCTACGGCTTTGGTGCGCCGACCGGCGTGGATCTGCCTGGCGAGGAATCCGGGGTGACGCTCGCGCCGTCCCAGTACTCGGGCTCGTCGATGGGCAACCTGCCGATTGGCCAGGGGGAGCTTGTGACGCCGATGCAGATGGCCACTGCGTATGCGGCGATTGCCAACGGTGGGGTCCTTCGCTCACCACACATCGTCGCTGCGGTCGGGGGTCACGCGCAGCCCGAGCCCAAGGGCCGTCGCATCCTGTCGAGTGCCATCGCTGGCGAGCTGCGCCACATGCTCGAAGGCGTGCTCGGCCCTGAAGGCACGGCCAGCGAGGTTTCGATACCAGGCTACAAGCTGGCAGGCAAGACGGGTACGGCGAACAAGATCAACCCGGAAACGGGCGAATACTCGCAGAGCAAATACGTCGCCTCGTTCATCGGCTTCGCGCCGGCCTCGGACCCACAGCTGCTGTGCGCGGTGGTCGTTAACGAACCGCAGTCCGGCTCGATCTACGGCGGCACGGTCGCGGCCCCGGCATTTGGGCAGATCATGAGCTTCGCGTTGCCCTACCTGGGCATCCCGCCTGGGTAAGTAGCATCAGCGCATGCGACTGGACGGGTTGATCGCTGCCGAGCTGGACAGCGAGGCGGCCGGTGTGGAGATCACGGGCCTCGCCTACGACAGCCGCGAGGTGGCGCCGGGTGACCTGTTCTTCTGTGTGAGCGGCTTTCGTAGCGATGGTCATGCCTTCGCACCGGAGGCGGTGCGGGCGGGGGCGGCTGCGCTGGTGGTGGAGCGTCCGCTCGAGCTGGGCGTGCCGGAGGTGCGGGTGAGCTCGGCGCGGGCGGCGATGGCGCCGGCGGCGGCACGCTTTTACGGCGAACCTGCGCGCGAGCTGCGTGTGGTGGGGGTGACGGGCACGAACGGCAAGACGACCACGACTTATCTGGTGCGGGCGCTGCTTGAAGCGTGCGGCGAGCAGTGTGGCCTGCTGGGCACGGTGAAGTCGGTGATTGGCGGCGAGGAGCGTCAGGTGGCGCGCACGACACCGGAGGCGATCGATCTGCAGGAGGATCTGCGGTCGATGCTCGACGGCGGTGACCGTGCGTGCGCGATGGAGGTTTCCTCGCATGCGCTGGAGTTGGGGCGCACCGACGCGATCGCGTTTGCGGCGGCGATCTTCACGAACCTGACGCAGGATCACTTGGACTTCCACGCGAGCATGGAGGACTACTTCCAGGCCAAGCGTTTGCTGTTCGTGCCGGCGCAGGGCGATGCGAGTGCGAGCGACACGCGTGTGCTTGGCCCGGTGGCGCCGGCGGTGAATGTGGTCAACGTGGGCGATCCGTATGGACAGCGGCTGGCTGTTGAGCTCGACCGGGTGGTGACGTTCGCGGTGGATGCCCCCGCCGATTACAGTGCCACTAGCCTGTGCTGTGGGTTTGCGGGGTGCAGCTTCACGCTGCAGACCCGGGAGGGTCAGCGCGAGGTCGAGCTGCCGATGCCGGGGCGCTTCAACGTGGCCAATGCGCTGGGTGCGCTCGCGGCGGTGCATTCGCTGGGGTTTGAGCTGGATCTACTGGTGGCGGCGCTCGAACGTGGGGTGCGCGTTCCGGGCCGCCTCGAGCCTGTGGATGAGGGCCAGGAGTTCGCCGTGCTAGTCGACTACGCACATACTCCGGACTCGCTCGAGAACGTGTTGAGCGCTGCACGCGATCTGGTCGACAGCAGCGGCGAGGGCCGTGTGCTCTGTGTGTTTGGTGCGGGCGGCGATCGCGATCGTGGCAAGCGCCCGTTGATGGGCGAGATCGCTGAGCGGCTGGCGGATGTGACGATCGTGACCTCGGACAATCCGCGCTCGGAGGACCCCGAGCAGATCATCGAGGAGATATTGGATGGCGTGGTGGCGGACTTGGGCGAGGTGGGAGTCTCCGCGGGCGCTGTGGCACAGGGCGAGTCGCGCGTTCGTAGTGGCTCGCAAGGGCAACGTGTGCGGACCATCACTGATCGTAGGGCGGCGATCGAGGAGACGATCGCGTGTGCGCGGCGGGGCGATGTGGTGGTGATTGCGGGCAAGGGCCACGAGCAGGGGCAGGAGTTCAAGGGCGGGCTGAAGCTGCCGTTCGACGACGTGATGGTCGCTCGCGAAGCACTGCGGACCACATATGGCTCGGCGGCGCGGGACCAGGGAGTCATAGCCGGCGACCCCGCGACGGGCATGCGATGAGGGATTGGGACGCACGCCATTTGGCTGCGGCGGCGGGCGCAACAGTCGTGCACCGGCCAACAGATGTGGATCGAGCGCCGGGGCCCGAGCGCGCGACCATCGACTCGCGGCGGGCCCAGCCGGGCGAGTTGTTCGTGGGCCTGCCCGGTGAGCGCGCCGATGGCGGTAGCCATGCTGAGCAGGCCCTGCAGGCGGGCGCATGGGGGGTGCTGGTGACGGGCGAGCATGCCAAGCGCGTCGCTGAGAGCGCCTCGGGCGGTGTGGTGCTCGCGCACGCTGACCCGCTGGCGGGTCTGCACTCGCTGGCGCGGGCGTGGCGGCGGGAGCTGCGCGCGAGAGGCGCCATGGTGGTCGCGATCACGGGCTCGACGGGCAAGACCTCCACGAAGGACATCCTCGCCACGCTGCTGGCCGAGCGGCTGCAGGTTGCAGCGAGCCCGGAGAACTTCAACACCGAGATCGGGTTGCCGCTAGCGCTACTGAGCGCGCCCGCGCAGACGGAGCTGCTCGTGTTGGAGATGGCGATGCGCGGCCCCGGTCAGATCGCTGAGTTGACGGCGATCGCCGAGCCTGAGGTGGGGGTGATCGTGAACGTCGGCCCGGCTCATCTGGAGCTGTTGGGCTCGCTCGAGGCGATTGCGGCCGCCAAGGCGGAGCTGATCGCGGGGCTTGCGCCGGGTGCGAGCGTGGTGGTGCCGGCGGGCGAGGGATTGCTCGCGGCGCACCTGCGCGCGGATGTGCCGACGATCACCTTTGGCGAGGGCGGCGATGTCTCGCTGGCGGAGCGCCGCGCGGACGGGTCGGTGCTGATCCGCCATGGCGAGGTGGAGATCGAGCTGTGGCCGTCGTTCGCGCAGGCTCATAACCGCAGCAACCTGCTTGCTGCGGTAGCGGCCGCGCGGGCGCTTGGATACACCCCGCGGGGCCGGGTGGATGTGGAGTTCTCAGCGATGCGCGGCCAGCGTGAGGAACTACCCGGCGGTGTGGTGCTCGTCGCGGACTGCTACAACGCCAACCCAATGTCCATGCGTGCGGCGATCGATGACTTGGCCGAGACGGCCACTGCCCGCCGGGTTGCGGTGCTCGGTGACATGCTCGAGCTGGGCCCCGATGCCCCACGCCTGCATCACGAGATCGGCGAGCACGCCGGCGCGCGAGGCATCGATCTGCTCGTCACGGTCGGTCCGTTGGCGGCCGCGATGCGCGAGGCGTTCGCGGGCGAGAGCTATGCGGTGGCGGACGCGCAGGCCGCCGGCGAGTTGCTCGGGGGCATGTTGCGCGGGCGCGATACGGTGCTCGTGAAGGGCTCGCGCGGGGTAGGTCTCGAGCGTGTGCTCGAGACGCTGCGCAGCCAGCGTCAGCAGGCGCTCGAGTCGGTGGGCGAGATCTCTGGGCGTGGCGCGCTTGGCGCTTCGGAGCGGCACTGAATGGGGCGGATTCTATTCGGGGGTACCGCCGCGCTGTTGATCTGCATCTTTCTCAGCCCGAAGTTCATCGAATTCCTGCGCATCCGCGAGTTCGGCCAGCAGATCCGCGAGGACGGGCCTCAGGGCCACCACCAGAAGGCGGGGACGCCGACGATGGGTGGCCTGATCATCTTCTTCGCGGTCGCGATCTGCTTTTTGATTCTGACCGAATACGAATGGCGCTCGATCGGGGTGTTCGGTCTGACGATTGCGTGCGCGCTTCTGGGCTTTGCCGATGACTACATCAAGCTCGTCAGGCGCCGCTCGCTGGGGCTGCGGGCGAGAACCAAGCTGGGGGTCACGATCGCGATCTCGCTGGTGCTTTGGTACGTGGCCCGCTACAAGGCCCACTTGGCGCCGGAGCTCGAGCTGAACTTCGTCGATTACCACATCGAACTGGGCTGGGCGTATCCGCTGCTGATCTACCTGGTGGTGGCGGGCACCACGAGCGCGGTCAACCTGACGGACGGCCTCGACGGTCTGGCCGCG
>DATHLT010000064.1:0-18532 GCA_035487855.1 Solirubrobacteraceae bacterium
AGCGTGAGCACTCCCAAGAGGCCCGAGTTGATGTGGGGCTCCGCAAACCCGGATTTGTCGCGTTCGAACCAGCCGGGGGCGGCTACGAGCGCGAAGATCGCCAAGAGCACGCCCAGCGCCGCTGAGATCGGCAGCACTCCCCGATTCCAGCGCGCGGCGAAGAACGCGAACGTCAGATACACGGCGATGTATCCGATCTGCAGCGGGATCGCGCCCTCGAGCAGGTTCCAGCCGCCGACGGTGATGATCAGCACGAGTGCTGCGCTAATGAGCAGCAGCACGACCACCGTGACGCGCGTAGCCTGCACGACTGGCTTGTCGCGGTTGGGGTGCGTGATGATCACACGCGGCTCCCCCTGCTGGTGCGCCACTGAGGACATGACAGGCATCACGATACAAGCTTGCGCGGCCGAGGTAGGCTCTGGCGAGCTGCGCGGGCGTGGTGGAATTGGTAGACACGCTGGCCTTAGGAGCCAGTGGGCGTAAGCCCTTGGAGGTTCGAGTCCTCTCGCCCGCATTCCCCGCGCACCGGGCTCTAGCCCGGTGCGGTGGCGGTCTCGCGAATGATCTTCCAGCCGGCCTTCAATGGAGCGAGGAAGTACGGGGGCTCGTCTGTGGCTAGGCGCTCGTCGTAGTTGTAGTTCTTGGTGTACCCGTGTTCCACAGTAGTCCCGTTGCCGACGGCGACGATGCCCCGGAACTTCTGGGCGAGCGCGCCGTAGATGTCGAGTTTTCCGGTTTCGCTGGTGCTGCCGCAGTTGTCGTTGTCGACCAGGAAGGAATGGGCAGTCGACAGAATCGCTGCATACACCCACGGGTTGTCCATCGTGCCGGTGGCGTTGGGCGCATCGCACGAGTTGGCGTTGTTGGTGTATTCGCACAGCCCGGTGGCTCTGTTTTCCGGATCGCTACCGCAGCTGCCGCGGACCTTAGCGTGGGTTTCGGCCACCGGATGGTAGATCCGCACGAAGTGGGTGGCGATCAGACCCAGCGTCTGAGTGCCGGTGGGCGCTTCCGGGGGCGTCACGCCGGTGGGCACCAGGCTGCCGTTGACAACCACGTCGCGTTCGGCGGCGATTGTCAGCGATGTGCCGTAGGTACCGCTTACATAGACGGTCCCGCAGCCGACCTCTTCTGTGGCCTCGTTGGCGAGGTCGGCTTTGACCTGTTTGTATTCGTAGGTGCAGGACCCGGATTTTTCGTTGGCGATGTAGATCAGCCCGTTTTCAGGCCAGGGCAGCGGTTTGGTGACGCCTTTGTTGGTGACTTCGATCGTGTTCGTCGAGCCATTCAGTACCAGGTGGGTGACACCTTCGAACCTGTTCGCTTTTTCTACATAGAGCGCGAGGCTGCCGTCGGTTGGCGGTGGTTCCAGCTGTTTCGCTGGCGTAGTCAGTTTGCCGTTGTAGGTGTTGATGATCGGAGCGGTGCGGCACAGTTGGTTGACCCCGCCTTTGATTTCAACGAGATCCGCTTCTGCGCCGTTGCGTTCTGTAGCGTTGCGCCCGAATTCAATCGTCCCGCAGCCGACGTTCGCCGCATCGTCGGTATGCATCGGTCCGTGCACGCTGTCTTCTTCGGCGAACTCGATTTCCACACAGTTGTTGTTCTGGCGGACCGAGTAGTACTGTTCGCATTCCGCCTGGGAGCCCCCGTAGAGGCTGTAGTCCTCGTCCTCGTACTGCGTGAAGTACGCGAAGTCGAGGAAGCCCGTCACCTGGAAGGTGGCCACTGTCGAGCGCTTCTCCACGCCCGAGGGCAGCGTGCCCTGGCAGGTGGTGACGGCTCCCGGCCCCCTGCAGCCGGTGGCTTCGATGCGGAAAGTGTTGGCGAGCGTGCCTTTCGATTGGATCGCCGTCGTAAACGGGCTCGACGACTTGCATTCCGCGGTGCCGTTCGCGGGCAGCACCTTGACTTCGTAGTGGGCGCCTTCCAGTTCCCCGGATGGTCCTTCACAGCTCTCCCAGTAGTCCGGGTTGTTCTGCAGCTTGTAGTCATACTCCTGCACGCCAGCCTGGGCGGCGTAGTAAGCCTGGCTGTGGTGGGTGCTCTCCTGCGTGAGAGGTAGATCGCCGCGGGTGGCGGTGAACGCCGCCGCGACGAGCAGGCTAGTAACGAGCATCACGCTGAGTACGACGATCAGCGAGAAGCCGTCTTGGTCTTGCGTTCGGGCGCGAGTGCGTGAAATTAGGGTCATTGACATGGTTGGTCCGTGATCGTTGGTTCGGCGATGGGAGCGCTGAAGGCAAAGGTCACCTGGCTGCGCAGGTCGAGGCTCCTGCCGGCGCCTACCTTGCCGTTCGTTGGCAAGGCGCGAAAGGAGATCTGGACCGACGCCACTTCTTCCGCCTGGGTGGTGGAGAGCCCTTCTTTGGCTGCGAGTTTGATTTCTTTGAAGGGAGCGACACCGGTTTCGGTGGAGCTCGTGGCGGCGGTGTTGTATTCGTAGTAGCGGAAGATCGGTTCGGGTTCATTTTTGGCGATATGCGTGCCGATGAGCACCTTCGGTACGGTCGCCGAATGCGTGTATTCCGTTCCGCTCGTGCCGGTGACGACTGTCTTGGCGTCGTAGAGGTTGCCGCTGGCCGAAACCCATTCGATTTCGTGGAACTGGATCTGGCTGTTAGGGATTTCCGGTTCTTTGCTGAAGGCGGCGTAGAAGATCAGCTTTTCGGGGGTGCTTTTCGCCTGCACCGGGGCGAATCCGGACCTCAGGCACGCCGAGTTGAGCTCATCGACGATCCGCGTCAAGGCGGTCCGGCCGAGCTGACTGGCCTGGACGTAGTCGCTCGCGCGTTCGGTCTGTTCGAGGGACACACGCAGAAGCATTGTCGCCGCAAACGCGACGAGGATGCCCGCGACCATTGCCACCAGGGTTTCCATCAGTGTGAAGCCGTGCTCGCTGCGAAGGCGGTGGTGGAGTGTCGAGGTCGAAGCTAGCATGAGCCCGATTCAACGGCGGCGGCCGTGCCTTTCGCGATGCGTTCGGCCTTTTCGGTGGCTTCTTTTTCTTCTTCTTTGATCCGGGCTGTCTGTTTTTCGGATTCTTTGGTCTTGGTTTCTTTGGTTTTGGCTTCTTCGCCGACGCGTGCGGCTTTCGTGGCTTCTTCGCTCGTTTTCTGTTCTTTGTCTTCTTTTTCTTCTTGTTCGCGTTTTTCTTTGGTGGCTTTCTGAGTCGCTTCGTTTTTGATTTTCAGTTCTTTTTCTTTGGTTTCGCGTTGAGCTTTAGTAGGGTTTTTGCCGCCTGAGGATTCTTCTTCTTTTTTCCATTTTTCTTTAGCCGTTTTTTCTTCGGCTTCAAATTTGGTTTTGATCCCAGGTTCTTCTTCTTTGAGTTTTTTCTCCGCCACTTCTTCTTTTTCGCGCGCAGAGTTGCTTGTGATTTCTTCTTCGCGGCTTTTTTTCTGGGCCGCTTCTTCTTTTTCTCGTTTTTCGCGGGCCGGTGCTTCTTCTTTTTCGCGCGCCACTTTCGCTTCCACTGACGTCGGTTCTTCTGGGTAGATCTTGAACGAGGACCCGGCGACGGTGCTGTTGAGGTAGGAGATCTTGTCCCTGCGGGTCGAGGGCGTGGAGGCCGCCTGCAGGCAGAGTTCGAATTTGCCGAAGGGCTGGAAGGGGCCTTCGAGCACGCCGCCCGCGGTTGTGGACTGCGTGTGCACGTAGCTGACGGCCGCGGCATTGTCGGGGAGGACGGGCGCTGGGGAGGCGGCGCTGCAGGAGAGGTTCGTGATCTTGATCGGGTAGACGGCGCTCGCCAATGCGGAGGGATTCTTTTCGGTGCCCTTGTAGACTTCGAGGTTGACGTAGCTCATCGGCACTTCGATCGTGGTGGTGGCGCCGGGCCGGACTTCCCCTTGGTTGGGGGTGACGGCTTTGCTGGTGACCGTGAGGGGGTTGTTGGCGGCGCAGTCGCCCGCGTAGGCCGACCATGAGGCCGACGGAAACGGGAAGAGATCGCCGGCGCTGTATTTCGCGCCTTTCGGCGTGCCTGCGGTGGAGCGGTATGTGCTCGTCTTGGGCGTGTATTTTTCTTCGCCGTCGGTCCCGTACGGTTCGGCGAATACGGTGGAGCCGACCTCGAGTTCCGGTGCGAGGGCCATTTCGTTGTCGGCCATCACAAAGGTGTCGCCGGTGACGGGCTTGCCGTTGTATTCGGTTTTGCCTTTGTAGGTGAACTTGGCGGTGATCGCGCCACCTTCGTTGTAAGTGACGGCGTAGTGGGTGGTGACGTTTGGGGCGATGCTTACTTCGGTGGGTTCGAGTTTGAGCGCGCCGCTGGTGGTGACGAACTTGGCGGTCTCGGGGATTTCCACTTCGGCGGAGGTGGAGCGGATGCCGGTGAAGAGGACACATCCGGCGCTGCTCGTCGTGCCTTCGAGTTTCACGGTCGTGGCCGATTCGAGCGCCGTATAGGTCACGTAGACGTTGACGCCCGTGACACCGGCGGTGGGCGTGGGTGCGTTCTGGACGTCGACCTCGAGCGATGAGCCGGTCGGCGGCGTGACGATGCTCGAGTCGGTAACGGGGTGCCCGCCCTGGACGCTGTTCCAGATGACGGAGGTGGTGACACGGAAGTTGGGGGCGGTGGTGGTGCTCTGTTCGGTGGCCGCGCATGTGGTGTTGAGTCCGGAGCCGTTTATCTGGTGGGCGGACTGGGTAATCGAGTAGGTGGTCCCATCGACCTTGGTGGTGTAGAGGTGCGATTGGACCACGAGCTTTTCAAGGGAGCCGATGGGGTCGGTGCGCAGTGCCTCCTGGGATTGCGCGGCGAGTTGTGCGGCCTCGTTGTGGTAGCGCTGGTTAGCATCGCTGGCGGAGACAGCCTGCAAGCCCGTGAACGTGGCGATGGAGATAAGGCCGAGGAGCAGTGCGCTCACCATTACTTCGATGAGCTGGAAGCCATCCTGAGAGCCGATCCGGGGGCGTCTCGATGGCGAAGGCCGGTCGCCGGCGGGGTAGCGCGAGGCGAGTTGACGGTGCTGCGACCCTCCGGTCGCAGATCGGCAGCGGCGCCAGAATAGGGTTCTGAAAGTGAGCATTGATACAAGGGGCAGCGGGGCTGCTACCCGAGCTTCGGCATTCCATGGGCGCTGCTTGAGTGACTCGGGCGGCTGATAAACGCCTCGGTAAACCCCTTGTTCAGCGCCCGCAGCCGGGTTGAGGAGTCGTGGGCCGGTGAGCTCAGCGGCGGTGTGGGCTGGAAAGCCTGTGTGCCGCTATGAGCTGCGCCGGGTGCGGCAGGGCTTCCCCAGGGGTGTCCGGCCCACCGAGCGCCTACAATTCCCGCTCCGTGGGGGACTGGTGTATCGGTAACACGGTGGTCTCCAAAACCGCAACGCGAGGTTCGACTCCTCGGTCCCCCGCTTCAGCCTGGCCCTGAGAAATCGGGGTTTTTGGCTTTCTGGAGCCGATTGCGGGTGATGTGGAGGGCCGCATCGACCCGCCGAGGCCCATCCTCACCACCGCCGTGCGCCGGCGCTGGCCCGCTCGCGGCCGCGGACACGCCCCACAGCCTCCAGGACCACCAAATACTCTGTGCTCTGCATAGGGGCGAGGGCCGTCTCATCTCGCGTGCGCGGGGCGAACCGTTGGATTGGCTTCCCACCCTCAATGAGAATTATACACGGTGGAAATTTAGTCGGTGGAATAGAGCGCGTTAGTAAGACAGGATGGCCCGATGCCGTCCAAGAAGTCCGCAGCTAATCAGGCGCTTGGCGGCGCCATGAGGACGGTGCGCAAGGGGCAGGGCTATACGCAGGAATCGTTCGCTTTGAAGACCGGGATAGACCGTAGCTACTACGGAGCCATCGAGCGTGGTGAGTTCAACGTCACGGTGGACAAGATCATGGCTATCGCCGTCGGGCTTGATGTGTCTGCCACGGAGCTGTTCAAGCGCGCGGGACTCTAGACAGGCTGCTGTGCTTGGGCGGTGGTGTTGTACACGGTGGAATGGATCGCAGCATTCCGGCAAGCTACAGGCCGATGCCGAAACGAAAGACCGCTGTTAATGAAGCTGTGGGTCGTGCGATTCGCGACGCCCGCAAAGAGCGCGGCTACACCCAGGAAGCGTTTGCCCTGGCTGCGGGCCTGGACCGGTCCTACATGGGGGCTGTTGAGCGCGGCGAGTTCAATCTGACCTTGGAGGCGTTGTTGAAGATCGCCGGAGCGCTTGGGGTGTTGGTCTCCGAGCTGCTGGCTCGCGCTGGGCTGTAGGCGCACGCGTCTCCTCGGATGGTCCCAGCAGTCTGGCTGCACGGTCCAGTGCGCTACTGCATCGCCAGAAGCGGTCGATGTATATGGTATTCTCCATAAATTAGATCGGAATTCTGATGAAGATCGATATACACCAACACCTTTGGACCGAGCCTCTAGTGCAGGCGCTTGCCGAGAGGAACGAGCTTCCGTTCGTGCGCGATGAGCATGGACTGACGGTTCTGTATCTAGCGGGAGAGCGTCCTTATGTGATCGATCTGGCGAGTGAGGACCCTGTGCGCCGCGCGGAGCTGGTCGAGAGCGACGGTCTCGACCAGGCGCTCGTGTGTCTTTCGAGTCCACTCGGGATCGAGTGGCTGCCGCGCCGGCAGGCACGCACCCTGATCGACGCCTACCACGAGGGGGCGCTCTCACTGGACGATCGATTTGGTGTGTGGGGGGCTATTGCTTTGGATCGCGCCGACCCCGAGGACGTCGATCGCGCGCTCGCGCGCGGCTGTGTCGGCGTGTCGCTTCCCGCTGGCGCGCTCGCGGGCGTTGAGGCGATTGCCGCCCTGCGGCCGATTCTCGCGCGCCTGGAGTCACTGGGTGCGCCTCTGTTCGTGCATCCGGGGCCGCGACAGCGGGTGGATGCTGTGCGCTCAGGCGTAGACGCATCTTTTGACGCCCCGCTGTGGTGGCCCGCGCTCACCGACTACGTTGCGTGCATGCAGGAGGCGTGGTTGGCGTTCCTCGTCGCAGGGCGCTCGAGTCATCCGCGCCTGAGGGTGGTTTTCGCGATGCTCGCGGGGCTGGCGCCGCTGCACTCCGAGCGCCTTTGCGCGCGGGGCGGGCCGCCGCTGCTTTCGCCAGACCCTCTCACTTTCTATGAGACATCCTCGTATGGTCCAGCGGCGACGGCTGTCTTCGCCGAGTTGGTCGGCCACCAGCAGCTCATCTACGGGTCCGACCGGCCGGTGGTCGAGCCGCGCGAGCACGGGCTGCTCGAGGGACTTGATTGGGACTTTCTCGCCGAGATCACCAGTCGCGTACTCGATGTGCAGAGCATGGAGTTGGTGAGATGAGCGTCGCATCGCACGCTGACGTCCCAGCGCTCGCCACGTCGCCCGCGCCCGCGTCGGCATCCTCGCCGGCGTCGCCCGCGTCGACGCTGGCTGGGCTAGCGACGGTTCCGCGTCCGTTTGGGCGTGACCTATCAGGCCCCGAGTTGGAGGCCTTTGTGAGCGATCTAGCGGACCGGCCCGAGCTGTGGATTGATCTTGTCAAGCACGACAGCACCCAGCGTGTGTATGAGGAGTTGCTCAGCGACGAGCATGTGACGGCATGGCTGATTTGCTGGATGGACGAGCACGACACGGGTTATCACGATCACGACGTCTCAGCGGGCGCGGTAGCGGTCGTCAGCGGAGCTGTTCGCGAGGAGCGTCTGGCGATCGATGGCCCGCCCCGTCAGGGTGTTTTTCGTGCGGGCTCGAGCTTTCACTTCTCGGCGGCGGACATCCACCGTGTGAGTCATGCGGGCTCTGATCCAGCCGTCACGCTGCACGTCTATTCGCCGCCGCTTTTGCGTATGGGTGCATACGTCATCGCCGAGGATGGTGTGCTCGCGCGCCATCCAATGTCCTACGAGGAAGAGCTCCGCCCGACAAGCGGGCAGGGTTAGCCCTCGCGCTTGGCGCCTGCGCGGCGCTCCACGCCTTGCTCGCCGGCGATCAGCACCAGACTGACCAGCTCTGGCGCGAACAGGCCGTGCTCGACCACACCGGGGGTGGCGCTCAACCTGGCGGATAGCTCACGTGGATCGTCGACCGGGCCGAGGTAATCGGCGATCAAGCCCCCATCGGGGCTGCGTTTGACATCACGCAGGCGTGCGGCGCTGAGAGTTGCCAGGGTGCGCTGCACACCGAAGGCAACCAGCTCGAGTGGCACCGGCGGCGTCAGTTCCATGACGGCCTTCTCCGCCGAGGCGATTACCACGAACTGTTTAGCCGCGCTCGCGACGATCTTCTCGCGCGTGTGCGCTCCGCCGCCGCCCTTCACGAGCCAGCCGCGGGGATCGATCTCGTCGGCGCCGTCGATTGCGATGTCGAGCTCACCCAGCTCGTCGAGCAGATGTACTGACAAGCCCAGCGCTCGCGCTGCCGTTTCAGTCGCCGGCGAGGTGGCGACGCAGCGCAGCTCGATCAGGCCGCGCTCGGCAATTGCGGGTAGCAGGTGTGCAACGGTGGAGCCCGTTCCCAGGCCGACGCGCATGCCGTCCTCGACCAGCTCAGCAGCCGCGTGCGCAGCGGCGCGCTTTTGCTCAGCGACGGCCGTGTCGCTGCTCAGCGGCGATCGTCGTTGCCGCGCAGTCGGACGAGAGGACGCCATGGTGCGGACGTTACCGCCCCGGCGGTCCCTCTGAGACGCACACGCTCAGCGGATGCTGGGCCGTGCAGCAGGAAACCCTGTCCCACCGAGCAGTCGAGCTCTCTTGCCAGCGCGAGCTGGCGGTTGGTCTCGATCCCCACAGCCACAGCTGTAAGGCCCGCCTCCTTGGCCAGGGCGATCGTCGCTGCGAACATCGCCCGTCGGTCTTTGTCCTGGTGGAAGTTTTCAGTCAGCCCACGATCTAGCTTGACGACGTCCAGTGGCAGGTTGCTGGGTAGGCCAATCGACAGTTGGCTGAAGCCGAATTTGTCGAGCGCGATCAGAACCCCCAGACGCTTCAGGTCCTTCAGCGCCGAGCGAGCTCGCTCGGGATCGCGCAGGACCGCCTCCTCGCTGATCTCCAGGCATAGGGCGCGACCTGGCAGACGGCAATACGCGAGCTCCTCGCGCACCCGCTCTGCGAGATCGAGCTCAGTGAGCTCACGCGCAGAGATGTTCACTGAGACCGGGATGGTGATCCCGTTGCGTCGCCAGATCTCGGCTTGCGCGCATGCGGCGTGGAGCACCCAGTTGCCGATCTGCACGATCAGCTCGCTGTCCTCTGCCGGTGGCAGGAACGTTGCTGGCAGCATCTCTGTCTTGCCTGCGCGCCCGTCGCGTGTCGGACGCCAGCGCACGAGCGCCTCTGCTCCGATTGCTTGGCCGCCGGCGAGTCGCAGGATTGGTTGATACGCCAGCACCAGCTCGCGCTGCGGCAGTGCGTTACGCAGTCGGCCTTCGATCTCCGAGTGGCTGTCGAGTTCCCGCCGCAGGCGATCGTCGAACAGTTCCAAGCGGCGCCCGCCGGCACCCTTGGCCCGATACATGGCCACATCAGCCTCACGCAGCATTGCCTCAGGGTCCGTGTCCGGGTGATGGGAGACCGACACGCCGACGCTTGCCAGCATCGCCACATCAGAGGAGCCCAGCGGGAATGGCTTCTCCAGTGCATCCAGCACCCGCTCTGCCAGAGCCAATGCCTCACCGTCGTTTTCGATGTCCTCGATCAGGATCACGAACTCGTCGCCGCCGAGTCGTGCCACCGTGTCACTGTCGCGCATCAGCTCCGCCAGGCGTTCGGAGACGGAGATCAGCAGTCGGTCGCCAACATCGTGGCCGAGGTTGTCGTTGACCGCCTTGAACTTGTCGAGGTCGATGAACAGCATTGCCACCACACCGGGATTGCGGTGGCGACTCAATCGCGCGAGCGCTTGGCGCGCTCGGTCCATCAGCAGCAGCCGGTTGGGCAGGCGGGTCAGCGGGTCGTGCAGTGCTTGGCGCTCGAGCCACATGCGGTCCGTGACGTCCTTGGCGGCGGCGTACCAGGTCGCGCCGTCACGGCGTGCGCTCCAGAGCAGCCATCGCCACGAGCCGTCGCGGTGGCGGTAGCGGGTGGTCAGGTCCTCGATTTGGGTTGCTTGGCCGCTGTCAGCGAGCATCAACTCGAGCGCCTGCTCGGCGTCGTCTGGGTGCATGAACTCCCGGATTGGGCGCCCTCGTAGCTCATCGCCGGTCCAGCCCAGCAGCTGCTCCCATGCGGGGTTCAAGAGCGTGAAGTGGCCATCGAGCGAGATCGTCGCCAGTAGATCGCTGGTCATCTCGAATAGGCGGGCGATACGCGCCTCGCCGCCGAGCGTCGATTCGATGCTCGCGTGGGCCTGGGTGCTCGTCGCGTGGGAAGCCATGCTTGCTGATCACGTCGGCTTCCGCGGCACTATTGCCCGGACCGGGCAGCCGCCACTGGACGGATTGGCCAGGATAGATACCCGACTCCCAGACGGGCGCGGCTGGTGCTGTGGCCTCGTGTCAGGAAGCGCTGCTGAGAGGTGCGGCGGGGTCAGGCGCGGCGCTCTGCCCAGCCGCTGAGGTTGCGGCCAATCCAGGCGGCGCCTCGCCACGCAGGAAGCGCCACACCGCCAAGCACATCATGATCGTCATGATCACCGCGCTCGAGGCGCACTCCTCGCAGATTGCGTGGATGGAGAAGAGCTCGCGGTAGGTCAGGTAGGCGCTGAAGGCGAAGCCGCCAACCGTCAGGCCGGCGAGCGCAAACCTCGTGTTCTCACCGTCAGGGGCCAGCAAGGTCAGGAGGATCGCCACGTATCCGATGAGGCCGATCAGCGCCACCGGCACGCCCTCGAGCTCTGCGTAGCGCGAGGTCTGTACCTTCGTGCAGCTTTCGCCCGATGTACACGCGGGCTTGATCCCCGCGTAGTGGACGTAGGTTACGTAGCTGGCCACTGCGAGCCCGAGGAGCGTGAGCACGATCAGCGTGATCCTCAGGGCTCGTGAGCTCATGGCTCCCCACCTATTCCTTCAGGAGTTTTTCGACGGCTTCGTTGATGAACGTGGGGTCTTCAGGGTTGGTGTATTCGAGCTTGCTCATCGCGCCGCCGGTGCGGCCGATGAGGAAGGACGGTGTGCCGGTGAAGCCGTTGTTGTTGGCCGCCTGTGCGTCTGTGGCTGTCACCTGCGTTGTTAGTAGGGGGTCGCTGCGATCGGCCGTCCAGGTCGACAGGTTCAGACCGGGTACCTGCTTGGCGATTTCCTGGATGAACTTTTCGGTTACGTAGCCCGTGTCCTCTTCTCCCTGCTCGTGGTAGAAGGTCTCGATGAAGTCCCAGGCTTTGTTCTGCTTGCCTGCCGCCAGCGCCGCTACCTGCTGGTCCTTAAAGATTTCCTTGGGCTCAGCGCCGCTTGCTTCGGCGTTACCGGTGGCTGTGGACAGGGAGCGATATTCGATCTTCAGCTTGCCTGTGCGCACCCACTTCGGGATGACGGTTGGCAGCGAGCCGAGCGTGAATTTCGCGCAGATCGGGCACTCGAGGTCGCCGAAGTACTGGAGCGTTATCGGCGCTGTTGGATTGCCGAGGACGTTCCCGCTCTGGGGAATGCCGGTGAGCAGTTGCGCTACCGCCGCGTCGTTGCCTTTCGCCACAGGGCTGTTGACCTTGGGCGGGGCTTTGGAGCCGCCGCTGGTGGCGATCAGGATCACAACTACCGCCACCACCACGATCGCGCCAACGACGCCGAGTTGGGTCAAGCGGTTGCGGCGCACGATGGCCGCGGCCGCAGCCTCCTCCATCGCCTTGCGATCGGCACGCGCCTGCTCGCGGCGCTGCTTACGGGTCAGATCTTCGTCGCTCTCTACTGGGCTCATGGATGCAACTTTTACAGATTTCTGTTCAAGCGCGTCTAAGTAGGGCACCATGTTGCAGATCTGGACCCGCCCCCGTAGCTCAGTTGGATAGAGCATCGGACTTCTAATCCGAGGGTCGCTAGTTCGAATCTAGCCGGGGGCACTCGCTGCGCCGGCGTGAGCTTCCGGCTTTGCCGCGATGCCTCGCAGCGCCGAGGCGTCGATGAAGAAGTCATGGGCGAGCGTTGCGATCAGGCGCGCCAGATCGGGGTGGTCGTGGGGACGCCAGTCCTCGAGCAGCTCGGACAATCGCTGTGCGCCGGTCGTGGAGAGCTGCGCGAGGACTGCCTGCCCCGCTCCCGTCAGCTCCAGTCCGGGCCGGCCGCCGTCGCCTGCAACGATCAGGTGACGGTCGCACAGCGTGTTTCTGGCCTCACGCAGCCTCGCGATTGGCACCTGCGAGCGCCGAGCGAGATCCTCCAGTTGCATAGAAGGATTCGTGCTCAGCCGCGCCAACAGCCAACAGGCCGCCGGATCGAGGTCGACTCCGGCTCGGGCGGCTACGCGTTGGACGAGCTCGCGCGCGCCCTGACGCCGGTCGAGCTGGCCGATCTTGTTGACGATCACCGCCAGCGAGTCGGTGTCGCGCGGGGTCGCGAACGTGTCGCCCATGTCGCCCGTCGAAACGGAGTCGCGCAGCGGCAATTGGCGGATGAACCACGAGAGCACGAAGGCCACGACAGCCACCGCCGCCGCTACCTCGAACACGGTGCTGAGCGAGTCTGTAAACGCGTGCAGGTAGCCGTTGCGCAGCGCTGTGGGCAGTTTCGCGATCGCCTTGGCGCTGATCGTGCCTGCTGCGTGCGATGAGCTCGCCTTGCCGGCGGGCAGGACGCTCGTCAGCTGGCTGCTCAGGCGGTTGGAGAAGATCGCGCCCAGGGCCGCTGTGCCGAGCGACCCGCCGATCGAACGAAACAGGGTGGCGCCGGAGGTGGCCACGCCCAGGTCGGAGTAGCTCACCGCGTTCTGCACCGCCAACACGAGCACCTGCATCACCAGGCCCAGGCCCAGTCCCAGCACGAACATGAATCCGAAGATCTCCACCTGGCCGCTGGCTGGGTCAAGCGTGGACAGCAAGAACAGTCCGAGCGTCATCACCGCGGTGCCGGCGATCGGGAACGGCTTGTAGCGGCCTGTGCGCGTGATCAGCTGTCCTGAGCCGATCGACGTGATCAAGAGGCCTCCCATCAGCGGCAGCAGTTGCAAGCCGGAGCCCGTGGGGCTCGCACCCTTGACCACTTGCAGGAATAGCGGTAGGTAGGTGACCGCGCCGAACAGCGCAAAGCCGACCACGAAGCCCACCGCGCTCGTCACGGAGAACACGTTGTTCCTGAGCAGCCTCAGCGGCAGCACCGCCTCCGCTGCACGGCGCTCGGCGAATACAAAGGCCACCAGCGAGAGCACCCCTCCGACTGCCATCGCGACGATCACGGGCGAGCCCCACGCGTAGGAGTTTCCGCCCAGCGACGTCGCCAGCACGATCGCGCTCAACCCGGCCGCCAACAGCAGCGTGCCCAGGTAGTCCACCACGTGGTGCACGCGCTCAGAGACCGACGGCAGCGTCGCCGCCAGCACGAACAGCGCGAGTACGCCGATCGGCAGGTTCACATAGAAGATCCAGCGCCAGCTCAAGTGATCGGTAAGAAAGCCGCCCAACAGCGGTCCTGCGACACTCGCCAGGCCGAACACTGCGCCGAACAGGCCCGTGTAGCGGCCGCGTTCGCTTGGCGGCACCACGTCGCCAATCGCGGCCTGTGCACTGACCATCAGCCCGCCGCCGCCCAGTCCCTGCAGCGCACGGAACGCGATCAGCTGATCCAGGCTCTGGCTGAGCCCGCACAGCGCGGAGCCGATGAGGAATACCACCAGACCAACCTGTAGGACGACCTTGCGCCCGTACATGTCGCCGAGCTTTCCGTACAACGGTGTCACCGCTGTTTGCGCGAGCAGATACGCCGTCACAACCCACGAGATGTGGCTGAGCCCGCCGAGGTCGCCCACGATCGTCGGTAGCGCCGTCGCCACGATCGTCTGATCGAGCGCCGCCATCAGCATTACCAGCAACAGGCCTGTGAACACCAGCCGTCGGGTTGACGCCTGCGGAATATGCTCTACGGAAGCTGCTGGTACTGCACTGCCTGGAGTGACGCTCAACGACCCTCCTTACCCAGTTCACGGTGAGTCTAGGGGTTGTGTGCTTAGGGGCGGAAGCGGGCGCTATGTAGCATTGCGCCGCTCGCCTCCACGGTGTCTGCCGTTCCAACGGCGGCTGGTTCGAATCCAGCTGAGGCGCTGATGTTCATCGCCACTGCGCTGCTCTATCCGTGCGTGCTAGCGGCGCTCTGTGTGGGTGCGGGGCTGCTCGTCGATCGCCTCAGCGGCGGCTGGCTGCCGGGCGCGCTGCTGCTGACGGTTGGCGCTGCCGCTCTGATCGCGCTCTCGCAGCTGAGCACGTACGCCTACCCGCTGGCGCCCGCTACGCCGTACCTGATAGCGGCGTTTGCGATCGCTGGATTCATGTGTGGGTGGGGGAGGGCTGGCAGCTTCGCGCGACGCATCGGCCACCGGCCCTGGCCGGCAGTTGCGTGCGTGCTCGCGTATGTGCTGGCACTCGCGCCGGTGTTGCTCGCAGGTCGCACCACGATGTCCTCGTTCATGGCGCTGTCGGACTCCGCTGTGCATCTGATCGGCGCGGACTTCCTGATCAGTCATGGCCAGCACTACACGCACCTCGACCTGCGCAACTCCTACGGGCAGTTCATCAACGACTACTACAACACCAGCTACCCATCGGGGGCGGACACGCTGTTCGGCGGTAGCGCCTTCCTGCCGGGGCTGCCGTTGATCTGGGCGTTCCAGCCGTTCAACGCGTTCATGCTCGCCAGCGCCGCCGGACCGGCGTGGCTGCTCGCGCAACGGATGCGCCTGCGGGGGCTGTGGGCAGCGCTCGCCGCGCTCACCGCGGTCGTGCCGGCGCTCGTGTACGCGTACGCGCTGTTCGGCTCGGTCAAGGAGATCACCGCGCTGTCGATGATCCTTGGGCTGGGAGCGCTCGTGGTCGCCCACCGCAGCTGGCTTCACGCATGTGCCACCGCTGCGATCCCGTTTGCGCTGGTAGCTGGCGCCGGCGTCTCCGCGCTGGGGGTGGCTTTCGGCGCCTGGGTGCTCGTCGCAGTGGCGGTGCTGGTGGTCGTGTCCGCGAAAGATCTCTCGCGACGGGTTAGGCAGGTTGGAGAGGGGTGGCGAATCGCGTCACTGGTTGGCGTGGGGATGCTCGCAGCGCTGATCGCGGCGTGGCCCACCTGGGTCGATTTGTCCGGCTCGTTGAAGGTTGCCAATGCGATCGCCTCCACCAGCAACTCTGGCAACCTGCACAGCCCGTTGCGCGCTGAGCAGGTTCTCGGGGTGTGGCTGAACGGCAGCTACAAGCTCGCTCCTGTAGGCAGCGCGCTCACGTTTACCCATGTGTTGATCCTCGTCACGCTGCTGGCTGCGGTTCTAGGTGCCGTCAATCTGCTGCGAATCCGTGCGTATGCGCTGATCGCATGGATTGGGTTGATGCTGCTCGCGTGGCTTGCGATCGGCCACTGGGTGACCACTTGGGGAAGCGCCAAGACGCTGATGCTCACCTCGCCGGTGGTGGTGCTGCTGGCGTGGGGAGGGGTGGGCGCGCTGCGCACGGCGCCTCGTCGCGGTATCTCGCTGGCGGCTGCCGGGTTGCTTGCGCTGGCGCTTGTGGGTGGCGTGGTGGTGTCCGACGCGATGCAGTACCGCGCCTCGGATCTCGCGCCGACAGCACGCTACGAAGAGCTCGCATCGCTGGACGCGCGATTTGCCGGCAAGGGGCCCGCGCTGTTCACGGACTTCGACGAATACTCGATGTATGAGCTGCGTAACCTCGACGTGGGCGGGCCCGACTTCGTCTACCCGCCTGCCGCTCTCGCTGCGGCCGCGGGAGGCTACGGTCAGCCGGTCGATCTCGATCGGGTCTCGCCCACGGCACTGCTTGCGTATCCGCTAATAGTCACCCGTGCCGACCCACTTTCAAGCCGACCGCCGGCCGCCTACCGCCTGCTGTGGCAGGGTCGCTACTACCAGGTGTGGGGGCGGCGCAAAGGAGTGCCTGCTGCATCGGAGCACCTCCCACTCGGAGGATCCGCCAGCGCACAATGCTACGCGATGGAACATCTTGCGCGATCGGCTACAACCAGCACTCCAACTCTCCTTACAGCCTCCCGGGCGCCCACAATCGTGCGTATTCCCCTCAGGCGCTCTGCGCACCCCGCCGCCTGGGGGCATGAGCGTCGAGCGCTCGTCATGGGGCAGCCGGGGACGTTGCATGCCCGCTTCACGATCCCTATGGGCAGGCGCTGGGAGGTGTGGTTGCAGGGCGAGCTCATGCCTACCGTGCGGCTAGCAGTGGATGGTCGCGAGATCGCGTCGATCTCGGGGCAGCTGAGCGGCAACTCGCTCGTCCCAGACACCATCCCACCGGTGCCGCTGCTGCTCTCGGCGGGAACGCACAGCCTCACGCTCACGCGCACGAGCGCGGGGCTTGGCCCGGGCGAACTCAGCTCGGCGGTGCTCGATGCGATCTTCCTCACACCGGCGGGCGCTGGCTCACAAGCGACGCTCCGCACGGTCCCTACTTCGCAGTGGCAGGCGCTGTGTGGCGGCAGGTATCAGTGGGTTGAGCTCCAGTGGGAGTGAGCGCTCCAGCGGGGGGGGGCTCCAGCGGGGGCTCCATCGTGGCTGAGCTCCATCGGGCGACGAACGTAGTCTCTCCGGGGTGAGCGCTACGACCAGTGCATCCGCGATCGACCAGATCCTGCTGGGGGAGAACCTGGAGTTGCTGCCTGCGTTCGCGAATGAGTCCTTCCAGCTTGTGTACATCGATCCGCCGTTCAACACGGGCAAGGTGCAGGCGCGAAAGACGCTCGCGGCGGTGCGCGACGACGACGGCCAGCACATGGGCTTCCAGGGTCGGCGCTACCGGACGAGCGTGCTTGCACACTCCAGTTACAAGGACTCCTTCGAGGACTACCTGGACTTCCTTGCGCCACGCCTTGAGCAGGCACACCGACTGCTCGCCCGGGAGGGGACGCTGTACTTCCACATCGACTACCGCGAGGCCCACCATTGCAAGCTGCTGCTCGATGAGATCTTTGGGCGCGACTGCTTTCTGAACGAGATCATCTGGGCGTACGACTACGGCGGTCGCAGCAAACGCCGCTGGCCGTCCAAGCACGACACGATCCTCGTGTATGTGAAGGATCCGGTCCACTACTTCTTCGACTCGCAGGAGGTCGACCGCGAGCCGTACATGGCGCCGGGCCTGGTGACACCTGAGAAGGCCGCCAGGGGCAAGCTCCCGACGGACGTGTGGTGGCACACGATCGTGCCCACGAGCGGTCGTGAGAAGACCGGCTACCCCACGCAGAAGCCGGAAGGCATCTTGCGTCGCATCGTGCAGGCATCCACCCGCCCGGGGGATTGGTGCCTTGACTTCTTTGCCGGCAGCGGCACGCTGGGAGCCGTTGCTGCAGCGCTGGGACGCCGCTACGTGCTAATCGACTCCAACCCGCAGGCTGTCGAGATAATGCGCGCACGGCTTGGCAGCGAGGCGGCGAACCTGCAAGCCTCTGGCGGATGTACCACCTAGAGCTGCGCCACTTCCCGCACAGCGCTTGGCGCTTCAACCTGAGCGAGCAGGATCTCGCTGCGATTGTGCAGCCGTGGGTGCGCGAACAGGTCGTCGACATGGGCGAACGCAAATGGAGCCCGCATCTCGCCAAACTGACCATCCTCGAGGGGCCAAAGCTCGACGTCACGGAACTGAGCATGGGTCGCGGCTGGCGCTCCGCACAGCGTCGAAGCGAGGACGTCACCCAGCAGGTGTTGGACGCTGCAAAGCAGGCCATGCAGGGCGCTGTCGCAGCTGGCATGCCGGCTGTCGCGCCCGCAGCTGGTGCGCGTGCACCTGCTGTGCCTGAAGCTGCCCGGCCGGCTGCTGCCGTGCCCGAAGCTGCAGCGCCTGCCGCTGATGCGCCCACAATTGCAGCTGCGCTCAGTGACCCTGTAGCGCTGGGTGTGCAGCTAGCGGCACTGCTTGGTCCCGATCCAATGGCGCTGCTAGAGGCTTGGCGAGTCGCCGCGGCAGGGTCGCCAGGACTTGCCCCCAGCGACAGTCTCGCGCTCGCCGAAAGGGCAATGCGCAGGGCGAGTGGAGAGCTGGCCTGACTCGACGCTAGACTTTCATCTCGCGTCACGTGGTGGGCGTAGCTCAGCTGGTAGAGCTCCTGGTTGTGGTCCAGGCGGCCGCGGGTTCGAATCCCGTCGCTCACCCCTCTTGAAGTGCCTGCAAATGGCCGGTTTTTGGCAGGCTGGCTGGGCGGCCAAATCGGAGCCAGGGTACCAATGGGGTACCAAACTTTTCGAACCTAGCCCCGCCGCTACCCTGCTTGACCCGGGTCGGGCATGCCTATCGACGGACTCGGATTTATGCTGGGGGCCGGGCGGTCGCAGGTTCAAATCCTGTCTCCCCGATTGGGTTCAAGTACTGCGAAGGGCAGCGAACATGGGGGAAAGCCCCGCAAATGTGTGACTGTTCAGGTGGGGTGGGTGTGGGTGGCTGGGCGGCGAACTGGGTTATGTGAACCTGGGCGGGTCGTCCTATGGGCAGCTCGCGTTGTTGGTTGTTGGGCAGGCCGT
>DATHLT010000065.1:0-8255 GCA_035487855.1 Solirubrobacteraceae bacterium
CATCGGCACCGAGCACATCCTCCTGGGACTGTTGCGCGAGGAGGAGGGCTTGGCCGCCCGGGTGCTCGAGAGCCTGGACATAACCGTTGAGCGCGTGCGCGCGCAGGTGGTGCGCATCGTCGGCTCCGGCGAGGAGGTCACCTCCGGGCAGATCCCGTTCACGCCGCGCGCGAAGAAGGTGCTCGAGCTCGCGCTGCGCGAGGCGCTGAGCCTGGGTCACAACTACATTGGCACCGAGCACATCCTGCTCGGCCTCGTCCGCGAGAACGAGGGGGTCGCCGCGCGCATCCTGCTCGACTTCGACGCCGACTCGGAGAAGATTCGCAACGAGGTAATCCGCATGCTTTCCGGGCCCGGTGGGCGCCGCCAGGGCCAGTCCGGTGGTGCAGCTGCCGGTGCGGGCACGGGCTCATCCGGCGAGGGCAAGAAGTCCTCGAAGCTGCTTGACCAGTTCGGGCGCAACCTGACCAAGCTGGCCGCGGAGGGCAAGCTCGACCCCTGCGTAGGGCGCGAGACCGAGATCGAGCGGATCATGCAGATCCTCTCGCGGCGTACCAAGAACAACCCCGTGCTGGTGGGCGAGCCGGGCGTGGGCAAGACCGCGGTGGTTGAGGGCCTGGCCCAACGCATCACGAGCTCCGAGGTGCCCGAGCTGCTGAAGAACAAGCAGATCTACACGCTGGATCTCGCGGCGCTGGTCGCCGGCTCGAAGTACCGCGGCGAGTTCGAGGAGCGCCTGAAGAAGGTGATGAAGGAGATCACCCAGCGCGGTGACATCATCCTCTTCATCGACGAGCTTCACAACCTCGTCGGCGCGGGCGCTGCCGAGGGCGCGATCGACGCCGCCTCGATCCTCAAGCCGGCGCTCGCCCGCGGCGAGCAGCAGACGATCGGCGCGACGACGCTCGACGAGTACCGCAAGTACCTGGAGCGCGACTCGGCACTCGAGCGCCGCTTCCAGAAGATCACCGTGGAGGAGCCGACGATCGACCAGACGGTGGAGATCCTCCGGGGTCTGCGCGACCGCTACGAGCAGCACCACAAGGTGCAGATCACCGACGAGGCGCTACGCGCGGCCGGTGAACTGGCGAGCCGCTACATCTCCGACCGCTTCCTGCCCGACAAGGCAATCGACCTGATCGACGAGGCCGCCTCGCGGATGCGCATCAAGTCGATGACCTCACCGCCGGCCAACCGCGAGCTCGAGGGCGAAGTCGAGGCCACGCGCCGCGAGAAGGAGGCCGCGATCGAGGCTCAGGAGTTTGAGAAGGCTGCGGCGCTGCGCGACAAGGAGCGCAAGCTGACGAATAAGAAACGCGAGCTCGAGCAGGCATGGGAATCGGGCGAGTCCGGTGAGCGCCCTTCGATCGGCGAAGAGGAGATCGCGGACATCGTCTCGATGTGGACCGGCATCCCCGTGTTCAAGCTGACCGAGGCCGAGACACAGAAGCTGATGCGCATGGAGGACGAACTGCACAAGCGCGTGATCGGCCAGCACCCTGCGATCGAGGTCATCTCCAAGGCGATCCGCCGCTCGCGTGCCGGTCTGAAGGACCCCAAGCGCCCGACCGGCTCGTTCATCTTCCTGGGCCCCTCCGGCGTGGGCAAGACCGAGCTCGCACGGACCCTGGCCGAGTTCCTGTTCGGTGACGACGAGGCGCTGATCAGGATTGACATGTCCGAGTACATGGAGAAGCACGCCGTCTCCCGTCTGGTCGGCTCGCCTCCCGGCTACATTGGCTACGACGAGGGCGGCCAGCTGACCGAGGCGATCAGGCGCAAGCCCTACAGCGTGCTGCTGCTCGACGAGATCGAGAAGGCGCACCCGGACGTGTTCAACATCCTGCTGCAGATCCTCGAGGACGGGCGCTTGACCGATGCGCAAGGGCGCACGGTCGACTTCCGCCACGCGATCGTGATCATGACCTCGAACATCGGCGCTGCCGAGATCGCACGCAACACGCCGCTCGGTTTCGCGGTCTCCGACGACGAGACGGGCATCACCTACGACGACATGAAGAACCGCATCATGGGTGAGCTGAAGAAGGTCTTCCGGCCTGAGTTCCTCAACCGCATCGACGACGTGATCGTCTTCCACAAGCTGCAAAAGGAGGAGATCAAGCAGATCGTCGAGCTGCTGTTGCTGCGGATCCGCGAGTCGATGGCCGAACGCGAGCTGCAGCTCGAGCTGACCGAGCCTGCCAAGGACCTTCTCGTCGACAAGGGTTGGGATCCGGCGATGGGCGCGCGACCGCTGCGCCGCGCGATCCAGCGCTACATCGAGGACCCGCTTGCTGACTTCGTGCTGCGCGAGCAGCTGATGCCCGGCGCAACCGTGGTGGTCGACCCGGCCGAGGGCGACGATGAGGGCGAGGTGCGCCTGTCGATCGTCAAGCCCAAGAAGCAGAAGACGCCTGTTGGCGTCGGCGCTGAAGGAGCCAGTGGCGAGGACATCGCTGACGGCGAGGGCCAGGCCGACGGCGACGCATCGGAGCTCGGCGAGCCCGACGATCAGTAGCGCGGGCAGTGACCTGAGCACCGCACGGCGGGCACTCGAGCAGATTCGCCTCTCGCCGCTGAGCGCCGAGGACTGGGAGGCGGTTGCGCGTGTGTATGAGGCAGGGATCGCCGGTGGCAACGCGACCTTCGAGTCCAAGGCGCCCGCGTGGGAGGACTGGGCGCCTGCACGCGCTCGATATCCAGCAATCGCTGCCCGCGACGGCGATGGTCAGCTGCTCGGGTGGGCGGCGCTCAGCCCGACATCCAGCCGACCCGTGTATCGAGGGGTCGGCGAGGTAAGCATCTATGTGGACCCGGCGTGTGCTCGCCGCGGCGTCGGACGCGCGCTACTGGATGCCCTGATCGAGACATCCGAGCGCGAGGGCTTCTGGACGCTCAGGGCGGGCATCTTCCCTGAGAACACTGCCTCCATTGCGCTGCATGAAAGCGCCGACTTCAGACTCGTGGGCATCACCAAGCGGATCGGTCAGATGCCCGACGGGCGCTGGCGTGACGTAGTGCTTTATGAGCGCCGGAGCGCCAGCATCGGCTGCGAATGAGTCGCGCCTCCCCTGTACCCGCCACAGAAGCGTCCCCACCGAGGCATACGCTGATGCGATGGCCAGGACAACCATCCACGTATGCTCCCAGTGCGGCTTTCAGTCGGCGCAGTGGCACGGGCAGTGCCCCGGATGCGAGGCATGGAACACGCTCGTCGAGGAGCGCTTGCGCCCCGCCACGCGCACGGAGTCGCGTGCCAGTGTAGGTCGCGGCCCACGGCGCTCAGGCGGCGACAGCGTCGCGGCCCCGAGACCGCGCCTGGTGGCTCTGAGAGAGGTCGGAGCAACGGCTGTCAAGCGCATGTCCACGGGCATCGGCGAGCTCGATCGAGTGCTTGGCGGCGGGCTCGTTCCGGGCTCGCTCGTGCTGCTGGGAGGCTCGCCTGGGATCGGCAAGTCAACGCTCACGAACATGGTGCTGGGGCACCTGCAGCAGGCCGGTCAACGGACGCTTTACGTCAGTGGCGAGGAGTCGGCCGAGCAGGTGAGACTGCGCGCGGAGCGGCTCGGATCGGGATCCGTTCGCCCGGCGCTCGACGTTCCGATCCTCGCCGAGACGGACCTCGACGTCGTCCT
The DNA here is from genome assembly GCA_035487855.1 of Solirubrobacteraceae bacterium. Classification (GTDB taxonomy): domain Bacteria; phylum Actinomycetota; class Thermoleophilia; order Solirubrobacterales; family Solirubrobacteraceae; genus Palsa-744. Next base: position 3,636 of record DATHLT010000065.1, read on the forward strand.
CGACACGCTCGCCGAGCAGGCGCCGCAGGCGTGTGTGATCGACTCGGTGCAGACGCTGCGTGCGGCCGACCTTTCCGGTGCGCCGGGCTCAGTCGGGCAGGTGCGCGAGGTCGCCGCGAGGATCATGGAGCTCGCCAAGGCGCGCGGCATCGCGGTCATCCTCGTCGGCCACGTGACCAAGGACGGTGCGCTGGCAGGCCCCCGCGTGCTCGAGCATCTCGTCGACTGCGTGCTTCAGTTTGAGGGCGAGCGTGAGCGCCCCTATCGCGAGCTTCGCGTACTCAAGAACCGCTTTGGATCAACCAACGAGGCGGGTCTGTTCGAGATGCGCCAGGGCGGTCTTGTCGAGGTGCTGGATGCCTCCGCGAGGTTCGTGGCCGAGGCGACACGAGCCCCCGGCAGCGTTGTGCTCGCGGCGATGGAGGGTTCGCGGCCGCTGCTCGTGGAGGTGCAGGCGCTCGTGGCTCCCTCCGAGCTCGAGCAGCCGCGCCGGGTGGTCTCCGGGCTCGACCGCAACCGGCTGGCGCTGGTGCTGGCGATCCTCGCCCGTCATGGTCACGTCCGCACCGGTGGTGCGGACGTGTTCGTCAACGTCGTCGGCGGCGTGCGCGTGGATGAGCCCGGCTGCGATCTAGCGGTCGCGCTGGCGGTGGCGAGCGCCAGCCGTGGGGTGTCATTGCGGGGGACACCGCGAGCATGCTTTGGTGAGCTTGGGCTGACCGGTGAGCTGCGCTGGGTGGGACACCCAGAGCGTCGCCTGGAAGAGGCAGCCAAGCACGGTCTCGAGGAAGTGATCGCCCCGGCGGAGAGTGGACGCTCGGCATGCGAGGTGCCGACATTGCGCGCTGCATTGGCGGCAGCACTGCCGGCAGGTCCCCACGACGACCGTCCACGGACGATCTCAGAGCCTGCTGCGGCAGCGCTTGCGAACGTCGAGGATCGTAGGTCGCCGAGTGCCAAGCGAGCTCTACGGCCGGCTCCCGAGCCGGCCGCACGCGCCTGCTGAGCGATCACAGCCGGTACGGACTCCCCGGATCTTTAGGCGCTGGAACGGTGTGCGCCCAATGTACGAGGCGCTAACGGATTGCTAAATGCCCTAGAATGGGGGATTGTGGCACCAAGATCCGGCGAAGACCTAGACAATGAGGTAAGACCGGATCCGGGGTTGATGAGGGCGCTGGAGATGATCGCGCCCGGCACTGCCCTTCGCGAGGGCATCGAGAGCATCCTGCACGCGCGGACAGGCGGTCTGATCGTGATCGGCGAGCCCGAAGACCTGAGCTTCCTGAACTCCGGTGGGATCAAGCTCGAGATCGACTACACGCCCGCGTTCCTCTACCAGATCGCAAAGATGGACGGGGCGATCATCCTCAACGCGAACGCCACCAAGATTACGATGGCGAACGTCCAGTTGATGCCCGATCCGACGATCCTCTCGCATGAGACGGGCACACGTCACCGCACTGCGGAGCGCGTCTCCAAGCAGACGGAGGCGCTCGTTATCGCCATCTCACAGCGTCGCGAGGTTGTGTCGGTGTACGTCGACGGCATGAAGTACATCCTCGAGGACATCCCGATTGTGCTCGCCAAGGCAAACCAGGCACTGGCGACTCTGGACAAGTTCCGCACACGCCTGGATCAGGTCTCCACACGCCTGACGGCGCTCGAGTTCGAGGGCGGCACGACCTTGCACGACGTGCTGACGGTGTTGCAGCGCTCCGAGCTGGTGACACGCATGGCAGTTGAGATCGAGCGCTACATCGTCGAGCTCGGTAGCGAGGGGCGGCTGATCGAGATGCAGCTGGAGGAGACGATGGTCGGTGCCGCAGCCGAGAAGGCGGCGCTGGTGCGCGACTACCTCTCCAGCTATTCCGACGAGGCTTTCGCCGGTGCGCTCGAGGAGATTGGGCGCCTCGTTCACCAGGATCTGCTCGACTTCGGCCGGCTGGCAGAGCTGCTCGGCTACGACCGCAAGCTGAACACGCTCGACTACCCAGTCTCGCCGCGTGGCTACCGCGTGCTCGGTCGCATTCCCAGACTGCCGAGGCTCGCAGTCACACAGATCGTCACCGAGTTCGGTGGCTTGGATGAGCTGCTGGCCGCGTCCGACGCAGAGCTGGAGGCGGTCGATGGGGTGGGGGAGATTCGGGCGAAGGACATTCGCGAGGGCCTGCGCCGGCTGCAGGAGCTGAACCTCGTGGATCGCTACCTACAGACTTGAACAAGGGCCGCCATCAGGTCGGTCGCAACAAAGGAGGACACCATTCCCGCACAAGCAACTGAAGAAGCAACGCTCACGGATGAGCTCGAGGTCACCCGCGAAGTCGAGTACATCGAGTTCGAGCTCGGAGACCACGTCGTCTATCCCCATCATGGCGCGGGGAAGGTCCTCAAGAAGGAGGAGATGGAGATCCTCGGCGAACGCCGCGAGTACTTGACCATCAAGATCCTCCACAACGACATGACCGTGCGTGTTCCCACCGAGAACGCGGCCCTTGCGGGCCTGCGCAGGGTCATCGACGAGGAAACCGTCAAGAAGGTGCTCGACGTCCTGCGCGACGACGTCTCGGAGATGCCCAAGAACTGGAACCGCCGGTTCAAGCACAACCGCGACAAGATCAAGACGGGCGACATCTACGAGCTTGCCGAGGTTGTACGCAACCTCTCGCTGCGCGAGAACGAGAAGGGTCTGTCGACCGGTGAGAAGCAGATGTTCACACGTACCAAGAAGATCCTCGCCTCCGAGCTGATGTACGCGCTCGACAAGGATGAGGACGAGGCCGAGAGCTACCTGGACGAGTTGCTCTCAGACTCAGCCGACCACCAGATGGCGGCGGCCGGAGCCAAGTAGCGAGGCTTTCGCGCACGCGGCACAGCGGTTGCCGCGTGCGCGAGCGCCCCAGACGATGATCGTCGCTTTGATCGTGGCCGCTGGTAGCGGCGAGCGCCTGGGTGCAAACCAACCCAAGGCGCTCGTCGAGCTGGTTGGCCGTCCGCTGCTGCAATGGAGCATCGATGCGCTCGGGCAGGTAAGCGCGATTGAGCAGATCGTCGTAGCGATGCCGCCTGGCACCCATCCGGCACATGGTGTGGAGTCCGTCGCCGGCATGCTGTTCGTGGATGGCGGGGCGTCGCGCTCAGAGTCTGTAGGCAAGGCGCTGGCCGTCGCCCTCAAGGCCACGGGGAGCGACGATCTGGTGCTCGTGCACGATGCGGCGCGTCCATTGTTGACACCCGCGTTGGCCGAGACCGTGATCGCGGCGTTGGAGCATGACCCTGATGCCCATGCGGCGATTGCCGCGATGCCCGTCACCGACACCGTCAAGAGGGTGGACTTGGCCGGGGCGGTGCGTGAGACGCTCGACCGCAGCGAGCTGTGGGCGGTGCAGACCCCACAGGTGTTCCGCCGCGGAGCGCTTGAGCAGGCCCTTGCTGCCGGTCCGGACGAGCTCGCCCAAGCCACCGACGACGCATGGCTGGTCGAGCGCGGGGGAGGCAAGGTGCTCGTGGTGAAAGCCAGCGATGAGAACCTCAAGGTGACGACCCCTCTGGATCTACGCCTTGCGGAGCTATTGCTCGGCGAGCGCAGCACTTTCACATCCGCGCAGCGGAAGTCCTCGTGAATCCTGCTTGAATCGCAGCCGCATCCGATGCTCACCGACTACCACCTCCACCTGCGACCAGACGGCGGCAACTCGACCGTCGCCGAGTACCACACGTCCGCGAACTTCGAGCGCTACCGCGCTGCGGCCAACGAGCGAGGGATCGCTGAGTTGGGCGTCTCAGAACACGTGTACCGCTTCGTGCAGGCGCTCGACGTCTGGAGCCACCCCTTCTGGGAGACATTCGCCCACGACGACATCGACGAATACTGTGCGTTTGTGCGCGAACACACCGACCTGCGCCTCGGCATCGAGGCGGACTTCGTTCCTGGTGCCGAAGACCGCATGGCCAACCTACTCGAGGTGCGTGACTTTGACTACGTGGTCGGCTCCGTTCACTTCATGCGCGACGGCGCGGTGGACATGGACGAATACAGTGTGTGGGACTCGCGCAGTGCCAGCCCGGAGGAGGTGTGGAAGCGCTACTTCCAGGCGATCGGTGATGCGGCGCGCAGCGGACTGTTCGACATCGCTGCGCACCCTGACCTGGTGAAGTATTGGGGGGACGCGAGGCGCACCCCACGAGGCGACCTGCGCCGGTATTACGAGCCCGCGGTCGAAGGCATCGCCGAAGGTGGCATCGCCGTGGAGATGTCCACCGCGGGGCTGCGAAAGCCCGCCGGCGAGCTTTATCCAGCGCGTGCGTTTCTCGAGATGTGTGTTGAAGCGGGAGTGCCGGTGGCGCTATCAAGCGACGCTCATCGCCCCGAGGACGTGGGTGCTGATTATGAGCGGGCCTTGGCGGAGTTGGACGCCGTGGGTGTATACGAGCTGTGCGTATTCGAGGGCCGACAGCGGCATCTGGAGCCGATTGGCGCCAGTGACCGCGTGAGCCAGTCGCCGGCTGCATCTGGGGACGCCGGCGGACGATGAACCTCGTCGGGATCGGCTTCGACTCGCATCGCTTTGCTGGCGGGCGCAGGCTTGTAATCGGCGGCGTGGAGATCCCCTACGAGCG
>DATHLT010000066.1:0-6012 GCA_035487855.1 Solirubrobacteraceae bacterium
GCCGCTCGGCCCGTGCGATCGGGCGTGGGGCGCGATTTTCAATTTTAGGCATGATATGGCGAGCATTATAGCGGTTTACGCTCGCTATATCGGGCTTTAGTGCCGCAACCTATTTGCAGCCGTCGCGGTAGCGCTGGTTTATGCTTCGCTTTTCTTGGATACGCATGCTGAGCGCCTGGCGAAGGAGATCGGGGATGAGGATGCGTGCCATTCGGTGACCAACGCCGCTGTGGTCCTCGACCGGCCCCTGATGGGAGCGTACGTAAACCAGTTCGAGCTCCCGATCTGGACGATGTGGGAGCTGCCGAAAAAGCTCAACACGTAAGCTGTCTACGCCCCGACCTCGCCTTTGGCGGGGTGTTTGCCGAAAGCGTGTTCCACGACGACGCTCCACAGATAGTTTCGCAAAAAGCAGTATAATGTGCGAGATGCCGGGGCGCGTGTACAACACCCTGTTCGAGCTGGCGACCGAGCAATACGGCTACGTCACCGCAGAGCAGGCGGTCGAGCTGGGCTTCGCCAAGAGCAGGCTTCCGCAGATGGCCGCACGTGGCGTTGCAGAACGCGTCGAGCGTGGCCTCTACCGCTTCCCGGCGATGCCCAGCACTGCGCTCGACCAATACATGCAGGCCGTCCTATGGCCGCATCGCGCCCACGGCTTGATCTCGCATGCCAGCGCGCTTGCGCTGCACGACCTATGCGACGTCAACCCGGCGCACATAGACATCACCGTGCCAGCCGGCTACCGAGTGACCCGCGTACCGCCGGACGTGTACCGGCTCCACCACCGTACGCTGCGACCGCTCAACCTCACCCGCCACGAAGGCATCCCCGTGGTGACGCCGCGACGCGCGATCCTGGACGGCATCGAAGCTCACATCAGGCACGGGCTGATCGAGCAGGCGATCGAAACTGCTCGCCGGCGCGGCTCGATCACCCGCGCCGAGGCCGTCGAGCTCGAACGGGCGCAGGCCGTCCCCACCAATTGAGCTTCCCCAAGGACAAGCCGGCGCACAGCGTGAACGTGCTCCACAAATGGATTGCGACCTATGCACAGGAGACCGGCCAGCTGCCCGAGCGAGTCATCCGCCAGGTCTCCTACATGGTCGCCGCGCAGGCACTCGAGCGCGCTCGCGACGAGCACGGCGCACCCCTCTTCCTGATCAAGGGCGGCGTGATGATAGAGCTGAGGCTCGGGTTGCGCGCCCGTGCGACAAAGGATCTCGATGCGGTGTTCAGGGCTCGTTTCGACGCCTGGCTGGACCAGCTCGACGACGCAATCCGCCAGCCGGTCGGCGGCTTCACGCTCGCGCGAACGGAGCCCGAGGAGATCAAGCAGACCAGCACCCAGCGCCTGCAGCTGATCATCGACTACCGCGGCCGGCGCTGGGCACAAGTCCCGCTCGAGGTCGCGCCTGTCGAGGCCCCCGACGTTCTGGAGATTGAGCGCGCAGAGCCGCTGCGGGTCTCACAGCTCGGTGTGCCCGAGCCAGAGTCGGTGCCCGTGGTCGCGCCCGGCTACCAGATCGCCCAGAAGCTGCACGCCTGCACCGAGCGCTTCATGACGGGTCCGGACAACGATCGCTTTCGCGACCTGATGGACCTGCTGTTGCTCCGTGGCTTGCTCACCGAGGCGGACCTCCGTCGCGTGCGAGATTCATGCATACGGATCTTCGAGTCCCGCAACAAGCATCCCTGGCCGCCGACGGTGACGGTGTATGAGTCCTGGCGTGAGCCCTACCGAGCGATGGTCCGCGAGACGCACTTCGAGATCCAGACCGTCGAGGACGCCGCAGCCCTCGTCGACGAGATGATCGGCGAGATCGACGCCTCGGCCTAAACAAGCCGGCTGCCTTGGATGTGGACGATCAAGCCTCGGTCCGCATCCGGGCGAATGGGAGAGGGGCGGTAGTTGATCTGGCGGCGGGGCGGAGTAGGTTGACAAGTTGGCTGTCTCCCGTGAGGTCGGCCGTTTCACAAGTTCTCTCCATTGTTCTAGATATCACCTTTTGGCTGGTCTTGATCGGGATATGTCTTGTTGCTGTGCTGTTGGTTGGAGCCGCTTACTTGCTAGTCTTGAATTTCGGCGCGATTGGGGGCCATCGGGATAGTAATTGCACTGTTCTTGACGTACATGGCCTCAGGCGGCGTCGTTGTAAAGCTCGGATCTGCCGACAATCTTCCAGTTGTTCTCTATCCGGTGTATCGACGACAGTGGAAGGCGACGTTCAATCGAGGCCTATCGATGCACATGACTCGTAGGCGTCGTACGCTGAGGAGCGATTCATTGGTGAGGATCCAATCCATCAGCTCATCAAACAGGCGGGGTTCGGATCGAGCGACATCCAGCGAAAAGGCGATGAGCGCCTCTGGATCTTGCGCCCACCGGCTGCGGCTATGGGCAGTGGCGGACAGCCCCATTTGTGCCCACTCGTTCCAGGCAAACGGGATGAGTTGGTCGATGAGCTGATCTCTAAGCGTCGAGATTTCCATCGGCGATCCCGAGGTGGATCTGGTCGACACGCGATGCGAACAGCACCGCCAGCCCGGGGCCATAGTGGCGGTGCTGCGCACGTTCGAAGAAGCCTTCGGGCAGCCCGAGATCAAGCAGCGAGGTGGGCCCTGGATTGGGCCAGTCCTCGGACAGTCCGAAGTCACGGGCCACCGTGTGCGCAGCGCCAGCCAGAGCAGCAGGAGGCGGCTGCGCTGACATGAGCTCTTCGCCGTCGACGATCGCGAGGACGTCTACATCTCTCGTGGCACGAGAGACAAGCTCCAGCGCGCGCAGTGCAGAGCGCCCACCACGGCGATGGTGAAGTACTCACTCTGTGCCGCGAGCTGTTCGCCAAGCGCACGGAGGAGATCGTCGGTTGCTTGGGCGCTATCAATCGAGATGTCAGTCATCGCTAATCAGGATGTTATACATCGCGCGCCGAGGGCGCAAGCCCTTGCGGGGGTTTTGTCGTCCGGAGGGTTAAGCCGAGCCAAGCGCGGGGAAGCGCGGGTCGCGCCGCTCGACGAAGCTGGTGACTCCCTCGACGAAGTCCGGCGCGGTGAACGACGCGAGCATCGCCTTGTCGGCCTCGGCCAGCGCGCTGGGGAGGTCGCGCTGCAGGTCGGCGTAGACTTGCTGCTTGATCGTCGCCATGCTCGCCGGCGAGCAGTTGACGACGAGCTCGTGCGCGTAGTCGAGCGCCGCGTCGAGCAGCCTGTCGGGGGCGAGCACGCGGTTTACGAGGCCGAGCGTGGCGGCCTCTTCGGCGAACACGACGCGCCCGGAGAGCAGCAGGTCGAGCGCACGTGCCGGCCCGATCAGCCGCGGCAGGATCCACGAGATGCCGTGCTCCGCGACGAGCCCGCGGCGCGCGAACGCGGTCGTCAGCTTCGCGCCCTCGGCGGCGAAGCGGATGTCGCACATCAGCGCCTGCACCAGGCCGATCCCGGCGCACGCGCCGTTGACGGCGGCGATGATCGGCTTGGGGATCGACAGCGCGAACGTCTGCGGCCGGCGCTCGTGCTCCTCAGCGGACGCGCTCAGCGTGCCGTCGCCGAGCGCCTGCAGCTGCTGCATGTCGGCGCCCGCGCAGAAACCGCGGCCGGCCCCTGTGACGACGATCACGCGCACGTCTTCGTCATCCGCGCACTGCTCGAGCATTGCGAAGTACGCGTGCTCCATCTCCGCCGTCCACGCGTTCAGGCGATCCGGACGGTTGAGCGTCAACAGCGCCACGCCGTCCTCGATCTGCATCTGCACGACTTCGCTCTGTACCTGCACTGCCTCGCTCATCCCTGCTCCCTTCCACTCGCAGCTATGCCTTCGTTCGAGCGTAGCGCCGAACGCCTCGCACCGCAGCCACCGTGGCGGGCGCGATGACGACGCGTCCATCGCTCCGTGCGCGCCTCGCTGCGCCTACGCCGGCACGGCGACGGGCGTCTCGGCAGACGCGAGCACCGCGTCGAGCAGGCCGGGGAAGCGCTGATCGAGATCCTCGCGTCGCAGGGACGTGAGCTTCGAGGTGCCGAGGACCCGCTGTGTGATCACGCCGGCCTCCCGCAGAACGCGGAAGTGGTGGGTCTTGGTGGACTTGCTCACGTCGAGCAGGAAGCTGCCGCACGGGCGCGGCTCGGGGTCGCGACTCAGCTCGCGCACGATCCGCAGGCGCTGCGGGTCGCTGAGGGCGTGCAGCACCGCCGGCAGGGCGAGGTCCTCGCGTGGGGGGTGGTACGTGCTCATCTCCTCAATTGTACGACGATCATCGAACAATATGGTACGATGGTCGTCGTACTTACGGACGAAGGATAACGCAGATGGCAGCGACCTTGACCCAGAACCCTCGTGGCGGCGAGCAGGGCACCGCGCCCGGCCGGCCAGGGCTGCCGATGAGCGAGCGCACGGCCGTCAGGCCGCGCAAGGGGATGCTGCTGGTGCTCGTCTGCCTGGCGCAGCTGATGGTCATCCTGGACGTCTCGATCGTGAACGTCGCGCTGCCGTCGATCCGCGACGGCCTGGGCTTCTCGACGACGGGACTGCAGTGGGTGGTCAACGCGTACACGCTCACCTTCGCGGGCTTCCTGCTGCTGGGCGGGCGCGCTGCGGACCTGCTTGGACGCCGGCGCGTGTTCCTCGCGGGGACCGCGCTGTTCGCGCTCGCCTCGCTCGCGTGCGCGTTCGCCGACTCGCGCTCGCTGTTGATCGGCGCCCGCGCGCTGCAGGGCATCGGTGGCGCAGTGATCTCGCCGGCGAGCCTCGCGATCATCGCGACGTCGTTCGCGGAGGGCCGCGAGCGCAGCCGCGCGCTGGGCGTGTGGGGCGCGATGGGCGGCCTCGGCGGCTCGCTCGGCGTGCTGCTCGGCGGCATCCTCACGCAGGCATTCAGCTGGCCGGCGATCTTCCTCGTCAACGTGCCGATCGCGATCGTCGTGATCGTGCTCTCGCGCGGCCTGATCCCCGAGGGGCGCGCGGAGTCCGCGGCCCGCCACTTCGACGCGACGGGTGCGCTGCTGGTCACCGGCGGTCTGACAGCGCTCGTCTACGGGATCGTGCGCACCGACACGCTCGGCTGGGGCGCGACCGGGGTGATCGCGCCGCTGGCGCTCGGAGCGGTGCTGCTGGCGGCGTTCGTGTTCGTCGAGGGCAGGCTCGCGCAGGCGCCGTTGATGCCGCTGCGGGTGTTCTCGATGGCGCGGCTGCGCGCGGCCAACCTGATCATGTTCCTGCTCTACGCGGCTGTCTTCGCGATCTGGTTCTTCCTGTCGTTGTACCTGCAGCAGGTGCTCCACTACGACCCGCTGCAGACGGGGCTGCGCTTCCTGCCGATGACGCTCGCGATCATGATCACGAGCACGCTCGCGCCGCGCCTCGTCGCGCGCTTCGGCGAGCGCCTCGTGCTGACTGGCGGCATGCTGGTGGCCGCGGTCGGCCTGTACCTGCTGACCGGCGTGCACAGCGGCGGCAGCTACGTCGCGGACGTGCTCCCCGGCGGGTTGCTCGCCGGTATGGGCCTCGGTCTGTCGCTCGTGCCGGCGACGATCGCCGCCGTCGCGGGCGTCCCCGCCAGGGAGAGCGGCCTCGCTTCGGGCATGCTCAACACCTCGCGTCTGATCGGTGGCGCCCTCGGCCTGGCCGTGCTGAGCACGATCGCCGCGTCGCGCACGCGCGCGGACCTGCTGCTCGGCGCCTCCGGCCCGTCGGCGCTCAGCAGCGGCTTCCGCGTGGCGTTCGCCGTGTCGGCCGGGCTCAGCGTCCTGGGGGCGCTCGCCGCGGCGGTGCTGCTGCGCGTGCGTCCGCCGGCGATCGAGGAGATCGCGAGCCTGGCTCCGCGCGAGAGCGGCGCGGCGGTGGCGCTGGTGGAGGAGCTCAGCTAGGCTGAGCGGCCTTCCCCCGCTACAGGCTGCGCACGCGGCGGCCTATCAGGTGGTCTTGCGGGTAGCCCGCGGACTCACAGAACGCCGACGCGACCTCGTCGTCGTGCGCGACCAGGGCCGTGATTCGGTGGGCGCCCTGCCGGCGCA
>DATHLT010000067.1:0-2205 GCA_035487855.1 Solirubrobacteraceae bacterium
CGGACCCTACCCGCGTCTACGGCTGCTGCCGTTGTCTGCGACATCGCTGACGGCGTCGCGAAGCAGCGGTGGGTACACATTCGAGGCACGAAAGCGCTCGGCCTGTCGGCGTCCGGCAGCCTGCACGTCGGCGTATGCGCCCGGCGTCACGGCCAGCTCCTCGACGAGCTCCAGCAGCGGCTGCGGCCCATCCACCTCCAGGTAGTCGATCCCGGGGCGCAGCTCGTGGCTCGGGCTCAGCGGCTCGGAGACGACGAGATGACCGGCGGCGAGGGCGATGCAGACGCGGTTCTCGAAGCTGGGATAGGGGTTGTTGTGGAGGTTCAACTGGACGTCTGCGCTGCGCAGGAAGCGCATCAAAGGCTTGTCGTAGAGGCCGTGGCCGATGTGCACGATCGGATGCGAGTGCTTGACCGGTCCGAGCAGCCGCTCACGGTGCTCTGTGGAGCGTCCGACGAACAGCAGCCGCGGCGGGTGCGTGCGCTCGCGCACATCCATGTAGAGGCTGTCGGCCACGGGTATCGGCAGCGAACGCCACACGGGCAGCACGCTGGCGGCTGTCTCGGCGATCAGTGGATCGAAGGACACGACGCGATCGAAGTTCCCGGCATCCACCTGCTCGAGCCACTTCATGCGTGCTTGCAGGTCAGGGTGTTCGGACCCGACTGCCCGCGGCAGCGGCTCGGTCAGATAGCCGACGGTGACCGCGCGCAGCGAATCGAACAGGCCCGCGGGGATGATCTCGGGCCGAAACACGAGCACCACGTCCGGGTCCAGCTCCTGCAGGCTCCCGAGCAGCGGCGCTGCCGCGGCGCCTGAGCGGAAGTCCAGGAAGGCCGGCTCGAGATCCGCCACGGCATGCTCGAGCGCGCACTGGCGGAAGTAGACGCCCTGACCGACGAAGGCGACGCGCAGCGGCGCCGTCACAGCTGCTCGGCCACCCGCGGCGCTTCTCGGTCGAACAGCAGGAAGCCGCCGACGAGCGCCCCGATCCCGATCGCGATCGGGATCATCAGCAGGCCGTAGCCGCCGATCGCGCTGGCCGCCGTTGGATAGTCGTGGCTGACGAACGCGTGCCGCGCCTGCTCGAGGATCGCGGCGAAGGGGTTGGTCATCAGCACCTGACCGAGATTGAAGTGCCCGCCCAACACGGTGATCGATCCGAGCGTGAGGATCGGAATGAAGATCCCCGACGCATAGAAGGTCATCTGCTGGACCACTTCCCAGATCGGGCGAACGTCGCGGTAGCGCACGTAGGCCACCGACAGGATCATGCCGAGCCCGGCGCAGAAGAGGGCCAGCGCGAGCACGAGCAGCGGCATCTCGAGCCAGCTCCACTGCGGGGAGCCGCCGGCGGCTAGCAGGAAGACGACAACCGGGATCAGGTTGAGCGACAGGTTCATGAGCGCTGTGAGCACGATCGAGACGGGCACGGCGAGCCGCGGGAACTCGATCTTGCGCACGAGGTTCTCACGGTCCACCAGGCAGCTGACGCCGCCGGAGGTCGATTCGGCGAAGAAGTTGAACAGCACGACGCCCAGCAGCAGCGACGTCGCAAAGTAGGGGTCCTTGCTGCCGGAGAGGAGTTTCGAGCGGCTCACAACGAGATAGATCACGCCGAACAGCAGCAGCGGGCGCATCAGCTGCCACAGGTAGCCGAGCGCGGAGCCAAAGAACGCGAGCTTGAACTCCGTCTTTGACAAGGCCCACGTGAGGTGCCACAGACGCTTCGGGTCGGACCCTAGGGCCGACGGCCCCTTGATCGGAGCTCCGAGTCCCTCGAGCTGGCTCGGGCTCCAATCGGCGAGCATCTCCGGTTGGTTGGCGGTCGGCGCGCTCATCGGAGGAGCCGGGCGTCGGCGGCGTGGGGAGTGCCGCGCTCGATCACCATCTCGTAGGGGAGCTCGAGCAGCGCGTCGGTGCTCTGCGTGCCCGTGACGACGATCGAGATCATGCGCTCCCGACGGTCGATCCACGCGCCGCCGTGGCGCGCGACCGCCGGGGTCACGTAGTAGCGGTCGGGTGCGAGCACGTTCTCGAAGCGGATGCGGAAGGTCACTTCCTCACCGGCGTCGAAGCTGCCGCAGCGCGGCTCGCTCCAGAGATTGGACGCGGACAGGAGGTGATCGCGGTGGGCGTTCTGGAGGTTGATACCGAACAGGGGGTTCTCGACCTGTGCGAGGAAGCGCACGCGCGCTCCAAACG
>DATHLT010000068.1:0-2316 GCA_035487855.1 Solirubrobacteraceae bacterium
GGCCGTCCCACCCAGCGCGGAAGGCGCCAACGCACGCATAGCGCGCCGATTGTACCCGGGCCTACGGCCCCCCGCCGGCGTATAGGGCTCTGGGCCAACGACCCGTGTCGAGACGCCGAGACCGTGGTTGACAAGGAGGGCGCAGCCCGACGCCTCGGGTGCACGTAGCAGCGGCCACCCGGCCGCCACCTCAAGAGCGCCGTGAGGGGTTCTGGCCTCGCCTCGTGCTGCCGCGGCGCCGGTCTGACTGCTCGGCGATCCATCGCCCCCAGGTGATGCTGTTGATAGGACTGGCGCCCTGGCTCTCGCTCGGTGTCGCCAGAGGACGGCGCGTTGCCGGGCTGCCTGACGGTGGCTGCGGGCTGGGCGCAGTCCTGGGCGGAGTGGCGGCGTAGCAGCCCTCTTGGGACGCAGGCCGTGGGGGCTCGCGAAAAAGTGGATGTCCGTTTTGGCGATCTCGCGGATGCTTCTATGAAGTCAAGGGCTGGTGGACGAGTTGCTTGTAGAGGGTTCGTGAGAGGTGGCGCTTGAGGGCTCGCATGGCTTCGCGTTTGGTCTTTCCCTCGCTGGTTCTGCGGGCGAGATATGTCTGTGTTTCGGGGTGGTGTATTGAGCGGCTGAGGGCGATCATGTGGATCGCGGCGTTGACTTGGCGGTCGCCTCCGCGGTTGAGCCTGTGGCGGATGGTCTGGCCGGATGAGGCCGGGATCGGCGCGGTGCCGTTGGTGCGTGCGAACGCGGCCTCGTTCTTGAAGCGCGCGGCGTCGCATGTCAGGAGCTTCGCGGCGGTGATCGGCCCGACTCCTGGCTGCTCGAGCAGCGTCGGGTGCAATACGCGGACGAGATCCGTGATCTCGCTCTTGTAGCGATCGACGGTCTCGCTCGTGGCTTTGATGCGACGCGTAAGATCACGCAGTACCGCGAGGATCGTCGTCTCCTGCACGCTCGCGTCTGGCTGGTTGCGCATCCGGGTCAGACGCCGGGCGAGGGTGGCTCCACCGCCCCGCCCGACGCGTTCGCGAAGCGCGGCCGGCGCGGTGGCGTGTAGTGCGTGCAGCTGGTTGTAGAGCCGGGTGCGCTCACCTACGCACGACTGGTAGGCGCTGAGGAGCGTTTGCAGTGCTCTGCGCTCGCCTGATCTTCTCGGCGTCGACAGGCCATCACCAGCGAGCACTCTCTTGGCTGCCAGGAGCGCGTCGATCGAGTCCGACTTGCCGCTACGACGATCACGCCGCCGCGGACGCTCAACCTCGAACACCGGTATACCCATGTTCTGCAGGTGTTCGGTCAGCGCCGCGCCATAGCTGCCGGTGCCCTCGACCCCGGCCCGCGGATCCTCACCGAGGCCCTCCAGCCATGTCGTGAGCTGCTGGTAGCCGGCCTGGCTGGCCGGCACCGCGAGCTCGCCGAGGACCTGTCCAAGCCCGTCAAGAGCTACGGCGACGTGCTCGTCTTTGTGTGTGTCCACGCCTGCTGCGATCATGAATTCTCCTCATCTCTCGGGTTTAGCTGGGTGATGTGGAGGCCGCCGGACAGAACTGTGTCGAGTGATGTCCAGGCTTCTATGAAGTCACGACGGCGTCCGTGAGCGGCGGCGGGAGACGAATCCGCGAGAAGGCACTTGCGGCCAGTCAATAACCGAGTCATCCCGCCGTCGCCCACACCCTCACGAGGGCCCCGGACGCCACCACGCGGCTGCGAATCCGCTACGCCCTACGGGCTCCGCTACATCGCAGCCGGCCTGCCAAACCCACACAGGCCCAACAGACACCCCGAACCTACACAGTCATTAACCGTAGTGAGGCATACCCACGTCCCCATATCAGCATCTCCGCTCGCCCCGGAGCGGCCCGCTATGCTCGCCGACGGGCCGCTCCTCTCGCCGACAGAGGCCGCCCGGCTGCTGGCGGTCAAGCCGAGCTGGGTCTACGAAGCGGTGCGCGACCGCCGGATGCCATGCCTGCGGGTCGGGCGGCACATCCGCTTCACGCGCCCGATGCTCGAACGGTGGCTTGCGGAGAATCAGGAGCTGTGATGCCACAAGCTCCCCTTCCCCTCGATCCGTGGCCGATGCGAGATGGCAGGTAGGCGCTCGTACGGCAGCGGGCGCCTTTTCGAGGTCGCCGACAAGGCCGGGCGCGTCAGCTGGTATGGCTCATGGTGGTCGGGCGGTGCCCGCGTGAAGCGCAAGCTCGGACTCAAGCGCACCCAGGGCACCGCCGACGGGCTGACGCGCGCACAGGCCGAGAAAGAGCTGCGCAAGCGGATCGAGCGCGACGTGATCGTTCCCACCGCGGGCCCGGCGAACCATCGAGC
>DATHLT010000069.1:0-12276 GCA_035487855.1 Solirubrobacteraceae bacterium
GAGCAGGCTACGACCTCGCCGTGAAGAAACCCCTGAACCCGTCGATTGCGGGGGTACGTTTGGGCATGCTGGTGCATCTGTACCGCACGCGCCTGCGCTCTCACGCAGTCCAGGAGCTACTTGCGGGCAGCGGTATCGCGGTCGGCGTTGCGCTCGTCCTCGGCGTCCTCGTTGCGAACGCCAGCATCACCGGCGCGGCCGAGGAAGTCGTGCACCAGCTCATTGGCTCCGCTCGGCTAGAGCTGACGGCACGCTCATCGAGCGGCTTTCCCCAACGCCTTGGCAGCATGATTCGGCGGCTGCCGGGCGTGCGCGTAGCAGCGCCAGCGCTTCGCGAGAACGTCGCCCTGGTCGGGCCACGCGGACGCCAGCCCTTACAACTGCTCGGTGTGACCGCGTCGGTCGCAGATCTAGACAGCTTCGGCGCCCGCGACCTGGGGCTCTCAGCCGGGTTCAGCTTCACCGGTGGGCTGCTGCTCCCCGAGAGCGTGGCCAGCGCGCTCGGTGTCAGCCCCAACGACACGGTCACGGTGCTGGCGGCCGGCACGGCACAGCGCTACATCGTGGGCGGAGTGCTCAAAAACGCGACGTTCGGAGCACTGGCCTCGAGCCCGATCGCCGTGACACTGCTCGCCAGTGCCCAGATGCTGACGGGCATGCGGGGACTGATCACGCAGGTTCTCGTCGAGCCACGACCCGGCCAAGACCAACTGGTCTCACGTGAGCTACATACCCTCGCCGCCGGACGCCTGAACGTCGTGCCAGCCGACAACGAGCTGCGCCTACTCGAAGAGGCCGTTAAGCCAAACGACCAGTCGACTGAGCTGTTCGCGGCGATCAGCATTATGGTCGGCTTCCTGCTGGCACTCAACGCGATGTTGTTGACGGTGCCCGAGCGGCGCCGTTTCGTAGCAACCCTGCGGATGCAGGGATACGACTGGCGCCAAATCCTCGTCCTGCTCGCGTTTCAAGCCGCCGTGCTGGGAGTGGCTGGCTCAGTCGTCGGCATCGTGCTTGGCGACGTCATCTCCCACGCATCCCTGCATCGCATTCCCACATATCTATCGACCGCCTTTCCAATCGGCAGCCACGAGACCCTGCACGTCAGCACGATCCTGCTGGCCGTTGGGTGCGGTGTGCTGGCAACCACCCTGGCCTCGCTGTCGCCAGCACTCGACCTGCGGCCAAGCCGCGCGACGGATGCGGTACTCCGTGACCGCTCAGGCGGTAGCGAGGCACTCGCTCCAAACAGCGCTTGGAAGCTCGCGGTCTGCGGCTGCACGCTGATCGTGCTCATCACAGCGCTGGTGGTGCTTTCCGCAAGCCTGACGATCGTGGGCGGCATGGCACTCGCGCTGGCGATCCTGCTGATGGTCCCCGGCCTGTTCGCCGGCGTCGCAAGAATGCTGCGCTGGGCGGGGGAACGGGTACGGAGCAGCTCGCTGATCATCGTCGTCTCGGAGCTTCGAGCCGTGACCACACGCTCCGTCGCACTGGCGGGAATCGCCGCCCTCGCTGTCTACGGCAGCGTCGCGATCGGCGGAGCCCGCAGCGACCTCGTCCACGGCCTGGACGCCAGTTTCAACGAATACCTCAGCACGGCAGACCTGTGGGTGACGACCGGCGGCAACGACCTCACAACAAATGCGTTCACGAACAGTGGCGCCATCCAAGCCGTCGCACGCGCCCCCGGTGTCGCAGCAGTGCATGTCTACCAAGGTGGGTATCTAGACGTCGGCAGACGACGCCTATGGATCATCGCCAGGCCCTCCACCGACCGCGTCATGATCCCAGCCAGCCAGATCTTGAAGGGCGATGCGACGCGAGCGACGCAGCTACTACGCGAAGGCGGATGGGCGACGATCTCGGGCGCATTCGCCGAAGAACACCAACTCGACGTGGGCAGTACGCTCGCGCTGCCCACGCCGGCCGGCACCGCGCCGCTGCGAGTCGCAGCGATCACGACCAACCTTGGCTGGTCGCCGGGGGCCATCATCCTGAACACAGACGATTACCGCCGTTACTGGCAGACTGCCGAGCCTTCTGCACTTGAGGTCGCCCTCGCCCCAGGGGTGAGCGAAACGGCCGGCCGGCGCGCGGTCACGCGAGCGCTCGCGGGTCGCCCTGGCCTGGGCGTGCAGACATTGCACGAACGCGAAGAACAGTACGACGAAAATGCGCGCCAAGGACTGAGCGCGCTCAGTGAAATCTCCTCGCTGCTCTTGATCGCCGCCGCGCTCGCGGTCGCGGCGGCGCTCAGCGCGAGCATCTGGCAACGGCGAGCGCGACTGGCGTCCCTGAAGATCCAGGGCTACGACACCGGACAACTGTGGCGGGCCTTGCTGCTGGAGAGCGTGATCGTGCTTGGCATTGGCTGCATGGTCGGCGCTGTCGCCGGCATCTACGGCCACGCGCTCGCCAGTCGCTGGCTGCGGATGGAGACCGGCTTCCCGGCGCCGTTCCAGACGGGGCTGGGAGAGGTACTGCTCACGCTCGCGCTGCTTGCGGCGATCTCGCTTGCCGTTATCGCGCTGCCCGGACTGGCTGCGGCACGCGCCCCAGCGCGCGAGAGCCTTCAGGAGTGACTATGTATCGGTGCTCAAGCAGACGAAACTGTTCTAGTGGTTGCGTCCGTGCGGCAGAGTCACCTGTCGCTGGCGAGCACGTTCACCGGTGCCGCCTCCCGATACTGGCTCGGCGTATTCCCGCTGTTGGGACGAGAGCTGCGCCACTGGCATGAGCGCGCACGTCAGATACCGGACCCCGTCTTGCGCCGCCTGGCACTCATCACGCAGGGGGGCGAGCGCGGCAATTACGAGGGCGCTGCCGCGTACGCCGTGCTCGTTCCGCGCGCCTATCGCGCCCGTGTCGTCCGCGCGGTCGTCGCCTTCCAGACTACATATGACTACGTCGACACACTCGCCGAGCAGCCCAGCCACGACCCGGTCGCAAATGGTCGCCAGTTGCACCTCGCGCTACTGAGAGCACTCGACCCCGACAGCGAGCACCCCGACTACTACGAACATTCCGCGAGTGGTCGCGACAACGGCTATATGAGAGCGCTGGTGCAAACGTGCCGAGCCGCGCTACACACGCTGCCCTCTTACCCGACCGTCGCCCAGCCGGCGCTGGATGCAGCCAGCACGATCGTCGCCTACCAGAGCCTCAACCACGAAGAGGCCACCGACGGGACCCCACAAGCACTTGCGCAGTGGGGCGCCGCGGTGACCCCGCCGAGCAGCGGCTTGCGTTGGTGGGAGGCGGCCGCCGGCGGCGCGTCCTCGATGACCGTGTTCGCCCTGATCGCCGCCGCCGCGAAACCGAACCTCAGCGCGGCCGAGACAGCAGCCACGCATCAGGCCTACGCTCCCTGGATCAGCGCCCTGCACGTCCTGCTGGACAGCCTCGTTGACCGGACCAAGGATCTCGAGCACGGCCACCACAACTTGATCGACCACTACGCCTCTCCCGCCGAAGCGGCGAGCCGTCTTGGCTGGATTGCGGCGCGCGCGGTGCAAGGAGCGGAGTCGCTGCCGGACGGCGCGCGCCAC
This sequence comes from Solirubrobacteraceae bacterium, assembly GCA_035487855.1. Classification (GTDB taxonomy): domain Bacteria; phylum Actinomycetota; class Thermoleophilia; order Solirubrobacterales; family Solirubrobacteraceae; genus Palsa-744. The sequence goes on from DATHLT010000069.1 coordinate 3,552, forward strand.
GCGCTGATCGTAGCCGCGATGACGAGCTTCTATCTTTCCACCCCTGCAGCCTCCGCTCCGGGCGCATCGCCCCCGGCACAACCGCTACTGGACACCATGGGTACGTTGGCGAAGCCCACGATGGCAGTCCTGCGCACAAAAAGGACCGCCGAGCGACTGGCCGCATACCTATCCACGAGATCCGGGACGCGGCCCGCTGCTTCGGGCGCCGGCGTCGAGTCATGGCCCTACAAATTGCCCAACCTCGGCAGTCCTCGTTCCCATCCCGACGTGCGCCCAATCTCATCAGCAACACATCTTAGTGAGACAAATTGAGTCATCTGTTACTCGAAAGTCAAGTATTGGATTTTCAAGTTGCTAGAACGCTGTCAGAAGTGCATGATTAGTTAGCGTGAAGCTGGACCTCAGGGGTGAGCCATGCACGGCTCGCAAGGTCCAGTTCTCGCTTTCGTCTCGCCAGTGATCGAGCCGGGCGCCGCTTGGTGCCCGGCTCGTGTTTTTCGGATCCTGACCGCCGAGGCGTGCTCCGACAACAGATGGCAGGCAGCAAGACCCGCCCACTGGCCATATGGCTCGAACAGCTCTCGAACCTGTTGCTCCTCGGCGAACGCACGGGGATCGCCGCCACTGAGCACCCGACCAGCGAGCTTGCGCAGCCCGAGGTCACTCGCTGGCACTTGATCGTCGCGGCCCTGCCCGTGCAGAGCCAGCATCTCCACAGTCCACGAACCGATGCCAGAGAGCGCGCGCAGCCTTAGCCAGGCGCGCTCGTAATCGTGGTCGCGGAGGTCGATGCGGCCCCGCGCGACCTCGCGCGCCGCCCGCACCAGGGTAACTGCACGTGCGGCCCCCAGGTCGAAGGACTGCAGCAATGCGGGTGGCGTACCCGCGAGCAAAGCCGCCGTCGGCAGGTCGCGCAAGCCACTGCCGATCCCATCGCCGCCCACCCAACCGCGCCCCAGCGCGGCCACCAGGCGCCGCTGTATCGCTGCCGCTCGCTCGTACTCGATCAGCTGCTCGGTGATCGCCCACACGAGCGCCTCAAAGGGCTCCGGCCGACGGCTAACCCGCAGCCACGGCCGCCCACGCAACGAACGTCCGATCAGCGGATCCTGCGCGTAGCGACGCAGGAACGGTCGTAGATCCTCGTCCACGCCGAGGGCGAAGCGCATCCGCTCGACACCGTAAGCACAGGCATCATCGCTGGCCGCGTATGCACCAAACAGCACGTCCCCGCCCGTTGTCATCGCGACCCTGACAGCAACTGGCGAATCGCCGTGGTGAAGCAGTCGTTCGAGCACACCCGCGCGGCGACGCAGCATCCCGTCAGCGCCGTTCATGCGCGGCAGCTGAAACGGGCCGGCTGGCGCGACTTGTACACGCAACTCGACCTGCCGGTCACGCGCGGCGACGCTCAGCGATTGCCCCCCGAGCCACCGAGTAGATGCACGTCCACCAGAAACGAACGGCTGCCCACGATCTGAGCTACCTCACCCGTCTTGCCGCTGCGACCCGTACCGCGCCGGCTGAGCTCACGCACACTCTTGCGGCCCTTTGTGAGCGCCGCCGAGCGTCGCTGGCGATGGTGCATCAGCCCGACAACAGCCGCTCCCGCGACGAACCCTCCGGCTGCAACCGCCGCCGCCTGGACCGCCGGCAGCACAGCAGCACCGGGGCGCCACTCACCAGGTAGAACACCCGCGGCCGCTGACTCGCCGAGCACTTGCGGCTGCCCTGCCAACACCGGGAGCCCGTCCACCTCCTCGCCCTCGCCAGCGTCCGCAACCATCTCTGGCGGGGCTGACGGCTGCGCGGAATCGCTCATCCAACCAAGTGTAGACGGCGGGGCGGGCGGGCCGATTCGACAGCTGCGCGAGCCTGTTATAGGGCCCGCTCGTACACCCGATAGCGGCGCTTGATCTCGCCGCCCATTCCTTCCATCGCGCGGTTCATGGACTTGTTGACCTCCAAGATCCAGCCCATCTCGCCACCCTTCTGGGGGGTGCGTTCGGCTGCGTCGAAATGCATCTGGTAGAAGCGCGCCGCCACGCCGGTGTGTTGATAGGCGGGCTTGACACCCAACGCGAACACGTACACCGCCTCGATCTTGCCGCGCTCGCGCAGTGCCGTCAGCCAGCCGAACGGCAACAGCCGTCCGCGCGGGCGCAACTTGGCCAGCACCTGGTTGTAGTCGGGCAGCGTCAGTGCCGCGCCCACGACCTCGCCGGTGTCCTTCTTTTCGGCCACCATCGCCCAGTTCTCATCAAGGATCGGCTTCAGCTTCTTGGCGTAATGACGCACCTCACGCTCGGTCAAAGGCACAAAGCCCCAGTTGCGTTCCCACGCGGCGTTGTAGACCTCCAGGAAGCGCCCAACCTCCACCTCGAGATCCTTCTTACGGAAGTTGCGACACACGATCCCGTGCTCAGACTCGACCTTCGCGGCAACATCCCAGATCGCCGCGTGGACCTTGTCACGCCCAGTGATATGCAGGCTCCACATGTACAGATCCATCACCTTGTTGAGACCGACTTCGTCCTCCAGCAGGGACTGGTAGTAGCGGTGGTGCCAAGGATTGAGGATCAACGGCGGATGCTCGAAGCCCTCGACCATCAACCCAGCCTCATCGTTAGTGGTGAAGCTCATCGGGCCGATCATCGTGCCCGCGCCATGTGCTCGCAGCCATTGCTCGGCCGCGTCCAGTAGCCCACGAGCAGCCTCCGAGTCGTTCTCGCACTCAAAGAATCCCCACAACCCCCAGTCGTTGTCCTGGAACTCCTGCAAGTTGCTGTCGATGTGCGCGCTGATGCGCCCCACCGCGCGCCCGTCGCGCCAGGCGAGGAAATACTGGGCCTGTGCGTGCTCGAAGAACGGGTTGCGACGCTGGTCGAGTTGTTCTCTGAGATCGCTCAGCAACGGCGCCACCCAGTTGGGCTCGTTACGATAGAGACGCCACGGCAGCTTGATGAACGTGCTCAGCTCACGGCGGCCTTCAACGGGCCTGATCTCGACTGCCATCGGGCGAGAACCCTATATGCCAACTTCGATAGACGTCTTCGCAAAGGTCCGCGGCCACGAGCGTGAGGAGTTGCTACGCGCCGCGCGCGAGGCCGACCTGATGCCGTACTTCCGCACCGTCGAGTCGCCCGCGATGCCAGTCGTGGAGATGGAGGGCGCGCCGCGGATCATGCTCGCCTCCAACAACTATCTCGGGCTCACAGGCGACGAGCGCGTGATGAAGGGCGCCGAGGATGCACTGCATCGCTACGGCACGGGCCTGACCGGGTCACGCCTAATGAACGGCACGACCCCCCTGCACCTCGAGCTCGAGCACGAGATCACCGAATGGATGGAGACCGACGACGCGATCGTTTTCACCACCGGTCACCAGGCCAACGTCGGCACGCTCGGCACGCTGCTGGGTCCCGGCGACACCGTGATCGTCGACTCTGCCGACCACGCCTCGATCCTCGACGGCGCGCTGATCTCCAAGGCGAAGATGCGCCCGTTCCGCCACAACCGCATGGACAAGCTCGAGCGTGCCCTCCAGCGCGGGGAACAGGACGGTGGCGGCGTGCTGGTGGTCGTCGACGGCGTCTTCTCGATGGAGGGCGACGTCGCGCCGCTGGTTGACATCACCGAGCTATGCGCTCGCTACGGCGCGCGGCTGATGGTCGACGAAGCCCATGGCGCGGGCGTACTCGGCGCACGCGGCGCCGGCGCGTGTGAGCTCTTGGGAGTTGAGGACCGCGTCGATCTGCGCATGGGCACGTTCTCCAAGTCGCTCGCTGCGTGCGGAGGCTTCGTCGCGGGGCCCGCGGAGGTGATCGACTACCTGCGCATTTCCTCACGCGCCTTCCTATTCACCGCCTCGGCTGTGCCTGCTGCGCTAGGTGCGGCGCTGGCGGCGCTGCGAATCATCCGCTCGGACGAAGGACCAGCGCTGCTGGCAGCGGTGCTCGAGCGCGCGCGCTATCTGGACGACGGCCTACGCGCACTCGGCTACAGGACGCTCAGCGGCGAGCCGGTGCGCACGAGCACAGCAGCGGACGCACCAGTGCAGACGCTCGCCACACCGATCGTCCCGATCCTCGTTGGCGATGACTGGAAGGCCGCGCTGTTGTGGCGTGCACTGTACGACGGGGGGGTATTCACGAACTGCGCGCTACACCCGGCGGTACCGCCCGCCGGTGCGCTTCTGCGCACGAGCGTGATGGCCACGCACGACACCACCACGCTCGATCGAGCGCTCGAGGTGTTCGCCACCGTCAAGCTCGAGTTCGAGTCCAAGCATGGGCCGCTGCCGGGACCCGAGCCGAGCTGACCGCACGTGTGCCGGGCAAGCCGCCGCGCATGTGCGCCCAGCGACTTGTCCACTTCTTCACAAGTCCTTGCGAGATCGAAAAAGCCCGCTTCTAGCGTACGAAGCGCATGCCGCGCTGTTGACCAGTGCCCCTGTCCTGTCATAGCTTCCACCCTGCGCTCTGCAAGACCGTCGTCGAAGTTCACCCGACACAAGCCTTAGGGAGGGGCGATGTGGCGGGACAACCGCAATAGCTCGCGGCTGATGTCGCACGGCCTGGCAGGCGCGTAACCGTAAAAACAAGCAAGCACGTCGTCGCCCGCGCGAGCCTCGCGGCGATGACCGGGAGAGTGCCTAATGAACGCGACAGCAACCGCTGCCCCTGCCCACGCCCCTGTCGGACCGCAGTACATGCGCGCCCTCGAACGAGCCAACCAGGTTCGTCTCGCCCGCGCGGAGTTGAAGCGGCGCGTAGCGATCGGTGAGCTTCACGTGGCCGAGGTGATCCTCGAATGCCCGTGGGAAGCCGAGAGCATGGCTGTGGCGGATCTGCTGATGAGCCAGCGCCGCTGGGGACAGACTCGCTGTCGCAAGTTCCTCGCCCAGGTACCGATGTCCGAGAAGAAGACGATCGGCTCGATGACCGAGCGTCAGCGTCGTACGCTCGCCGCGATGCTTACCGCCGTGAACCGGGGCCGCGCGTGGAGCGCGACCCCCTGGGTAACGGACAGCCTGACGAGAGCTTGAGCTCCCACCAGCCGGCGAGCATGCCGATCAGGCCAAGCCGCGGGCGTACCTCCCACACACCACAAACTCCCTGGCCCAGATCCCTCACGGGCAGGCGCGCGAACTTGTAGCGACCCGGTTCCAGCCGCATCCGCTGCAGCTGCTCGTGCGCCTGGCGCTCATGCTCGACGCGCTCAACCACACGCGCACGCAACTCCTGCACAGCAGCTGCGAGTCTGTCACGCGAGCGCTCGAGCTCTCCCAGGTCGAGTAGCGCCGGGCCGTACCCGGCGCCAGCGGGAATCACGACGGGCGCACAGATGTGAGGGAAATGATCTCCAACGATCGCCGAGCGCTGTTGCTCCAGGCGCGCGATCTGTGTCCTCAGCGAGGCCCTCGCAGCACGCTCGGCCACTTGCTCAGCATCGGCATCGATGGCCACGTGCTTCCCGGATAGCGAGACGAGGCGCTCAGCGCCCCACGCTGTCATTAGCCCTGGGGCTGAATCGTCGCGCTCGATGACTGACTGCTCGAAGTTGTTCACACCCGCCTCCTCTACCGCAGAGCAAAGAACTTTACCAGCGCGCTCCCTTTGCGAGACATATTTCATCCGCCGTCCATTACTACTGCTGCAGCGCCGCCTGACTGGCCCACAGGGCCTCCTCGGCGCACACTCTGGGCACCCCGGCGACCTGAACAGAGAACAACTTCAGGCGGCGTGTGAGCGAATGTGGCTCATGCCCGGGGGCCAGCTCACCGAACAGGATCGCAAGCGCGCTCGAAGCGTCGGCTACGACCAGGCGCCCGACGGGAAGAGTGGGAGCATCCGCCGCACGTCCCAACCGCTCGCCCTCGCGACTAGTGCGGATGCCCAGCTGACCGTCGACCGACTCCGCATCGAGCGCCCACACCGGTACGCTTGTATCGACCAGCGCGATTAACAGCACGTCCTCCAGCAAGCTCCCCGACGGAAACCCTCCCTGCACCATGCGCTCCATGATGGCTGTCTCGATCGGGGTACGCACAATGTCTGGCTCGAGGCCAATGTGACGGAAGAAGACCCGATAAGCGGCGGGTACCGGCTCGCGGCGGATCGACACCGCCCGCGCACCGCGGAAGCGGTTCGATAGTTGGCCGAGACGCTCACGGACGTCGGCTGGAGAGGCACCTGTGAGCGGCTGCTCACGCGTATGCTCCGCCTCGCCAACCAGCAGCTGCAGCTCGGGTAGCTCCTGCTCGACCTCCGGCGTACGCCAGCCGAGATGGGACTCCCGAGCGCCACTCAAGCCCCTCCCCCCTGTCCGTCGCGGACCCGCGACGCCGCCACCAGCTGACCGACCCGCGCTCGGAGCGCAGCCGGCGAGGGTGTGCCCAAGAGCGCCTTACTCTGCACAACACCGTCGGGGAAGGCAAAGTTCACCTGCGGACAGCTGAACACTTTGTAGAGACTTACCAGGGCGCCGTCCGCATCGATACCCACCGGCAGGCTGAGATGACGCGAACGCACCAGCCGGCGCAGCCGGCTTCGCTGTCCACCAATTGCCACAGCCGCGAAGTGCACCTCCGGATAGCTCGCCACCAACGCCTGCATCTCGCCCAGAACCGTCGGGCAGCCCCCGTCTTCCACGAACAGAGCCAACACCACCGGCCCTTGTTCATAGAGCTCGCAGACGTTCAGAACCTGCACCCCCCGCACCGAGCACGCGGGTACGTTCCCGGCGGATCCTTCGTGTGCATGGGTGGCGATGTTCGCATCTCCCTGCAGCGTGCCAAGTGCAAGCGGCACCGCAAACGGCGCGAGTCGCTGGCCCGGCGCAATGCCAGTCGCGCCATCGGAACGGCCCAGCAACGTGCTGACCACCACGACCGCAGCGATTACTAGTCCGAGGAGTCCGACAAGGCGCGCATACCGGGGCCGGCTCACGAGCGAACAAGCACCCCGCGCAAGCGCCGCCTCGCCGAGCTGAGATCGTCGCGCACCGGCTGATCTCGACCATCGCCTTCAGCAGCGCCATCGGCGATCACCAACGTGGCGGGAAGCGCCAGAAGCACACCTATCAGCGAGACGCTCAAGTCGATCAGCGTCACCAGGCCAAAGTCGCGCAGCATCGTGATTTCCGAGAGCACTAGCACGCCGAAGCCCATCGTTGCTGTCGCACCCGATGCAGCTACGGCCGCTCCCGTGCGCCGGTAGCTGCGGCGCAGCGCCTCGATCGTGTCGTAGCCGGCAAGACGCTCCTGGCGGTGGCGCTCGGACAGCAGCACACTGAACTCGGTTGAGATCGCGATCACCAGCGCGCCGAGCGTGACCGACATCGGGTTCAGCGGCACCCTCACCGCGAACAAGATCAGCGCCGACCAGCCAGTAGCCATCACGATCGGAACCAGCGGCACGAGCGCGCGACGGCGATCGCCACGAAAGGCGACGAGCAACACGAGCGCCACGGCCACCAGACCAACCAGCAGCGTCTCCAGACGCCGCCAGGGGTCAGCGACTTGCGAGCCGGAGGCAGCCGCAAGCACCGGCAAGCCCACGAGGCTGGCCCGCATCCCCGCCGGCGGGTGCAGACTCGAGCGCATTTGCTCAATTAGCTGCTCCTGGGCATCGAGACTCATCAATCGGATGCCGAACGCCAGCGTCGCCACGCGCCGATCGGGCGTGATCACGTCTTGAGAGAAATACGCGGGGATCACGCCGAGCAACCCGTCGACCGCATCCTGGGAGAGCTTCGCCGCGTGGGTGGAGCCCGCGGGTGACCGTCCTGCGAACAGGTCCGGTAGCGAGAACGCTGGGCACAGACGCGCCGTGCCGCAGCCCTTGGCGGCCGTGTAGCCAAAGCGCGCGAGCACGCGCTTTTGATAGGCGGTCATCCATTCGATCGCGGCCGGCTTAGCCAGGTTCTTGCCTTCGATCATCAGGTCGATTTCGCCGCCCACGCCGGTGATCCGCTCGAGCGTGTTGAGGTTCTGCAATGAGCCAAGGCTTTGTGGCACCAGCTTGGTGATGTCGGTCTGCACCTTCGTCTGTGTATCCAGTCCCCAACCGAGTGCCGCCAACGCCAATCCTACGCCCAGCACCCGTCCCGGGTGGCGCACAGATCCGACCAGCGCCGCACTTGTAAACAACCTCGTCAGCGGGTTGTCCGCCACCAGTTCGCGTGCGCCTCGCCATGCGGCCGCGAGCGTGGTTCCAGCAACAAACCCGCCACTCCCGCGGCCAGGCCCCATCTGCAGCGACAAGGAGATCGCCGCCGCTCCCACCGTGAGCGCGCATAGAAGTGCGATCGCCACTCCTACGACCAGCAGCACGCCAAAGCCTCGGACCATCGGCACGGGCGAGAGCAGCAACACAAGCATCGCCGCGGCGCTGGCCGCACCGGCAACGGCAATCGTCGGCGCGCCCAACGCGGCCGCACGCTGCACAATCGCGAGTTCGCCTGACTGAGCCGAGCCCGGCGTGTCGCGCTCGCGCTCCTCGTCAGCACGCGCCTGGAACTGGATCGCGTAGTCGACCGCCAGCCCTACGAGCACTGGCAGCACGGCAATCGAGGCCATAGTCAGCGACGCGCCCGCCACCGCGAGCGCCCCGAACGTGAGCGCGGCTGCAAGCAGCGCGAGCGCCAGCGGCAGCAGACGCGGACGGCCGCCGAAGACCAGCCCGAGCGACGCAGCCATGACCAGCAATACGGCGATCAG
>DATHLT010000070.1:0-5424 GCA_035487855.1 Solirubrobacteraceae bacterium
CTCCGACGAACCGACCTACCGTCGACCCATCCTACGATCCCCACTCCCTGAAACGCGGTACCTACGGCCGAGCCGAGATAACTTCGTCGATCAGGCCATATTCCACACACTCTTCGGCACTCATGATGAAGTCCCGGTCCGTGTCCTTGGTGATGCGCTCCACTGACTGACCGGTGTCCTGGGCGAGCATGTCGTTCAACATGTCCTTCATGCGCAAGATCTCACGCGCCTGGATCTCGATGTCCGAGGCCTGTCCCCCGACGCCGCCCCATGGCTGGTGCAACAACACGCGCGCGTGCGGCAAGGCGAAGCGCTTGCCCTTGGCGCCGGCGCCGAGCAGGACCGCGGCGGCCGACGCGGCCTGACCGAAGCAGAACGTCGAGACAGCGGGCTTGATGTACTTCATCGTGTCGTAGATGGCGAACAGAGCGGTGATGTCGCCGCCGGGAGAGTTGATGTAGAGGGAGATGTCCTTGTCGGTGTCCTCGCTCTCCAGGTGCAGCAGCTGGGCGACCACGAGGTTGGCAATCTGGTCATCCACGGGGCTGCCGAGGAATACGATGCGCTCATTGAGCAAGCGTGAGTAGATGTCGAACGAGCGCTCGCCGCGTGCGCTCTGCTCGACGACCATCGGTATCAGGGGCATCTCAGCTATCCTTTCGACAACTAGGTGGTTGTCAAGGACAATAGCAACCCATTGGTTGTCAATGGAGGTCATCATGGCGGTACGGCGAGAGATAGACGTGGATGGCACACCTGAGGAGGTCTTCGAGGCACTCGTCACCGACGAGGGCCGTGAGCGCTGGCTCGATGAGCCCGAGCGTGAGATCCACGTGGAGGTTCTCGACGCTCCAAATCGCCTCGTGTGGTGGTGGGCGGGGGCGGATGAGCCCGCGACGCGCGTCGAGTTCCTCGTGGTAGCCGGGATCACGCCCGAGCAGCCGACGCGCGTGATCGTCACCGAGAGCGTGCCGGCGCTGCCGTTGGCGAGACTGGCAGCGAGCTTCGCACTGGTGCTCGCTTGAGCGACACGGTGGGCAGCGTCTTCGCGGCGCTTGCCGATCCGACCAGGCGTCTGATGGTGGAGGAGCTGCTGCGCGATGGCACAACCAGCGTGCCGGCGCTCAGCGCGCGGCTGCCGATCACCCGCCAAGCCGTCGCCAAGCACCTCTCCGCGCTCGACAATGCGGGCCTGGTCGAGCGAGCTGCCGCCCCCGGCCGCGAGGTTCGCTATCGCCTGCGAGCGGGAGCGCTCGCGCCGGCGGCGGCCTGGCTGGCTCAGGCCGAGGCTGCGTGGGACGGGCGGCTTGCCCGGCTCAAGGATGCCGTCGAGAGCCGCGAGTCCGCGTGAGCGCGAAGCTGGCCGGAGTGGTGGTCGTGTTGGGCGCCGTGGTCGCCACGCTCATGCTCGGAGGTTTGGGCATCGGTAAAGCGCCCACCGCCGTGCAGCTGACTGTCACCCGGGACTTCGGCAGCCATGCGCTGCGTAGCAACGGTCCGTTGAAAGCCTCGGAAAACGAGACCGTGATGAGCCTGCTGCGCGCGCACGACACCATCAGCACGGTTTCCGGCGGGCACATAGTCGAAGGCATCGATGGTCTCGCCAGCGGCGTGCGCGCCGGCCACCGGCAGAACTGGTTCTACTACGTCAACGGCGTGGAAGCACTCAGGGGAGCGAGCACGACGGGCGTAAGCCCCGGCGATCACGTCTGGTGGGACCTGCACGACTGGAGCCAAGCGGAGAAGATTCCTGCTGTCGTCGGATCGTTCCCCGAGCCGTTCGTCAACGGCATCGAAGGCAGGCGCTGGCCGGTGCGCGTCGAATGCGCCGCCGCCTCCGGCACCGCTTGTCGCACGGTGATCGCCCGCCTGCGCGCGCTGAACGTCCCCGCCGCGGTCGCGGCCATCGGCAGCGGCGGCGCGCCGGAAACACTGCGAGTGATGGTCGCGCCGTTCGGCGGCCTCGAAGCCGTGCTGGCCGAGAGCCTCGAGCGCGGGCCGCGCGAAAACGGCATCTACGCGCGCTTCTCGGCTAACGGACGGGCGCTCGCGTTGCTCAATCAAGATGGTGGTGTGGCGCAGACATTGAGTTCGGGGGCAGGCTTGATCGCCGCAACGCGACAGCGCGAAGAAGCTCCAACCTGGGTGATCACAGGTACCGATGGCGCGGGCGTGGAGCTCGCGGCGCGCTCGTTCGATCAGGCGACGCTGGAGCATCGCTTCGCGGTCGCGGTTGCGCCGGGCGCGGCGATCGCACTGCCCGAGCTCAGTCCTTAAGGCCGGTGAGCGGCCGTTCACGTGGCTGCGCTCGCATCGCTCACATCGGCTTCCTGGCCCCAACCAAGGTGTTCAGGGACCCTTTAGCGAACCTCATACCCTGTAATGACGGTGTCAGGACAGGCCTTCACAGCCACGAGAACTGCGTCCAGGCCCGCGCGCAGGCGGCCAGAGCGCTCTGGTACTGCCAGCGCGCTCGGTGTTGCCGCGCTACTCGCGTTCGCGCTCGCGCTCGTGTGGGCTATCGCCGAGCACGTCTCGGCGGTGCAGTGGCGGGATGCGGCGCTGCTGCACGACTTCACGCTGCTCAGCAGGCCGCGGGTGAATGGCCCGGCGCTGTTTCTGCTGCATCTGCTCAACCCGTTGCAGTTCGTGCTCTGGGGTGTCGCGCTGATGGCATTCGCGCTCGCCCGCGAACGTCCGCGGGTCGCCGTGGCGGTGCTGGCGATCATGAGCCTCGCGCCATGGACCGCCGAGACGCTGAAGCCCCTGCTTGCCCATCACCACGAGTCGGTCGGCGGTGTGTACATCGGTGCCGCGTCCTGGCCGAGCGGCCACTCAACCGCGGCGCTCGCGCTCGTGCTGTCCGCCGTGCTCGTGGCCCCTCACCGTTGGCGGCCGCTCGTCGCTACCGTCGGCGCTGCGTTCGCCGTGGCTGTGGGCTTCGCCTTGCTGATCCTCGCCTGGCACATGCCCAGCGATGTTCTCGGCGGCTATCTGGTCGCCTCGCTTTGGACGGCGCTCGTCGTGGCGGCCCTGCGTGCCGCCGATCGTCGCTGGCCGCCGCGCGTGCGCTCCTAGCTGTCCGGCCCGCTTGAGCCCGGGCGCTCCTAGCCGGCTGCGCTACCCGAACCGTGCGCGCCAGGGTCCCACAGGGGCTCCGTTTGCTCGCCGACATTCTCGCCTGCCTTGGCGTTGGCGGCGCGGCTGAGGACGAACAGCAGATCTGAGAGCCGGTTCAAGTAGCGCACGACCTCTGGGTTGACCTCCGCTCCGACCGCGATCGTGCGGCGCTCGGCGCGCCGGCAGACAGTGCGGCAGACGTGCAGATGGGCCGCGGCCGGCGTGCCGCCGGGGATCACGAACGAGCGCAGCGGCTCGAGTGTCGCGTTGACCTCGTCCAACGCCTGCTCGAGCCACCGGGTGTAGTCGGCTCCCACACGCAGGCGCTGTCGCTGCTTGCGCTCAGTACCTTCCGCGTCAGACGCCGCCGTATCCGTCGCGTCCTGCTCAGCGGCCGGCACCGACAGATCGGCGCCCAGGTCCAGCAGATCGTTCTGCACACGCGCAAGCCAAACGGCAAACTGCTCTTGCAGCTCGGGCTGCAGCAACGCCACGCCGATCGTCGCGTTGAGCTCGTCGACGGTGCCGTATGCCTCCACCCGCGGGTGCACCTTGGAGACACGGCTCATGTCGCCGAGGTGGGTCTCGCCGCCGTCGCCGAGCTTGGTGTAGATACGGGTCAGATTTACCGTCATAGCCGGATTCTCGCGTGTTCCGCGATCGAGTCTCGCACACCGGCCAGCCAATTATCTGTGTGATCGGATACGTTCTCGCACCTCATATGCGGATCGGTGTTCCGAAGGAGACGGCAGTGGGAGAGCGGCGGGTTGCGCTCGTGCCGGAGGTCGTCAGCAAGCTTAAGGCCAAGGGCCTCGACGTGGTCGTGCAAAGTGGCGCGGGCGCGGAGGCGATGCTGACCGACGCCGCCTTTGAATCCGCCGGCGCGCAGATCGCCCATGACGCGGCGGAGGTCTGGCACAGCGACGTGGTCGTCACGATCGCTCCGCCCGATCCTCAGGCGATCCGTGGGCTCGGCTCCGGGTCGATCCTGATCGGCTTCTTGGCGCCGCTCACGAGCCCACAGACGACGCGTGCGCTCGCCGACGCCAAGGCGACCGCGTTTGCGATGGAGGCGATCCCCAGGATCTCGCGGGCGCAGGCGATGGACGCGCTGTCCTCGCAGAGCAATGTCGCAGGCTACCGCGCGGCGCTGCTTGGGGCTGAGGAAATGGGCCGCTTTTACCCGATGCTGATGACCGCCGCCGGCACGATCCCACCTGCCAAGGTGCTAGTGCTGGGTGTCGGCGTCGCTGGGCTGCAAGCGCTCGCGACCGCCAAGCGCTTGGGCGCGCGCACGACCGGCTACGACGTGCGGCCCGAGGTCGCCGAGCAGGTCGAATCGCTCGGGGCAATGTGGCTCGACCTCGGCCTCGAGGCCAGCGGCGAGGGGGGCTACGCCCGCGAGCTGACCGAGCAGGAGCGCGCACAGCAGCAGCAGGCGCTCACCGATGCGATCAAGGGTTTCGATGTCGTGATCACAACCGCGCTCGTGCCGGGACGCCGGGCGCCAGAGCTCGTGACCGCCGAGGCGGTCGAAGGGATGAAGCCGGGATCGGTGATTATCGACCTCGCGGGTGAAGCCGGCGGTAACTGCGGTCTGACCGAGCCCGGCCAGACCGTTGTGCGCCACGACGTGAAGATCGTCTCGCCGCTGAACCTGCCCGCGAGCATGGCCGAGCACTCATCGCAGCTGTTCGCGCGCAACGTGCAGTCGCTGCTCGAGCTGTTCGTAGACGATGAGGGCAAGCTGCAACTCGACTTCGAGGATGAGATTGTCAAGGGCGCGTGCATCGTGCGCGACGGTGTGATCGTGCATCCGGGGGCGAAGGCCACCGTTGAAGCGGCTGGCGCGGGCGCCGGGGGAGCGTCCTTGTGATGTTGCTGGCCAGCACGCTAACGACCAACCTCGCGATCCTCGTGCTCGCGGGGTTCATCGGCTTCGTCGTGATCTCCAAGGTGCCCAACACGTTGCACACGCCGCTGATGTCCGGCACCAACGCGATCCACGGGATCGTCCTGCTCGGTGGCCTTCTGATCGTCGGCTTTTCCGGCAATGGCACCTTCAACAAGATCATCCTCGTGATCGCGATCGCCTTCGGCACGATCAACGTCGTCGGCGGCTTTCTCGTCACAGACCGCATGCTCGAGATGTTCAAGTCCAAACCTGGGCGGGACACCGGTAAAGGCGACGAGGAGAAGAAGTCATGAGCGCGCCGCCGCTCGCGAGTAGCTTCCTGCAGTCGGAAAGCTTCCTTGACGTCCTCTACATCATCGCCTTCGGGCTGTTCATCCAGGGCCTGCGCG
>DATHLT010000071.1:0-12205 GCA_035487855.1 Solirubrobacteraceae bacterium
GACTTCGCTCAGCGCCTCCATGGTCTCGGCCAGCGGCGTCGCCGGGTCATACCGGTGGCACTGGTAGAGATCGACATGGTCCACGCGCAGGCGCTTGAGCGAGGCGTCGATCTGCTTGTGGATCTGCGCCCGTGACAGGCCTCGATCGGTATCTGACATGGGGAAGTAGACCTTCGTCGCTAGCACATACGAGGAGCGCTCACGCCCGGAGAGCACCTCGCCGAGCAGCGTCTCCGCCGCGCCACCCCCGTACACGTTGGCTGTGTCGATGAAGTTGATGCCCGCCTCGAACGCCGCGTCCACACACGCCTTCGCCTGCTCGCGCTCGACGCCGCCGGAATAGGTCAGCCACGAGCCGAGGCTGACCTCGGAGATCTCGATGTCGCTGCTACCGAGCTTGCGGAAGTTCATACTGAACAGCAACACTAGCGTCTGAATCGATGACCGCAATCGACCCCAATCTGCGCATCAGCTCCGTCCAGCTCGACGTCAGCGATCTGCCACGTGGCATCGACTTCTACGAGGGCACACTCGGGCTGCCGCTGATCTCCCGCGACGAGCACCACGCGTGGCTTGGGCCCAATCCGCTGCACCCAGCGCTCGTGCTCGGCGACATCGTCGCGCCGACGCTGCTGCCCCCGGGCGCCACCGGCCTCTACCACGTCGCCTGGCTACACCCCACCCGTGCAGCGCTCGCCGAAACCGTGCGGCGCGTCGCCGGCTCTCGCTGGCCGTTCGAGGGAGCCTCCGATCACGGCGTCTCCGAGGCTCTGTACTTGAGCGATCCCGACGGCCTGGGGATCGAGATCTACGTCGATCGACCGCGCGAGCAGTGGCAGCGACCGCCCAGCGGCCATGGGGTGAAGATGGTCACGCTGCCACTCGACCTGGATGATCTGCTCGCCCAGAGCACCGCCGAGCCGGCGCCCGTGATGGCACCACAGACGGGGATCGGGCACGTGCACCTGAAGGTCGCAGACGTACCCCGCACCGCGGCCTTCTACAGAGACGCACTCGGCCTGGATGAGCAGGCCCAGCTTCCCTCCGCGGCGTTCCTTGCAGCCGGCGGCTATCACCACCATGTAGGCGCCAACTCGTGGCAGAGTCGCGGCGCGGGCCCAGCCCCCGACAGCGCGCCGGGGCTGCGTCGCGTGGAGTTCGAGCTCAGCGACGTCGATGCGTTGGACGCGCTCGAGCGCACGCTTGCTGACGCGCCCGATCCGCAGTCAAGCTTCGCGGCCGAGCGCGACTCAACTGAGGAACTGTCGGTCCGCGACCCGGACGGCCAGCTGCTGAGCTTCGTGGCCACATAGACCTTGTTCCAATGCCGTTTATTGCGAGCGGAGCCGGCGTCCGCTCCCAGTAGAAGGGAGCGGCCAACCACAGGCCGATCCGTGCTTTCGCGGCTCGTCCAACTCAACAGCCGGCTGGGAGCTTGTGACGACGCCTGCTTTGCTAGTGCAGAGCAGGAGCCTCGCGAACGAGCACAAACCGCTGATGATGCCCGTGGTACCACGCGTGACCCGCTGATCCACGCGGTCAAGACAGAGCGAGTAGGGTTCCGTCGCAATGGTTCTGCTAGACGGCGGAGCGGCGTGGCTGGCTTCGCTCACGCTCTGCTATCGAGGCAGCCGTGACGGCGAGGCGTCAACAGACGAGACGGCAAGCGGACATACGCGACGAAGCCCTGGTATGAGGCGGCTTGTGCTTCTTGCGGCACTGGTGGCTACGGTCGCGTGTTTCGGAGCGTTGGAAGTGTCTGCGGCACTCGCGCAAGGTCGGTCGTCAAACACGCCGTGGATGGATACGTTTGGCAACGTCGGGCCGGCCGCGGCGGTTCCAACCGGGTATTGGGTAGATGTCGAGGAGTCCGGAACTACCACGTCCGGCAACCTCGGTGGCGGTGGCTCGCTTGTGGCGACGGGCACCGGCAACGTCAACTACGGTTTCGCTCAGGAATGCGCCTCGACGGCTAACGGCGGGCCATTCTCCAGCGGTCACTACCCGCCCGAGACCTGCGCCGAACTCGGAAGACCGTACAGCTCGAGCCCCCCTCAGGGCTTCTGGTTTACGGGCAACGAACACTGCGCCAGCGCTAGCCGACCATACTCCGGGTCCGTCTTCACATGGCATGTGCAGTTGCCAGAGTCCGGGCCTTGGCACGTCGAAGCGTACATTCCCTCTTGGACGATGTACGGCCAGGGAAACCACTACATCGTGAGCTCTGACGAAGGCCGGTCAGAAAGCGTGCTCTCACAGGAAGCCTCCCATGGCCAATGGGTCACTCTCGCCGGAGGACCGCATAACTTCACTGCCGGCCAGGATTACACGGTCGAACTGACGCAAGCGGACACAGAAAACGGGTTCTGCAAGTACCAGATGGCGGACCAGATGAAGTGGGTCTACGACGGTGTGCCGGCGACCGCCCCGATCAACACCAGTCCCCCGACGATCAGCGGCGAAGTGGAGGTCGGCAAGACGCTGACCGAGACCCACGGGAAATGGACCAACAATCCGACCTCCTATACCTACCAGTGGGAGGACTGCGACGCATCGGGCGAAAACTGCTTGCCGATCGCCGGGGCGACCTCGCAGGCGTACACGCCGACGGAAAGCGACGCGGGCCAGACGGTCGTGGTGCAGGAAACCGCCACCAACGCGGGGGGCTCGAGTAGCCCCGCGAGCTCATCCGCGACGGCGGTTATTCGGGTGTTGGCGCCCGTCGACTCGTTGCCGCCGATCGTCTCGGGTGTCGCGCAGCAGGGTCAGACGCTCCTCGACGTTAACGGGGTCTGGACAAACGATCCGAGCACCTATAACTATCAGTGGGAGGACTGCGACAGTTCTGGGGGCAGCTGCGCGCCGATCCCCGGAGCGAGCACACAGTCCTATACGTTGCTTGCCGCTGATGTCGGGCACACGATCGCGGTCAAGGAAATCGCCGTCAACGCAGGCGGCTCGAGCAGCCCGGCGCAGTCGGCACCAACGGCAGTCGTCGTCTCCTCAGCGCCTGCGACTACGCCTATCGCCCCTGTGGCGTGCCTTTCCGCCCAGACAGCGCGGGCCGGCCTGCCGACAGCGGCGCGGGCGAGCAGGAGCGCTGCGATCGCGCGGCGCCGCACGAGGATCACAGCCTTCACACCAGCGAGCGCCGTGGCGAGGACCGTCGCAACGCGGGCACGGGGATTCAACATCTCGATCACATTGAGCAAGGGGCTATCGAGGTTCTTCGACCCTCGCGAGGAATGCGCACAACTCCTGCGCGGCAGCGGATACGTCAACTTCCACCAGCGCGCTGCTCGCTGGAGCGTCGAACTGCCAGGGGTCTTTGGTGGCAGTCTCAAGGTGGTGGCAATCGGGAACCGTACGTACGTCAACGCCGCTGCATTCGCTCGCAAGGGCCATACGGTGTGGGTGAAGCTGAGCAGCCTGAGCGACTATGAGACCTTCGATACCGTCCCGCTTCTGCGGGATATCGTCGTGCTCACAAATCCCCTGCGGTCCCTGGACGTACTGCAGTCGGTGAAGGCGCCACGCCATACCCTTGCGCGCCACGCCACATACACACCCGAAGAGCAGGCTCAGGCTGCCGACTCCCCATCTGTCTCGGCGTCGTGCAGCAAGCAGGCTCAAGCGGTAGTTAGCGGCGACTCCGTCGACGCTAAGCATTTGACGGATTCTTTCGCCCTCAATACCAAGATCGACAGCGAGACTATGGACTCATGGGGAGAGACCAAGATCAGTGCAGACGCCGACAGCTCAGGGGTTTGCGAAGAGAAGATCTCCGTCGAGAACGCGGAGGCTGACGGGTTCGACGTCGTGTTCGACTTCACGAGCTCCTCGCCTTCGGACACCACGATCAACGCCCCCCAGTCGACCGTTACTGAGGAGTGGAAGGTGATCTATCACGTCAAAGAGGCGCCGTGTCTGGACGGCACTTGGGACGGGGATGAGCCGCAATCCACTCCCAACCCGACTGGGGGCGAGATCACCGGCACACTCACCGGGCATTTGGCGATCGTTGCGAGCAGCCTGTCTTGGTCGTACACGTTCAATAGCAAGGACGAATACCCGGTTATCGTTGGCGCGGATCCAGAGCCACCATATACCCCGATTTATGCACCGGATAGCTTTACAGGTGACGAAGGCTTCAAAGGCTCAGGCCCCGTCATTGGGGCGATCGCCGCCGCGGGCGGCAGTTTTTCGGCGCTCCCCAGCGGCGATTGGTGGCGAGCATTCAGTCCAGACTTGCGCGGGGTTTCGCCAGGGCTGTACGCCGGTGGGGATGCGACGTTGTCGCTCGACATCGCTGTCAACTGCGGCGCTCGGCAGCTCACGGTCGATGCGTACCTGCCCGGAGGGGAAAAACTAATCTGGGGGTTCGACATGCATAAGACCTCTGACGCCCCGCCGCGGATCACCGTGGGGCAGAACTGGCGGAGCGAGATCTCAGCGCCCGTGCAGTCCGGCTCGTCGTGACATCGCGGCGCTAAGGCGCGGGAGGTTGCGCCTACGGCCGCCGGCTGTGACGATGACGCCCAGGCCGACCGTCGCTGCGGCGATTGCGCCGCCGAGGATCATCTATTCGGCACCCTATTTGCGCACCGCGTCGTTGTCTTCACAGGGTCGACGACGGGATCCGGGATCTGTTCCAGCACTGCCTAAAGAATCATGTCCATCTCCTCACCCGTCTGCCCGGCCGTTCAGCCAGTCGTCGGTAGCTGCGGCAGGCTTTTACCAACCCTCTGGCCCTCGCTGCTTTGCTGGCTGGGCGAGCCCGCGCGCCCGGCACCATTGCTTTGCGCTGGATAGCGAGCGCGTCGACGGAGGCCACTCGCGCCGCTGGTCTGGACGGGACGCGGAAGCCCCCCGACTCGTCGCGCTCGGTCTTCGTCCACAGCAGGAGCGTGAGCGGCGTCTGCCGACGCTCCCGTATCGATAGGAAGGCGGGAGCGGGGCGTATTCTGATGTCGTGCCCGGGCCGGTCGAGCGGCGACGGACACATGGTGAGAACTTTTCAAGCGATGATCGGCAAGCCTTCGACGCCGACGCCCACCGGCCAGTTCTTCGTCGAGGAGACCGTACAGATGCCCGTCGGCCACCCGGGCGGACCGTACGCGCTCGCCCTCAGCGCACGTTCCAACGTGCTGCAGAAATTCGAAGGCGGGCCAGGGCAGATCGCGATCCACGGACTCGAGGATCTCGGAGGGACGCTGGGCGCCGCCGAATCACATGGCTGCGTCCGCCTGGCCACCGCGAGCATCGACTGGCTGGCCGCCCATATCGATCCAGGCACACCAGTAAAGATCTATACAGGCACCCCTAAGCGATGATTGCAGCACCGAGCTCGTCGGCGCCGCCCCGCCTGCGCTCGGACGACCTCCCGAACAGAGCTCATCGCCTCGCGGGGGCTCCGGGGCTGCGCAGCCCTTCGCGCTGATGGAAAACCCCGAGCAACGACGGATGGTGCTCGAGGACCCCTCGCTGGTGCCGGCGGCGGTCGAGGAGTCACTGCGCATGTTCCCGGCGTTCGCGCACTTCGCCCGCACGACCACACGCGACACCGAGCTGCACGGGCAGCGCATCCGTGAGGGCGAGAAGCTGGTCATGTGGTACCCGTCGTCCAACCGCGATGAGACGCGCTATGAGGACCCCGACCGCTTCGACCTGACGCGCGAAGCCGAGCACCAGGCGTTCGGTGCCGGTGGCCGGCACTTCTGCCTGGGCACCGCGCTCGCGCGACTGGAGTTGCGGATCCTGATCGAGGAGACGCTCAAGCGCTACCCCGAGATCCAGATCGCCGGCGAGTGCACACACGTCGAGTCAGCGTTGCCAACCAGCACAAGACGCTCCCGGTACGGCTGCGTCCGCTGTAGGTCGTCCAGCGTACGCAGGCGACGACAAGCGCCGAGCACAGCGACCTCTCCTATCCAGCGCTAGGCAGGGCGCGTCCCCGCTTGCCTCGCAAGCGATCGTCTCGATCGGCGCTCCTCGGATGCTCGCAAGGGACGACGAGCAGCGGTCAAGCCCGGGCGCTGCGCTCCCTCTCCACGCCAAGCAACAGCCTGCCGGGGGTGGTGCCGCCCTTACGGTACGTCAATGGTATTGGCCTAGATCCGAGACAGCGGCGGCTCGGCGCTCAGGCGCTCACGGAGTCCAGGCGCGCGAGCTCGTCAGCGGTCAGCTCCAGCTCAGCGGAAGGCAGCAGCTCGCGCAACTGCTCTGTGGAGGTGGCGCTTGCAATCGGCGCGAGAACGGTGGGCTGCGCGGTGAGCCAAGCGAGCGACACGGCCGCGACGGTGTTGTCGTGCGCAGCGGCGATCTCGTCCAGCGCATCCAGGACCGCGAACCCGCGCGCGTTGAAGTAACTCTCGCGCACCCCTGCCGCACGCGGGCTGTCGACCTCGTCTCCCCCGCGCCGGTACTTGCCAGTGAGGAAACCCCTGGCCAAGCCGAAGTACGGGACGCACGCGAGCCCGTTGCGCTCACATACCGCCACGAGCTCGCCCTCGTATTCGCCACGGTCCAGCAGGTTGTAGTGCGGCTGCAGCGCCACATATGCGGCCATGCCTAGCTCAGCGCCAACGCTCAGCGCCTCCTGCAGACGCTCAGCGCTGTAGTTGGAGGCACCCGCATGGCGGATCTTGCCCTCGGCGATGAGCGCACCGAACTCGCCCAGCGTCTCCTGCAGCGGCGTGTTGGGGTCGTCGCGGTGGGCGTAGTAGAGGTCTATGCAGTCCACGCCCAGTCGCTGCAGCGAACCCTCGATGCCACGCCTGATCGTCTCCTTCGAGAGCCCTTGCAGATCCGGCGCCATTCCGACCTTGGTCGCAATCAGCAGCTCGTCACGATTGCCGCGCGAGGCGATCCAGCGACCAATGATCCGCTCGGACTCCCCCGCCCCGCCGGAACCCCGGCGACCATAGCTGTCGGCCGTGTCGATGAAATTGCCGCCCGCCTGGAAGTACGCGTCGAGCACTGCAAACGAGCGCTGCTCGTCGATCGTCCAGCCGAAAACGTTCCCGCCCAGGCACAGCGGGAAAACGTCCAGGTCAGTATCGGCGAGACGGGCGATGCGGTCAGGGTAGCGGGCCACCTCGGCGGCCTCAGTGTCGCCGCCCCATGGCAAAGCTCTGGACCGGCGGTACAACCGCGCGCATGCCGGACCCCACCTCCGCACCTTGTGCCTGTTCCTCATCGGCCGGCGACTGCGTGGGCTGGTGCCCTGGAAGGCGACGAACACGTGCGCTCGCGGCCTGTGCCTCGCCATCGACGCCTCCGGGCAGGAACCGCTCCAGCGCCGCCAGCTCGTGCACGATCACGTTGACGACCCCTTGCGAGCACTCGAGCACGCCTTTGGCGAGCAGCAGAGGCTCGGCTCGCGCGAGGTGGCGGTGGCGCTCGTAGACGGCCTTGGCGACGATCAGGTTGATCGTTCCCAGCTCGTCCTCGAACAGCAGGAACATCGTCCCCTTGGCGGTTCCCGGCCGCTGTCTGGCGATCACCAGTCCCGCCACCGCCACCTGCGAGCCGCTATGCATTCCTGCCAGCTGGGCGCTGGTGACGAGCTTTGGCACTGTCAAGCGGGGGCGCAGGATCGCCATGGCGTGATCGCCGATCGTCACACCGCTGGTGGAGTAGTCGGCGATCAGCTTCTGCCAGCGACCGAGCTTGCGCAGCCTGGGGGCCTGTGGGAGCCCCAGCGGCAGCGCCAGCTGCACGCTGCCGTCGATGCCAGCCCGCGAACCCTCATCGACGGCGTGTGCCCGCGCGGCGATCCCCAGCTGCCATAGCGCCAAGCGTCTTTCCTGACCTCCCAGCGGTCCGCTCGTGAGGCTGTCGCAAGCACCCGACCAGGCCAGCTGCTCGAGGGTCTCGCGCCTCACGCCGGCCCTTCCCGCGAGCTCGGCGAGGCTCTTGAAGAGCCCGCCCCGTGTACGCTCTCCCACCAGCACCTGCGCCTCCGCGGCGACGATGCCCTTGATGTAGCCCAGGCCTATGCGCACACCTCCACGCTCGACCATGCACTGCACCTGCGAGGCGTTGACATCGAGCTTGTGAACGGCGATACCCCGGCTTTCGGCCTCGTGCACGAGGCTGTCGGGCGCGTAGAAGCCCATTGGCTGCTCGTTCAGCAGCGCACACAGGAACTCCGCGCCGTAGTGGACACGCAACCACGTCGACTGGTAGGCAAGCAGGCCGAAGGCAGCGCTGTGCGCCTTGGGAAAGCCAAAGCCGGCGAAGCCTTCGACCTTCTCCCACACGCGCTCCGCCGTCGCCCGATCGAGCGGCAAGCCAGTTGTGCTCGCGTGTCGCAGCGCCCCCGTGATGAAGCGCTTGCGCTGGTGTTGGAGCAGCTCGTGTGAGCGCTTGCGGCTCATCGCCCGGCGTAGCCCATCGGCTTCGCCGGGACTGAAGCCGGCGAAGGCTTCAGCGACCTGCATCACCTGATCCTGGAAGATGATCGTGCCGAGCGTCTCGCGCAGGACCGGCTCGAGCGTTGGATGCTCGTATGAGATCTCATATTCAGGGTCTTCGCGCAGGCGTCGACGCCGCTCGATGTAGGGGTTGATCGCCCCGCCCTGAATCGGCCCCGGCCGCACGATCGCCACCTGCACGACGAGGTCGTCGAGGTTCTCAGGCTGCGTGCGGCGAATCGACTGCATCTGCGCGCGGCTCTCGATCTGAAAGACGCCAACGGTGTCCGCCGCACGGATCGCTTTGAAAGTCTTTGGATCGTCGAACGGGATCCGTGAGAGATCGATCCGCTCCCCGTGCACCCGCGCGATCTCATCCACGCAACGCTCGACCGCTGAGAGCATCCCCAGACCCAGCAGGTCGATCTTCAAGAAACCCGCGTCCGCACAGGAGTCCTTGTCCCATTGGATCATCTGCCTGCCCGCCATCGCCGCGGGCACCACTGGGCAGCAGTCGATCAGCGGCCTGGTCGCGATCACCATCCCACCCGGGTGCTGGGAGAGATGGCGGGGCAGTCCGTACGCCTGCTCGACCAGCCGTTCGAGCCAACTCCAGCGGGTCGAACGAGCCCCCTTGGGGGCGATGTTCTTTGCATCCCCACCCCACGGATCCGCGCCGCGGGCAGCACGCTCGATCTCGCCTGCGGGCAGTCCTAGCACCTTGCCCAGCTCGCGGATCGCCCCGCGAGCGCGAAAGGTGGGAAAGGCCGCCACCAGCGCCGCGCGATCGTGCCCGTAGCGCTCGTGCACGCGCGGGATCAGCCGCTCGCGGATGTCGCGCGGGAAGTCCAGGTCGATGTCGGGCAGCCCATGTAGATCCTCGTGCAGGAAGCGCCCCAGCGCGAGCTTGCCCGCGATCGGATCGATGTGCGAGAGCCCCGTCAGGTAGCACACGATCGAGGAGACTGACGACCCGCGTCCGCGTCCAGGCGCGAGCAGCGCGCGTACCGAGTCCGGCCCGCGAACCTCGAGCGCTACTTCACGTGCCAGCTCGAGCATGTCGTGGTGCAGCAGGAAGAAGCCCGCCAACCCGAGCCGGTCGATCACGTGTAGCTCCTCTTCCAGGCGTGCTGCGGCCTGCGCCGGCGCACGACGGGCCGCCCGCGCGCCCGCGGGTGGGTGGGCATCAAATCCGTGCGGGGCGACGGCGTCTGCTCCGTAACGCTCCTGCAGTCGCACCCGACACAGCTCAGCCAAGCGCCGTGATGAGTCCACATCCTCCGCCCCCGGGTAGCGATAGCCGAGATCTTTGGTCAAGTCGAACCGCAGCTGCTCAGCCAGCTCGAGCGTCTCACGAACTGCATCGGGATGGTCGGCGAAGCGGCTTGCCATCGCCTCGGGGGCACTCATCACATGGCTGTGGTTGCCACGCCGCAGCGGCTCGCAGGCATCGAGCGCAGCGTGGTGGCGCAGCGCTACGAACGCGTCCTGCAGCTCCGCCCTGGTGCGTGCGTGCGTATGCACGTCGCCGGTGGCTACACATCTAATTCCCAGCCGCCGGGCACGGGCAGCAAGCGCACGGTTGCGGGCACGATCGTGGCGGGCATATGGCCGCTGCAGCTCCGCATACAAGCCCTCCGGGCCGAATGCGTCGAGCAAGAGCCTCACCGCGCGCTCGTCATCCACATCGCTTCCGATCACCGACCGCTCAGCGCAGCCCGTCAGGCAGACGAGCCCTTCGGCGTGATCGATCACGCTTTGCACGTCCACCCATGGCTCCGTGCGCTCACGCCGCGATGAGCCTCCGCGCGTATGTGCGTGCGCCAAGGTGAGAATCCGGCAGAGGTTGCTCCAGCCGCGCTCGTCGCGCACGAGCAGCGTGAGGTGATGCGTCGCGGTGGCCTGGGCGCGATCAGCGGGACGGCCGGGCTCGAGCATCACATCGATCTCAGCGCCGTGGATCGCCCTGACGCCGTAGTCCGATGCGGCCTGGGCGAGCTCCATCGAACCGGAGACGGAGTTGTGGTCGGTTAGCGCAAGCGCCTGGTAGCCCAGCTCACCGGCGCGCTGCGCGAGCTCCTGCGGCAACGAGACACCATCTAGGAACGAGTACGCCGAGTGGCAGTGCAGCTCGACATATGGCGAAGCGCGACTCATGTGAGATGCACGAACCAGCGGCCCGAGCACAGGTCGTGGAAGACGACGATGTTGCGGCCCCGCTCGCCCACGAGCTCCCAGTAGCGTCGTCGCAAGGGCTCGGCCGTCCACCAGCGATCCTCCACGAGCCACGACTCGCGCAGCGACTCGATCGTTTCGCCGTTGACTGTGGCCAGCATGCCCTCGGGGCGGACGGGGTCCAATCGCACGCGCGCGGGCTGGGGCTTGTTGAGGATGCGCGCCACGCAGCAATCACTCCGGGATCGGTGCCAGTACCACCCGCCGCTCGGGCACGCGCGAATCCGGATCCACGCACACCGCGCGCAGCGCTGCCTGGGGCCCTGCCACTACGCGCACCTGAGCGACCGCCTCGCGCAGCCGCGCCGTGCGAGCGCTCGGGCGAGCGCTACGGGCGACAGGACCACCAGAGGTCTCCTCGAACAGCGCGTCCTGCTCGCGGGTTGGCGGCCCGAAGCGCTCGGCGGCCAATCCCAGCTCAGCGGCAGGGGCGGGCAATGACAGCAAGCGCAGCGACAGCGCCAGCCAGATGCGCTCTGGATCACATAGCGCCTGGCGAAAGACCACACGCTCACGCCAGCCGCCGCCCGCAATCAGACGGGCGGAGAGCGTGGCTGCACGCAGCGTGCGCCCACGGCGCTCGGAGCGAGCCAGCAAACGATCTATCAGCACACCCAGTATCCGCTTCAGTGCCTCTCCGGAGCTCGCATCACCCACCTCCATCGACTCCTCCAAGCGCTCCTCTACGCGGCGCGGGCGCAGCGGGGTGTCCTCACCGCAGGCCAGTCGATAGGCAAAGGCACCCGCCGGCCCGAAGCGATCGCTAAGCGCCGGGCCCCCGAGCCTTGCCAGCTCGCCGAGCGTGCGCACCCCCAGACGCGAAAGCGGCTCGATCAGGGCAGCCGTATCCTCGCGAAAGCCGAGTAGCTCGATCGAGCGCCCGGTGAGCCAGCGCGTGGCCTCATGGGTGGGCGGGCCTTCAATCACCAGCGGGCGTCGCGAGCGCACCGTCAGGGCGGCCGCCAGCGCGCAGAAGCGCGTCGGGCCGGCACCGATCCGCACAGGATGCGCAAGCACGCGCGTAGCGGCAGCAATCGTTGCCGCCAGCGGACCATAGATGCCCCGCAGCCCATCGCTCTCAAAGTACGCGAGTCCCGGTCGAGCCGGCTCGACGGCCGCACCGATCGATTCCAAAGCATGTAGCGCCTTCTCCCAAGCATCGGCCACGAGCACTGGGTCACCCGGCACCAGCACCAGGTCTGGGCAGCGTGCGAGTGCCTCTCCGAGGATCATCCCGCGGGCCACACCACACGCCTGTGCGGTCCCCGATACCTCCCCCACCCGCTGTTCGCCACCCACCAACGGCGCGAGCGCCAGCGCCCGGCCCGCCAGCGTCTGGCGTGCTACCTGCGAGCCCTCGCCGGTAGCCACCGCCAGCTCGAAACGCGGGATGTAGATGCAGACGACCATGCGAACACACGTTCGCATCAGTGCGTGTAGCCCACAACAGATGGGCGTCTACCAGATGGGCATCTGCAAAACGCCCGCGGCGAGCCTGGCTATCCCAACGACACAGTAACGGCGGTCAGTTGGGGGCCGCCCCCCACCGAGCG
>DATHLT010000072.1:0-10261 GCA_035487855.1 Solirubrobacteraceae bacterium
TCGCGCGCGAGCGCTAGCACGCTCGACCACCGCGACTCCTCGACACAAGCGAGCGCCCGCCGCAGATCCTCCAGTGGCTTGCCGTCCACCAGGTTCGCGTGATGCGCGGCATGCAGGACCACGTGCAACAGCACCGTGTCGCGATCGGGCACCCGCAACTCGACTCCAGCGATCATCTGCCGCTCAGCACTCGCAGCGAGCCGACTCCATATCGCATCCGGGTCTCCACCGAGCCCCGGCAGCTGACAATGAAGGTCCACCATCCCTTCACCCGGACGGTTGAAGGCCGTGCCCCCCGGATCCAGGGATAGCGGCGTCGGCATCCACGCGCAATGCTCCGTAAAGCCTAGCTGCTCGAGCACGTTCACCGCGCGTGCCCGGTTCCCGGGCGCCACCATCAGATCACAATCAACATAAGAACGCACCTCACCCGGATAAAGCCACCTGGCGAGCACCGACCCCTTGAGCACGACCGTGCCAATACCGTCACTGGTGAACGCGCTCGCGACCTCCGCGGTGAGCGCGTCGATCGCGAAATTGCGCGCCCGCTGCCGGTAACCCTCGCAACGTTCCGTGCTCATCCGAAAGCCATAACGACCATCGGCACGATCACATCGTGCCGCGCGGGTGCAAGGTGCGACGCGCGGTCGAGAGTCGATTCACGAGGCGCGCCGGCGTCTGGTGAATCGCCGAGCCCGCGGATCATCCTGAGTCCGTGTGCGGGGCGATCGAAGCCGCGACCGTTCACAGTTGGCTCGCTCCATCTGCGTCTGAGTCTCGCGTGCGGCCCGACGACACTGTTCATCGCCCGGGTCGCGCTGGCTTTGGTCCGTGCTGTGGCAATGGGGATGGTCGTGCTCGATGTGCCAGCATTGACCGCCCACCATTCATCCGCACCCAACTGCTCCGTTCCACACCTGTGCTCCTCGATGTACCGGCTCATCACGCACGTCACTCCGCGCCCACCCCCGCGACCCCAGACATTCAAGACATGCAAATGATCCCGTTCGGACTGCAGGTTGTGCCTGTCGACATATTAGTCCCACCCTTGCGTTTGGACAGCCCTTCACAGAATACGTTACATTCTTTTACGTTCAATTCGATTGCACACTTACAGTTTTGTCCATTTGGATCTACACACTGGCAACATTTGCCGGCGAGTGCTCACCGTCGCAATGCCGCCAGACGCAGGCAGCAATCGTGCTCAAACAATGAGCGGCATGGCTGTCCTGATCGTAGAGATGGAGCTCATCGCCGACCGCCTCTTGGATGAGACCGCCCTGACGTGCTTGTGGTAACGACCCGTGCTCGTACATCGATCAACCTCCGTTCTAGCTCCTCGCATGTGCGTCGCTGTATAGGGGCTCTTCGCTCATCTAGTCTCGACTGCCAGCGCTCTACGTCAAGCCGTCCACATACCTAGCCCTCGGCACGGAGTAAAGAAGGCCCCCCTCAAGCGAGATCGCTATCTCGTAGCGGACCACCAACTCATCACGCACGTCGCCTCGTCCGCCCGCGATCCAGACCAAGTCGAACCCTGCGAGCGACCATTACATGCATTTGTTCCCCGCCCCGCAGACTGTGCCCGTCAGCGCACCACTCGCGCACCCGATTGGGCCGATTTCTGTATTTGTGCAGTAAGCGTTACAGGTCAGATTCGTTTGGTATTTGCTGCTGACTATACATGCACAGATTGCGTCGGTTGCCGTGCGACATTGACAACACATGAGATTTTCACCAGATGAGGCCATCGCGGGCGTCGCGGCGGTCGCGGAGACGATCAGCGACCCGGCGGTTGCCGCGGCACCGTACCGCGCGACCCGACCGATCGCTTCCCGGCGAGATTCACCGGAGATGGTGCTCTGCATGAGGCGAGGCTCGGCGTCAAGTAGATCCTTCTCGCGCAGCTCGTGGAGTGCGTCGGCGACCAAGTTCTCGCTTGCCCCGACGAGCTGGGCAAGGTCAGTCAGGTCGTGCTCGCCGTTGCAATGCCGCCAGACGCAGGCAGCAATCGGGCTCAAACAATGAGCGATGTGGCTCTCTTGATCGTAGATGAGGAGCTCCTCACCGACTGCCTCTTCGATGAGACCACCTTCACGTGCTCGTGGTAACGACCCGTGTTCGTACATTTGATCGACCTCCGTTCTATCCCGTGCAATAACATTGACTGATAGGCTCTTTGCTCACTAGTCTCAACTGCCAGCGCTCTACGTCAAGCCGTCCACATACCTCGTCCTCGAAACTGAGGAAAATGGCCTATTCAAGCGAGATCGCCATCGCGCGGCGACTGCTGAGATGGCGCCCTTTGTTTCTGACCGGCTCCTATCCATGAAGGGTAGACCGAAGCTGACACCTTCCCGGCCTGCGCGCGAGAGAAGAGATCAGCGTGGTTGTCACTTCGTCTCGCAGTATCGGGAGGCCAGAAGTGCAGGCCATCATGTCTCAATCGACCCTTGAGACTGAGCCGCAGGCCGAGCATGAGTATGTAGCTTGCTTTGACGTGGAGGTGCGCTGCGAGGTGGTCTGCATCGATGCCTGGTTCTCTGCATACAAGCGCGATCATGATCCGTGCGCTTCGCTCGCGACGCGGTGTAGGGAGGTTCGTGTCATGGGACACGTCGAGCGCGTAGGTAAGCATTGCCAGCTGGACGAGATTCGGCGAGCTCGTGCCCATCTTGAGCTGGGAGACGAAAGCTCACGTTGGCGATATCCGGTCGGGCAGCGAGTTTCGCGCTGAGTCATCCCGGCACGCATGTCGCAGGTTGGCTCCGAACGCTTTCAGCAGCGCTTCGCGCTCGAGCTCGTCAGCGGGCGTCAGGGTTCGGCTGTCGGGCAGGTAGTCAGCGCGACCCGGCGGTACGCCGCCTTGCGTCGCTGCCAGCGAGCCCGTGCTCGCGGCGATGAGTAGCTCCGCCGCGAGCGAGAGCGCGCCACCTGCTCGCAGCAGCAAGCCGCCGAACATCTAGAGCCCAACGCCGATCACGACTGCCCATGCGCCGAAGCGGATCAGGCCACTCATCTCGAGGCCGATGACGACCGGCCCGGCTGGTCAGAGCTGATTGCCGAGGCGCGCCGATCGCGGGCACCGGCGCTTCGATGGCATCGTGCTCTACTCGACCTCCCGGCTATCCCGCGATCGCGTGTCGGCGAGGCTCTTTGAAACGCAAGCTCGGCGTCTTCGTCGTCTATGCGTATGCGGGCGCCGACTCGTCCACGCCCGAGGGCGAGCTGACGAACCGCACACCAACCGATACGCGCCGCTGCCGGCGAGACTAAGAGCCGCCTCGTGATCCACCCTGCCGACGCGCCAATCGTGCTTGAAATCTTCACACTGTGGACGACCAAGGAACTTGGCGTGACCGTAATCGCCGATCTGCTCAACAAGCGCGGTGTGCCATGCCCTACCGCGACCAACCCCCGCCTGAACGCAACTCGGCGATGGGCAAAGTCCACGATCAACGCTATGCTGCGCAACCCCGTCTACGTGGGCAAGCTGGTATGGGACCGACGCGACAATGCCAAACGGCGCGAACAGGGCGTCTCGGCTCCGTGGCAAGATGAGAGCGAATGGACCGTCTGCGAGGACGCTCACGAGCCGATCGTCAGCGAGGAAGTGTTCGGCGCCGCGCAGGAGCATCCAGCGCAAACGGAAGCTCTACAGCCGACCGCGAAGGGGCAGCCGTGAGCATGTTCTGAGCGGCATGCTCCGATGCGCCACGGGGCACCCATCACTGAACGCCTATGGAGTGATCGTCAAAGCCATACGTACTACCGCTGCACCTACAGGGAGAGCTACGGCAAGGTCGCTGCCCAGGCCATCGCCGGGCACGGCGCTACTTGCAACGTCCGCGAGGAAGCGCTGCTACCCGCCGAGCGGCTGTCGGCCCGATGAGGCTCGAGCTGTTGCACGAGCAGTTGGACCGACAGGAGCGCACCAGCGCCACCGACGCGCAGCAGACGGCCACGCGACTGCAAGCGCAGATCGCTGAGGCCGATCGAGCCATCGCCATGCAGGTACGGGCTCTGGAGCAAGGGATCGAGCCCGGTTAGTCAGAAGCCCGAATCGAGGAACTGAAGGGCGAGAAGACGGCTGCACAGGCGACCCTGCCGAAGCTCGGACTGGCACCGGAACGCACAGACCCAGTACCGGTGCTCGAGCAGGTGCCCGACCTCTCCGAGCGACTAAGCGATGCCGACGACGACGACTCAAACGCGCCCTGTTCGACGCCTTCGACCTGCGCGTCGTCTACGACAAGGCTAGCGACCGGCTCTCGATCAGCGCCACGCTGACGGAAGCCGTCGCAGCCATGCTCCGCGACGGTCTAGAGCCGCGGTTGTTGCAGAAAATACTCCGGGGGTGGGACTCGAACCCACAACCAATCGGTTAACAGCCGACTACTCTGCCATTGAGCTACCCCGGATCGTTTACCAGTGCTACCCCGGACGAGTGTCCGTTCTGTCCAGTGCGCAGGCCGGAATAGATACCGTCCCATCCTCGACCTCCGCGTGGCAATTAGAGCACAGAAGCACGCACTTCTGCGCCTCGACCCGCAACTTGTCGAGGGCGATCGCCACTCCTTTGGCGTTGAGCTCGTGGCGCTTCTGCGACGGCTCGACGTGATGGAAGTGCAATGCACGCATGTTGCGGTCGAATCCGCATATGCAGCACGCTCCACCTGCCTCGGCGACGAGGATTGTCTTCACCTTCCGGCGTCGGCGCGCAACAGCGGCTGATCTGCATCGCTTGCAGCGGTAGTAGCCGCGCCCGTTCAGCCAGAAATCGGTCTCGCCGTGTTGGCTGCACCGCATCGTTACAGTCGCAAGCCCAGCCTCCTTTGCAGCCTTCGCCCGCATCGCCCGGGGTCCACCGGGACCGCCGTGTGTCTTGAGTCCGTGTCTAACCAGCCAGTGCCGCACCGTCCCCTTGCTGCGGCCAACCACCTCCGCGATCTGCGCGATCGACATGTCGGCCTCAATCAGGGTCTCGAGTTCATCCCTCGTGATCCCGCCCCTAGCCGCATGCTTCTCATAGTTAGCCGCCTCGAGTCCATACTGCTTGAGCCAATAGCTGACAGTCGCTTCATGGCGCCCAAACCGCTTGCCGATCTCAGCAAGCGATAGCCCCTGCCCAAGCATCTGCTCCAAAGACGCGCGATCCATGGACCATAGCCTCGCACGAACATTTGTTCGTGTGTGTGTCTTTTGTGCCGAATGTGTGCCTATTTGCGGGCAGCAGTGTCTCTCGCCTCGCCTCGCCTCGCCTCGCCGACCCGCGCTGCCGCTGCTGCTGCCGCTGCCGCTGCTGCTGCTGCTGCCGCCGCCGCCGCCGCCGCCGGGAGCGTCTCATCCCTCCCGCTCCCCCGTCTTCTCGAGCACCAGCCCGTACGCCCTGTCGAAGTCGCGTTTGACCTCGGCCTTGCGTTTTGCCAGAGCGTTGACGTCGCCGCCGTCTTGCCCTCGCGCTCGCTGGATCTGGCGATCCACGCGCGCCAGCTCCAGCTGCAAGCGCTGGACCTCGAGCATTGCGCCGTCGGGCTGCTCACGACCGGCTTCCACCACAAGCTCAGCCAGCAGCCCCTTCAGCTGGAGGTCGTCGTCCAGGCGCTCCCCCCCGTCTGCCGTCTCGCGCATCGGTGCGCGCAGATCGCCCTCACCCAGTTGTCTGGCGGCGCGGCGCAAAAGGCCGCTGGAGAAGTGCTCGTCGATGTCCAGGCCGGCGAGTGCCGGCGCACCCTCGTCGGGAGAGGCGATGCACAGCGCAAGGAACGCGCGCTCTGTCTCCTCGCGGCGGGTTAGCTCGCTCACCCGCGGCTGGCGAGGACGCGTCGATTGACCGCCCCCATCGCTCCCGTGAGCGCCCTCGCGGCCACCGCGGGTGTCACCTCGCCCGGGCTCGGAGTCACGCTGAGCGACGCGCGCGGGTTCCGCCAACAGCTTCTCCGCGCTGATGCCGCGCAACGCCATGCGACTGTCAACGGTCTGGGTCAACTCCATTCGCAGTGCGCCCGCGGGCAGCTCTGCAAATACCGGCCGCAGTTCGTCGATCATCCGTTCCTGATCTTCGCTGTTAGAGGGATCGCCGCTCGCTAGAACACGCTCCGTACGGAAACTCACGAAAGAGATCGAGCCCTTGACCGCCGCCTGCATCGCCTCCGCGCCATCACGCTGAATCAGATCCGCCGGGTCGGTACCGGCGGGCATCATCACAACACGCAGCTCCAGTTTGCGTTTGTTGGCGAGGCGGAACGCCTTGAGCATCGCCTCCTGCCCAGCGCTGTCTGCGTCGAGCGCCAGCAACACCGTCTGCGCCATCCGCGCGAGCTCGCCCACCTGCTCGGCGGTGAGCGCGGTACCCATCAGCCCGACCACGTTGCGGATCCCCGCCTGGTGCAGCGCGATCACATCGGTGTAGCCCTCACAGAGGATCACCTCCCCAGCGCGCGTGGCGTGAGCACGCGCCAGATCGGCGCCGTACAGCTGCAAACCCTTGTGGTAGATGTCGTTGTCGGAGGTGTTCAGGTACTTCGGCCGCTGTTCCTCGCTCATTGCGCGAGCGCCGAAACCGAGCACCCGCCCGCGAACATCGGCCAGCGGGAACATGATCCGCGAGCGGAAGCGGTCGTACGGGCGCCCGTTCTCCTTCGAACGCTGCGCCAGCCCAGTGGCGTACAGCTCCTGCTCGGAGAACCCGCCCCGGCGCGACGCCAGCAGAACCCTGTCCCAGGCGCTCGGCGCGTAGCCCACGCGGAATTCGCGCATGATCTCCTCGCCCAGCCCACGCCCCTGCAAATAAGCGCGCGCCTTGGCTGCCTCCCCGGACTCCCACAGGAAGCGCTCGTAGTAGGACGCGGTCCTCGTCAGCAGCTCCAGCAGCCGCTCGCGCCGCTTGCGCTTCTCGGCCTCGCGCGGGTCCTCATCCTCGCGCTGTAGC
The DNA here is from genome assembly GCA_035487855.1 of Solirubrobacteraceae bacterium. Lineage (GTDB taxonomy): Bacteria > Actinomycetota > Thermoleophilia > Solirubrobacterales > Solirubrobacteraceae > Palsa-744. The sequence goes on from DATHLT010000072.1 coordinate 6,932, forward strand.
TCGACGCCGTAGCGTTCGGCCAGCAGCTCGAGCGCGCCTTTGAAGTCGACGCCTTCGGTCTCCTGCACGAACGTGAACACATCGCCTGAGGCCTGACAGCCGAAGCAGTAGTAGACCTTCTGCGTCGGGTCGATGCCGAACGAAGGCGTGCGCTCCTCGTGGAACGGGCACAGTCCCTCATAGCGAGCAGGGCCCGCGCGGCGTAGCTCCGTGCGGGCGCCGACCAGCTCCACGAAGTCGACCGCGTCGCGTACCCGATCCTTGGAGTCGCTGGTGTAGAGCGCCACGAGGGCTACGCTAGCGGGCGAAAGCCCGCGGCACTTGCAGCTCGGTGTACTGCCTGATGCAGTAGCGGTCGGTCATTCCCGCGAGGTAGTCGGTCACCCGCTGAGCCAGCTGCAGATCGTCACTCGCAGGGGCCTCATCGGCGCCTCGCGGCAACAGCTCGGGGTGCTCGACGTAGTGCTCGAACAGCCTACGCACGACCGCTTCGATCTTCTCCCGCTCGGCTCTTACCGCCGGCCCCAAGTACACCCGCTCGAACATGAAGTCGCGCAGCTCGCTCATGGCAGGACCGGCGAGCGGCCCCTGCACGATGTCCTGTGCGAGCTGTGAGTGCTCGACCATGTCGTGCACCAGCGCGTCGATTCGCGCCGAGCCGCTTTCGCCGAGCACCGCGATCGGCTCACTCGGCAGATCCTCCTCGCGCAACAGCCCCGCACGCACGGCGTCGTCGATGTCGTGGTTGATGTAAGCAACGCGGTCGATGACCCGCACGATCCGACCCTCGAGCGTCTGCGGTAGCGGCGCACGGCTGGAGTGCTTGGCGATCCCCTCCCGTACCTGCTCGGTCAGGTTCAGCCCCACACCGCCTCGCTCGAGATGCTCGACGATCCGCAGCGAGTGCTCGTAGTGGCGAAAGTCGCTACCGAAGCGGTCGCTCAGGCAGCCGTCCAGGACCTCCTCGCCGATGTGCCCGAACGGCGGGTGCCCCAGGTCGTGGCCAAGGCCGATCGCCTCCACCAGGTCCTCGTTCAGGCGCAGCGCCCGTGCGACCGTGCGCGAGATGGACGTCACCTCGAGCGTGTGCGTCAGTCGCGTGCGGTAGTGGTCGCCCCGCGGCGCCACGAACACCTGCGTCTTGTGCGTCAGGCGGCGAAACGCCTTGCTGTGGACGATCCGGTCGCGATCGCGCTGGAACGGGGTGCGAAGCGCGCAGTCAACCTCCGCGTGATCGCGGAGCGCCGGATAGGAGCGTGTGGCCAAAGGCGAGAGCAGCAGCTCCTCCTGCTCGGCGATGCGCTCGGCGAAGCCCGCCGCGACGAGGTCCTGCTCGGTAGCGATGCTCATCGTTCGATTGTGCCACCGGCTGCGGCTAGCGCCGGGACCGGCGGCCCTGGCACCACCGGCACCGCCGGCACCGCCGGCACCACCGGCACCGCCGGCACCACCGGCACAGGCGATGCTCGTTCGCGCCCGTGAGGGCTCAGCGCTCGCGCATCCAGTCGCCGCGTAGCCCTGCCTTGTGCACCCAGTGGTGCCAGCCCTTCATCTCACCCGGATCCTCGTCGAACACCGGTGCGCCGCCGCCAGGCTGCGGCAGGCTCTGCGCCGCAGCCGAGTCGATCCTTAGATCCACACCGAACTCGTGCAGGGACGCGACATCTGCCGCCTCGACAAACCGCAACCCGTGCCCGGGAGTCGAGATCACCAGACCGTGGAAGATGTCCTTCTCTGGAGCAGAGACCACATGGTGCACAGTGCCGATCTGCTCGCCATCGGACGCGAGTACGGCAACGCCCTTGTCCAGCACCTGATACGCGATCGGCAGTCCCTCTTCCACAGCGCCCAACGATACCGGGATCGGCCCACCGGACCGCTCGCCAGACCGCCGCGAGGCTCAGCCGGCGTGCCCAGCTGCGGGCATCAGGCGCACGTGCGCGTGGTGCTCGAGCGTCGACGCGATCGCCCGCTCGACCTGGCCGAGGGCCGCCGCCCCGACCTGCGGGACCTCCGTGAGCGCACGGCCGAGCGCGTCTGCCATGAAGCCGTGCGCCTCCTGCTCGAGCGGGAACGACCCTGCCTCGCAGGCGCCGCACACGACACCGCCTGCGGCCCCGGAGAAGCCCACCAGATGCTCTGGCTCGCCGCAGCTCGCGCACGCGCCGAGCTGCGGCGCGAGACCCGCTGCCAGCAGCAGCTTCAGGCGAAACGCGAGCGCGCCGGCGCGGGTACCGGCGAGACCGCCCGCGTGCCCGTCCAGCAACGCCAGCTGCCGGCACAGCAGGTTGAACACGCCAGGATGGGGCTCTGCGGTCTCAAACAGCCGCCCAACCGCGTCGCAAGCACGGGCCGCTGCGTCCAGCGCGCGCCCGTCCCCGCGCAACTGCGCGTAACCGTCGATCGTCTGCGCGCCGGTGACCGTGAGCAGCTCGCTGCGCCCTTCGTGCAGCTCGATGTGCAGACGGAAGTACGGCTCCAGGCGCCCGCCAAAGCGGCTGCGGGCGCGGCGCACGCCCTTGGCGATCGCACTCACTCGCCCACGATGTGGCGTGTATAGATGCAGGATGCGGTCCGCCTCGCCGTAGCGCATCGAGCGCAACACAACCGCTTCGGTCTTCACAGCGCGACTAGACATGAACCTTCAATGGTGATCTACGCACCCGACGTATCGGCTACCTTGCCTATGTGGCACATGACGTAGAGCAGCTGAGCGAGAAGCAGGCCGACAAGGAGCTCCTGCGTCTGCAGACCGAGCTGGTGTACATGCAGGAGTGGATCGTGGCGGAGAAACAGCGTCTGGTGGTGCTGTTCGAGGGACGCGACACCGCCGGCAAGGACGGGGCGATCAAGCGCGTGATCACCTATCTGAACCCGCGTACGTGCCGGGTGGTGGCAGTGCCCACGCCGAGCGAGCGCGAAAGCTCGCAGTGGTTCTTCCAGCGCTACGTGCCGCATCTGCCGGCAGGCGGGGAAATGGCGCTGTTCAACCGCAGCTGGTACAACCGCGCGGGCGTTGAGCATGTGATGGGCTATTGCAGCAAGGACCAGTACGAAGAGTTCCTGCGTTTCTGTCCGCTGTTCGAGCAGGCGCTGCTCAACGACGGGATCATGCTGGTGAAGTACTGGCTGTCGGTCAGCGACGACGAGCAGGAGCGCCGCTTCAAGAAGCGGCTCACTGATCCGCGCAAGCGCTGGAAGTTCAGCACGATCGATCTGCAGGGCCGCGCGCGCTGGGTCGACTACGCCGAGGCCAAGGACCGGATGCTCGAGTACACGGACTCCGACGCGAGCCCCTGGCACGTCGTCGAGGCCGACGACAAGCGCTCC
>DATHLT010000073.1:0-12620 GCA_035487855.1 Solirubrobacteraceae bacterium
GGCCGAGCACCTGCGGATGGCGCACCAGTCGCTCAAAGCACCACGCCAGCACCGTCGACGTCGTCTCATAGCCGGCGATCAGCAACGTCAAAAGCTCGCCCCGCAGCTCTGCGTCGCTCAGCGGCCGACCATCCTCGTCACGCGTGGCAATCAGCAGCGCGAGAATGTCATCACGACCGTCTGGACACTCGCGATGCACAGCGATCTCCTCCTCCAGCACCCGTTCCGCTTGCATCCGCGCGCGTACCCACGGCAGCTGACGCCCAAGCCAGCTCTCGGAGATGCCCGGTCGTGCGCCCTCCGCCAGGATGCCGTAGATGCTGTTGCGCTGCACCCGCAACAGCAGCGGGCGCAGGCGCTCGAGCCGTCCCTGGTCGTGCACGCCCATGACCGCCCGCATGATCACCTCCAAGGTGATCGCCTGCATGCGCGGCCATGTCGCAAACTCCTCGCCCCGGGGCCAACGCCCGACCTCATCCTCCGTCACCTGCACCACCACCTGTGCGTACTTGTGTACCGCCTCGCCATGAAACGGCGCAAGCAGCATTCGCCGGCGCTGCAGATGACGCTCGCCGTCCAGCAGCAAAACGGAGTTGCGCCCCAGCACCGCCGCCAGCGGCGCGTTCGCCTCTCCCGCCCGCATCACATCGCGTTCTGCCGTGAACACCTCCTTGATCAGCTGCGGATCTGACGGCAAGACGATGCTCCCAAGCCCTGGAACGCGCAACGTCACCAGGGAGCCAAAACGCCGCAAGCGAGCGTCCAGCGCATCGAAGCGGCACACCATCGCCAGCCACTGAAGCGCAGCCGGCCAACGCAGCCCTGGCGGCAGGCCGTCGATCACGTCCCGCGCAGCCCGCTCCCCAGCCCGCACCCGTCTCCGTCCCAGCCACCGTCGTCGCGCCTGCGCCTTTGCGTCGCTGGCCGACAGGCCCTGCTCGACAACGCTCGCGCCAGAGGACAACGGTGTAGCCATGTCAACCAACTCCTGTTCGCCAGAGGACTCGCGCAGAGTCAGACACACACAAGCCTGTCATATGCGCACCGTCATGCACCTGTCAATAAACCAGGGCCATCGGCGTCCTATCGACCATCCCCCGATCGGGCACTCATGGCCATTCCCGAGTATTACTTGCTAGTCTTACCGTATGCGGGTCACGCAGAAGGGTCAGGTCACGATTCCGCTGCCGGTGCGGCGCGCGCTTGGCATCCAGCCGGGTAGCGACGTCCAGTTCGAGCTCGACCAACATGGCGCACGGCTGCTCGTCGACTCCGCCCGGGCCGCCCAGGAGATCAGCCGCATGCGTGGCGCCGGCGAGGGCGAGATGAGCACCGAGGAGATTCTCGCCCTAACCCGTCGGTGATCGTCTGAGCTTGGAGACGTTCGTCGACAGCAGTGTCCTGCTGGATCTGTTCACGGAGGACGAGCGCTGGCTGTCCTGGTCGCAGGAGCAACTCACGCTGGCGGCTCAGCGAGGCGCGATCGTCCTCAACGCGGTCGTGCTTGCCGAGATCGCCCCACGGTTCCCGCGCATCGAGACATTGCGCTCCGCGCTCCCGTCGATGACCGTCATCGAGGAGATCCCGCCCACGGCCGCATTCCTCGCCGGCCACGCCCACGCCGACTATCGCCGCTCCGGCGGAACGCGCGAGGTCGTCCTCCCGGACTTCCTGATCGGCGCGCACGCTGCTGTGACTGACCGTCCATTGCTTACGCGCGACCCACGCCGCGTCGCCACCTATATCCCGGGCGCCACGCTCGTCGCTCCGTAACGCCCCCAACAGCTTCCCAAGTTTCTAGAACGGTAGAAAACCGCATGTCCATGCGGTTTTCGAGCGAAGCCGACGCGGGGACTCGAACCCCGGACCCCCTCCTTACCATGGAGGTGCTCTACCAACTGAGCTACGTCGGCGCGAAGCCCAAATCCTAGCGTGATGATGTCGCCGTCATCGGGCATCTTGCGTCGGCGTGGGTGGAGCTAAGGCGCATCCGCTGCGCGCGGCGGCGCGTCTGAGATCCTCGTCCCAGCTTACGAGCGTGATCGCATCGCCGGCGGACAGTGCGCTGGCGAGATGTACTGCGTCATAGCCATGCAGGGCGAACTTCTCAGCGAGCTCGCCGGCCTCGCGTGCGAGCTGTGCGTCCACACCGATGAGCGACAGTTCGCCGTGCAGCGACTCGAAGTCCTCAAGCGCGTGCGTATGCTCGGCGAGGGCAAGCCGGGCACCTCGCCGTGCAGCCGCGAGCGCCGCACGCCCCTCGGGGTAGGCGAGGATGCTCGAGGCCGCAGGCTGCGGAGTCGCCCACAGCTCGCTCGCCAACTCAGACCCTTCCTCGGCGATTACGAGCTTGACGAGCGCGGAGGTGTCGAAGTAGAGGATCAGTCGCGCTGCTCGGCGACTAGCTCGGCAACTGGCCCGCGTGCCTTGACCTTTGCTCGCCGCACGACTCGCGGACGGCTCGGAGGCGTCACGAGGCCACGCCGCACGAGGTCCTGCAGCGGATCGCTCTCCTTCACCGCCGACAGGCGGGCAATCGGTCGCCCGCGGCGCGTGACCAGCACCTCCGCGCCGTCCTCAACGCGCTCCAAGTGCTCGCTCAGACGATCGTGCAGCGCTCGCACACCGACCTCGTAAGTTGGCGCTTGTAGCGTCATGAAATCATCCTAGCAGCTACATAGGCGCGTCCCCAGAACTTGGCGGCGACAGCATGAAGCAAGGTGCAAGTAGGCGATAGAGAACTGGTCGTCTATCGCTATGTGAGCTACCCGATCGGTTGGACGGTCACGAGTGCAGCACTACTGGACGCAAGCTGCACAGTGACAATCCCCTGCCTGTTCGCCACGCGCGGCAGCGTCGCCGGCTCGCTCCATAGACCGTCCGGCTGGACTTCCTGCCCCCCCAACCTCACGCCCGACAGCGCAGCCGGCGAGGGGGCTGTAAGCGACATGATGCGCGCGCCGTGAAAGCCATTGCCGACGTGTAGATGCACGGCCACGCGACGCGATCCCGGTGGATCGTCGTCGACCAGCACGAACTGCAGCGTGCCATCGGGGGCGATGAATGTCGTGGCTTCGACGTTGGGGCGGTCTGCAGGCTTGGGCTTGACAATCGTTCGCAACGGGCGCTCACCGATCAGCGCCTTGGCAAGCAGCAGCGCATACCACTCCGGCTGCGCGCGCATCGTGCCCGTGATGAGATCTTCCGCGTTCGGCGCACATACCGGCGTATAGCCTTCGCAGTTGGCTGGATTGCCCTCCAGGTTGATCCCCGAGACTCCCATGGCCATGGCCCTGGTCAGGTAGTTGACCGCCCACAGCGCTGACGCAAAGGTGTTGCTGATCCCGGCCACGCCACCGCAGGAGACGGTGTTCGCCTCATCCATCCGAAACGGGACTTCGGTCTCTTGGGCGATGAACTGGTAGCGACGCAGGGAGCGTTCCTCGAGAAACCGGATCTGCGGGCTCAGCAGTCGTTCGATCGTCGGTGGCGGCTGTTCGGCACAGCCCATTGGGTAGTGGTGGCCGGTGAGCAGCGCCGGACGCTGGTAGATCGCCTCACTCAAACCCCATTTTTCATACGCACTCGAGCCTGATGAGTCGGGGCCAGCGAGCGGTATGCCCGGGGCAAGCGCTTCGATCGCAATGCGGTAGGCATTGACCTGTTCCTGGTACTGCACCGGCGTCCACGGCTCCGGGCGTAGTCCATGGCGGCCGTAGGAGTCGGGCTCGTTGCCTATCTCGACCGCTTCCAAGGACTGCCCCAGCGCCGTTTGAGCCGCCGCAGCCTCACGGGCTGCCGCTTGCGGATCGAAGTGACCGAAGCCAAGCGTCAGCAGCACATGCCAACCGCTCTCAGCCGCCACGCGGCCGAGCCCGCGCAGATCTTCCACTTCCAGCGTGCCCAGCGCCCACGCAGGTCGGGGGGTGGCTTCATCAATCCAAGCAGTCTGTTCATCAGCTGTCACGCCACCGAAGCGAAGGACGCCCACGCCCAGGGAGCGCAGCATGCTCACAAGGTTGCCCTCGCCGGAATAGCCCGATATGCGCGGAAGACTTCCAACCTCAAACGAGAGACCCAGGAAATTCTCAGGGACAGGCGGCCCCGGTTCGCCGGCGTCGAACCCAACCGATACGGGGATCGCTCGATGCCCGAACTTAGACACGGGGATCGCTCGATGCCCGACCTTACGTGCAACGGCAGCGCCTGCGGCCCCAACGGGCGCGAGCGCAAGAACCAGCGTCGCGGCTACAGCTCGGAGCGGACCGCGAACCAATCCGACCTGAGCCCTGCCGCTCCTTCACAAACATCGCCCACGATGTCCAGCACCGCGCGGCGACCAATCTCCACGCGTTCGTCCGTCGTCATCGAGACCGGCGCATCCTCCCCTGTGATTGCCACGATCTCAGGTCCCGTCTTGGTAAACGACACGTCCTCGTGGTAGCCACCAAGCTGCTCCCACAGCAGATCAAGCGCCTCGGGTGGAGGCGCAAACGTCGAATGAGGGATGATCCTGAACTGCACGGGTTGGCAAGAGTACAGCCGCGCTGCGTCCCCCGCAAGCAAACCCCGTTGGGAGACGCAACGTTTCCTGGCATCCTCAACAGCAATGATCGACATCCAACCCGCCGGCGAGCATCCGCTGGCTGATGAGCAGCCGCTGGCACTCACGGTGGGCTGCCAGTTCGGCTTGCTCTCTTCGCAGCCCGCCGTCGCCGTGATGCAGGTCGCCCCCCGCCCCCAGCCAGGCGTGGCCATCAATGGCGAGCATTGGTACACCAGCGCAGCACACCATGGCTATGTAGATCACTACGGCAATCGCTGTGAGCGCTTCGAGCTCGACAGCGGCGGCTCGCACGTCATCTACGAAGCGCAAGTGGTTTTGACGCACGCGGCCGACGTGGTCGAGCCGGATACGCCCGAGACCGCTGTGCCCTCGCTACCCGACGACGTCCTCAGCTTCGTGATGCCAAGCCGCTTCTGCCTGCCAGACGAGCTCGGGCACGAGGCCTGGCAGCGTTTCGGTGGCCTATCGCCCGGATGGGGACGCGTGCAGGCGATCGTCGACTACGTCCACACCTATCTCGACTTCGTACCCGGCGCATCCAACCCGTGGACCACAGCCGCCGACGCCTACCGCGCCGGCCAGGGGGTATGCCGTGACTTCGCACACCTGGCAATCACCTTCTGCCGCGCCCTGAACATCCCCGCCCGCTACGTGTTCGGCTACATCCCCGAGATCGGCGTTCCGCAGCCACCCGAGCAGATGGATTTCGCAGCATGGTTCGAGGCCTATCTGGATGGCCGCTGGCACACCTTCGACGCGCGCAACAATCGCCCCCGCATCGGGCGCGTGGTCGTCGGGCGCGGACGCGACGCGATCGACGTCGCGCTGGTCACCTCGTTTGGCCCGCTCACGCTCACCGACTTCGAGGTTCGCGCCGAGCGCTCTTGCGAGCGCGCCCAGGACCTTGGTTCTCAGACGGGCTGATCTCGCAGGTAGCGAGCCAGGCCGGCGAAGCACTGCTCCGGGGGCATCGCCTGCTCATACACCGCCGCCGTCTGCGGCGCGCTCGAATCGGCCACCATCTCCCGGATCGCCGACGCAAAGGCCACCTGGTCGCATGTGCGGGCAAGGGCCTCTACCCGCCCGAGCTGCTCACGTATTGCGCCCAGCTGGTACTCCACATCTTCATATGTCCCGAAGTGGGTGACCCCCAGGCTCTGCGGCTGCCAAGCCGCGATCAGCTCCAGCGACGCGCGCCAGGCGTCCAGATCGATGTCCGGCGGCGGTGTCGGTGCGAGCACGCCCCCGCCCTCAATCCGTACCCCTGTGACATCGCCCGTGAATGCACGCCCGCTGGGCTCGTGCAGATAGGAGACGTGGTGAGAGGCGTGGCCGGGCGTATAGGCAACGCGAAAGTCGCCCAACGTCTCACCACCATTCAGCACACGCACGCGCTCGGCCGACACAGGGAGCACCTCGCCCCATAGCCGCTCCATGTTCGCGCCATACAAACGCGTCGCGCTCGCAAGCAGCTTGGCGGGATCGATCAGATGCCGCGCACCACGCTCATGCACCCAGACCTCGGCCTCCGGGAAACGCTGCAGCAACGAGCCCGTCACTCCCGCGTGATCAAGATGAATGTGTGTCAACGCCAACACCCGTGGTGGATGGCGCTCGAGCACTGGGAGCAGCTGCTGAAGGCAGCTGCTCGGCCCGGGATCGATGAGCACATCGTCCACGCGCCACGCGCCGATCACTTTCGCGCAGCCCAGGTGCAGTAGATCGATCAGCTCGGGGTCGGAGGCGGAATCGGAGGCGGCGGAAGACACTTGTGCTCAGCAGCCTATAAACGCAGCCACCGCGGCGATGGACTCGCTGTGAAGGAGGACCCGCAACCTATGCCTCGTGGCGAATGCCCAACATGCGACGCACCGGCTCGCGCAACAGCAGGTGATAGGCCACGTCGAAGATGGCCAGCGTCGCGATGATCACGGCGCCGGGACGGCGCAGCCGATGGTGGGAATGGTTCATGGCGGGGACATCGGCATCGCCTCCCAGGCAGCTTGAGAAATGGACTTGCGCACTCAGCTGTCTGCACGAATAAATTCTCGATCAAGTCAGCTGAACCGGGGCTATCTCCAAGCCGGAGACACGCTCGAAGTGACGCACATTTGCGGTCCCCACTTGCCACCCCGCAGACATTGCGGTGGCGGCGACCAATCGATCGTGAGCGCCAACTTCAGCCCCAGTCGAGGCCAGATCCGCCCATAGGCGTGCGTGGACGCGCGCCACGAGAAGGTCGAAGACGAGCGTTGGGAACGCTGCCAGTACCGCCTCCACGAACACGGCGCGTCGTCCATGATGCTCACGCGTGGCCCTGTGCACGCCATGCAGCAACTCCGAGGCGGTGATCGCAGCGATCCCCACCTCCTCATGCTCACCAAGCTGTGACTTCAAGCGCCCGGCCACTTCTGTCATGGCAGTCGCGGCGGTAGACCACGCGTAGCCCGCTCAAGGTCGATGAAGACCGTCGTGTCTAGGACAGTTCCCATGGATCAGCCGGCGCCGGCCCGATCGCCTCGAGCACCGCTTCCATGTCCTCAGCGAATGCAGGGTCAGGCGGGGCAGCTTGCTCGAGTAGGGAGAGGGCCTCGCCCAGAGACCTGCCTCGGCGCGAGGAAACCGTACGGAAACGTACGGGACCGTACGCTTTTGTTCGACTGCGCGACCGCTGGCCCGAAGCTTCGTTGACCGGGCTGCACACCGTGTGGTAGTACCACCGCACCGATGCAGCACTGAACACCAACATTGAGAGGCATTTCATGGCGTCGCCTGCCGCTCCCCCTTCTCCGCCGTCCACTGGCACCGAGCTCAATGCACTGATCGAGCGCGCCTCAGCGCTCGCTCGAGAGCTCGCCGCTACAACCGAGCGTGAGCGAGCACTGCCGCAAGCGCTGATCGATGAGCTCTGCGCAACGGGGCTGATGCGCGCGGGCGTGCCGGCGGGGCTCGGTGGCCTGGAAGCACCGCCCGCGACTACGTTGCGCGGCGCCGAGACGATCGCTCAGGGCGACGCCTCGGCTGGCTGGTGCGTGTCGATCGCCGCCACCAGCAGCCTGCTGTCGGCCTATCTGCCCGAGCAGGGCGCCGCCGAGATCTTCACCGACCCGCAGATGGTCGCCGCCGGCGTGTGGGCGCCACGCGGCAAGGCAGTACCCGTCGACGGCGGCGTGCGGGTCTCCGGCCGATGGCAGTTCTGCAGTGGGATCTCTCACTCACGGTGGCTGTTCGCGGGATGCGTGCTCGACGACCCACAGGCAAGCGACAACGGTCCCGTTCTGCGCGTCGTCGCGCTACCCACCGCGGAGCTCGAGATCCTCGATACCTGGCACACCAGCGGCCTACGCGGCACAAGCAGCCACGATGCCGTGGCCAACGATCTGCTCGTGCCCAGCCATCACATCCTCTCGCTGGTCGACTCGGGTCCACGCGTGGACACACCGCTGTACCGGTTCCCCGTGTTCGGCTTCTTCGCCCTGTCCATCGCCGCCGCTGCCTTGGGCAACGCCCGCGGCGCGATCGAAGACCTCACCGAGCTGGCCACAGCGAAGACCGCCCAGGGCTCCAGCCGCACGCTCGCCGAGCGCCCTGCCACTCAGGCCGCTGTCGGCGAGGCCGAGGCTGCGCTACGTGCCGCACGCTCGCTTTATTACGAGGCGATCGAAGAAGCATGGGCCGCCGCACAGCTGCAGGCGCCCGTCGCCGAGTCGCTGCGTTTGGGGCTGCGCCTCGCCGCCACCCACGCCGTGCGCAGCGCCGCTGATGTGGCTCGCTCGATGTATGACCTCGGCGGCGCCAGCGCCATCTACGACGACTCCCCCCTACAACGGCGCTTCCGCGACGCCCATGCCGCCACCGCCCACTTCCAGGTCAACCCCGCCATCTGGGAGCTCACCGGGCGCGTGCTTCTCGGCGTGCCCACGCGGACGGAGCAGTTGTAAGCCGGAGCGCCCGAGCCCCAGCTCATGGCAACAGCTCAAACGCCTCACGATGGCGTGGCACAACCGCTGCAAAATGGCGACGGTCAAGCGTCAAGATGATTGGCGCTTGGAGCCGCTCTGCAAGCGCAATGACCGAGGCGTCAGTTCCTCCAAGTGGGAAGTCCGCGTACTTCTCCACAAGCTCTGCCATACGCGTGAAGTCCTCCCCGCTCGGCCCCTCAACGTCAAGGCTCGCGATGCCTTGCAGAAACCTGCTCTCAGCGACAGCTCCCAACCTACGTCCCACGAAGTACGTTGCCTCCGCGATCACGAGCGCAGGAACGACCAGCCGCAGATCCGCTCGTGATAGCGCCAGCCGAGAGGCGGAGTGATCTTGGTCATCCGAGTCCGCCGCCGCATAGAGCGGACCAGCATCAACTACGGCCAGAGACGTCATTCCACTCCTGCTCGAGAAGCTGCTCCATATCCCTGGCAGTCGAGCGATGACCGCTGCCGCCAAGGTCAGCAAACGGCAGCTCCCGAGGTTCGCCCGCAACGAGGCCAAGGTACTCAGCCAGTGCTGTGCGAGTGACCTCAGATGCAGAGGAATGTCGCCTCTGGACCTCTCGGTTGAGAGCCTGCGCGAGATCGTCAGACAGGGATATTGTGGTGCGCTTCATACCTGCATACTAACATCACACATGCTGCGATCTTCCAGTGCTTTACTACGCGCCCATGCAGCAACCCCTCGGCGAGCAGGTCGACTGGACGCCCGCGCGGCTTCCCGCACGTGCCCCACTCCGTGGCTCATACGTGCTGGCTCGCCCGTTCCTGCCCGACGCCGACGCCCAGCCGCTGTATGCCGCGTCGCATCCTCCTGAGGGCGATCTCGCGACTTGGACTTACCTACCCGACGGCCCTTATGAGAGCGTCGAGCACCTGCAGGGGACGCTCGAGTGGGCGCTCAGCACCCCGGACGCCGTGTACTTCGCGCTCGCACCGCTGCCCCAAGAGCGCCCGCTGGGGATGGCCTCCTACATGCGCATAACCCCCGAGCTCGGGGTGATCGAGATCGGCCACGTGTGGTTCGGCACCGGACTCCAACGCACCACAGCTGCCACCGAGGCCATCTACCTGCTCCTACGCAATGCCTTCGACGAGCTCGGCTACCGCCGCGTGGAGTGGAAGTGCAACGCACTCAACGCCGCCTCCCGCAAGGCAGCCGAGCGCTTCGGCTTCACCTTCGAGGGGGTTTTCCATAAGCACATGGTCGTCAAGGGCCACAATCGCGACACCGCTTGGTTTGCCATCACCGACGATCGGTGGCCCGCTATCCGCAGCGGCTTCGAGGCATGGCTCGCACGGGAGAACTTCGACGCACACGCACGGCAGACGCACTCGCTCGGCGAGTTGATCCAGCGCTCACGCCACGCGCGTTGAGCGGCGTCGCTCATCCCTGAGATCAGCTCGCTGCGCCGCTCACCGTGCGCTCAGTCGTTTGCTCGGCCGTTTGCACGGCCGTGTGCTCGAGGATCGCGTCGCAGATCTGCGGCCACAGCGGCCGCGGGCGATCGTGGCCCATGTCCTCGATCAGCTGCAGACGGGCGGCTGGGACGAGCTCCGCCGTGCGTTCGCCACCGCTCGGCGCGATCAGCGTGTCGTCCAGGCCGTGGATCACAAGCGTTGGAACCTCAAGCTGGCGCAGCCCATCCGCGCGTGACCCGCTTGCGATCATCGCCGCCAGCTGGCGGCGCGTGCCCTCCGGGTAGTAGCAGCGGTCATAGCTTTCGCCCGCCAGCTGACGGGCCTCGTCGAGTTCCGGGTACTTCTTCGACCGCCAGATCAGCGTCCGCTTCGCTGCCTCCACATAACCCGCCCGGTCCGATGGCGGCGGTGTCAGCAGCGCCTGCTGGGCCTCCGGCGTAGAGCGGCCGAACTGCGACTCGCCCGTCGTCGACATGACCGAAGTAAGCGTCACCAGCCTCTCCGGGTGCTCGATTGCCATCGTCTGGGCGATCATGCCGCCCATCGACACGCCAACCACATGCGCCCGCTCGATATCCAACGACGTCAGCAGCCCGAAGCCATCGTCAGACATGTCGCTCAGCGTGTAAGCCGCGAGCTCCCTCGCCTTCTCAAAGTCGCCAGCCGACGCCGCCGCGATCACCGCTGAGGTCTCAGCGCCCTCGCCATCCAGCTTGGATGACAGCCCGCAGTCGCGATTGTCGAAGGCAATAACAAAACGCCCGCCCGCGGCCAGACGCTCGCAGAACTCCCGTGGCCAACTGATCAGCTGCGAGCCATAGCCCATCACCGCCAGCAGCGGTGGCTCAGCGGACGAGCCGAAAGTCTCGTACTCCAGCGTTACGCCCTGCGACGTTGTGATCTGCGCCATGCAAGCAGGATGTCACGGCAGCGCACCCGGCGCACTGCATCGCTCGGGAGCACACCCGGTGCGCTCCATCGCCTGCACCTGGCGCGCGCACGCCAGCGCGCTCGCGCCCGGCCCGCAGCCTCAACCCAGCAGGAACTCGCCCCGCGCCACGATCACCGCCGAGCCGCCCACTTCCACCCGCTCGATCGCATCCCCGCTGCCAGCCGTGCGTGCGAGCAGACGCGACGGACGTCCCACCTCCGCGCCCTGACGAATCTCGATCTCCTCTCCAAATCCGATCCGCCCGTGACGCGCCAGGTGCACCGCCAGAGGACCAGCAGCCGATCCGGTGGCCGGGTCCTCCGCCACACCCAAGCCGGGGGCAAACACGCGGGTCTTCCAGTGCCCGCCTGAGCCGGCAAAACAGCTGACGCCCACTTCCCCAAGTGCGTTCAGCGCCCGCGTATCCGGCGTCAGCGCCACCACCGCATCCTCGTCCGCCAGCTCCACAGACACGTGGGTTGGCCCGTTCACATACGCCTCAACCGGCAGGCGCGAGCGCTCCACGCCCAGCGCAGCCAGCAATTCAGCCTCCCGCTCATACGGACCCCACGTCGGGATCGGCTGGCGCATCCAGCCGCTACTCACCGGCTCCGAGCGTGCATTCAGCGCCACCGGTACGGGGCCTGCGCCCGTCTCCAGCGTCACCTGTTCGAGCCCCAGCTCGCCGCCCACCACGATCGCGCTGCCCAGCACCGGGTGCCCCGCGAACGGCAGCTCAGCTGCGGGGGTGAAGATCCGCACGTGCGCGTCACCGCCCTGCTGGGGCGGCCTCACGAACACTGTCTCCGACAGGTTCAGCTCGCGCGCCAGCCGCTGCATCTCCCCCGCCGCCAGCTCTGGTGCTTCGGGGAACACCGCCAGCTGGTTGCCCTCCAGGGCGGTGTCCGTGAACACATCCAACAACACGTAGCGATAGCTGGAGCTCACGCCAACAGCTTCTCATGCTCCGCTGCCACCGGCTCCGTTGCTGCTGACTCAATTGCGACCGGCGCCGGGCGCGACCCGCGCAGCAGCAGCACCGCCGCGAGCGCACCCAACACGCTGAAGCCGGCAGCTACGGCAAACGCCAGCCGGAAGCCGCCGCTCAGCGCAGACGTGCTGGAGGCACCCACCAGTAGATCCGCGCGTGTACGCGACGCAGCGATCGTGCTCAGCACGGCCAACCCCAGCGCACCGCCGATCAGACGCGAGGTATTGAGCATCCCCGACGCCAGGCCGCTCTCCTTGGAGGGAACGCCCGACACCGCCGCAATCGTCGCCGGCACGAGCGACAGGCCAAGACCCATCGCCGCGAGCACCCCACCGGGGAGCACATCCGCGGTGTAGCTACTGCCGCTACGCACGCCCGTCAACAACAGCAGCCCCAGCGCCGCGCACGACATCCCGAACGTCAGCATCCGCCGCTCGCCCATACGCGCCACCAGGCGCGGTGCGAACGAGCTCGTCGCCACGATCGCAAGCGTCATCGGCAGGAACCGCAGCCCCGTCTGCAACGGGTCGTAGTGGAGCACCTCTTGCAGATACAAAGACAGGAAGAACCAGATCGCAAACACAGCCGCGTAAAGCAGAAACACGATCAAGTTGGCCGCCCGCAGCCGCGCCATCCCAAACACCCGCAGCGGCATCAGCGGGGCGCGCGCCACCTTGCCCTCTATGTACGCAAATGCAGCCAGTAGGGCTACGCCGATCGCCAGCG
>DATHLT010000074.1:0-23763 GCA_035487855.1 Solirubrobacteraceae bacterium
AGCGCCGCGCCCACCAGGCCCGCGGCCACCGCCGCCGCGCTACCGCCGCTCGAGCCTCCCGGCGCGTGCTGCATGTCCCACGGGTTGCGCGTCACGCCAAACGTGGCAGTCTCGGTGAAGGGAAACATGGTCAGCTCGGGCACGTTCGTCTTGCCGATGATCACCGCGCCCGCCTCGCGCAAGCGACGAACCACCTCCGCGTCGGCCGCCGCCGGCGAACCGTAGGCGTTCGTGCCATACGTCGTCACCTCGCCAGCCACGTCGATGTCGTCCTTGACCGCGATCGGCACCCCCAGCAGCGGCCGCCCGCCCGCATCGCCACCCGCGCCACGACGGGCATCGGCCTGATCGGCCTCCAAGCGCACGCGTTCATCGAACACCACACGGAAAGCGTTCAGCCGTGGGTCAAGCCGCGATATCCGATTCAAATAAACATCGACCAGCTCGCGTGAGGAGATCTCCCCGGACGCGATCAATTCAGCCTGGCGGGCAATTCCTGCGTAAGCGAGATCCACGGTGTCCATGGACAGCAATGCTAGACGGGCGTCACAGCGTTGCGCTTGGCCGGCCAGTCGCGCCGCTTTGACGCCGCGTGCGCAAAGCGGCGCACGAGCTCTGAGCGCAGCTCATCCGGCTCGATCACCGCGTCGATCACCATTTCCGATGCCAGGTGCAGGATGTCGATGTCCTCGGCGTACTCGCTGCGCAGCTCCTCCGTCTTGGCCGCGCGCTCGTCCTCGTCCTCGATCGCCTGCAGTTGGTTGTAGTAGACAGCGTTGATCGCCGCCTGCGGGCCCATCACCGCGATCGAAGCGCTCGGCAGCGCGACGCAGCAGTCCGGGTCAAACGCCGGCCCCGCCATCGCATACAGCCCAGCGCCGTACGCCTTGCGCACGACGACCGAGATCTTCGGCACAGTCGCCTCGCTGACTGCGCTGATCATCTTCGCGCCGTGACGGATGATGCCCTCGCGCTCCACCTGCGTGCCGATCATGAAGCCAGGCACGTCCGCCAGGAACAGCAACGGCACGTTGAACGCATTGCACAACCAGATGAAGCGCGCCGCCTTGTCCGCCGAGTCGGTGAACAGCACGCCGCCCTTGTGCTTGGGCTGGTTGGCCACGATCCCAATTGCGCAGCCGTCCAGGCGCGCGAAGCCCACCACCAGCTCCTTTGCCCAGCGCGGCTGGATCTCCAACAGCGAGCCGTCGTCCACCAACCGCTCGATCAGCAGCTTGATGTCGAACGGCTTGTTCTCATCCGCTGGGATCAGCTCCGCGATGCCACCGGCCGGGGTTGCGCCACCGGCCGAGCTCGCGCCGTCGCCCGGCACCGCCGGCTCGACCGGCACCGCGTGGACGGCTGAGGGTGGCGTCTCCCGCCAGTTGGTTGGCAGATAGGAGAGATAGCTGCGTGCGAACGCGATCCCGTCGGCGTCGCTCTTCACGAGCTGATGCGCGCACCCGGAGACGCCCGTGTGCATGCGCGCACCGCCCATCTCATCGAGCGAGACCTTCTCGCCGATCACCATCTCCGCCATGCGCGGCGAGCCGAGGTACATCGACGCGTTGCCCTCGCGCATGATCACGATGTCGCAGAACGCCGGGATGTAGGCGCCACCCGCGGCTGACGGGCCGAACAGCACGCACACCTGCGGCACGAGCCCCGACAGCTTCACCTGGTTGTGGAATATCCGCCCCGCGCCACGCCTGCCGGGGAACATCTGCACCTGCTCGGTGATACGCGCGCCGGCTGAGTCCACGAGATACACCATCGGGATCTCCAGCTCCAAAGCGCGTTCCTGGATGCGCAGGATCTTCTCCACCGTCTTCGGCCCCCACGAGCCTGCCTTCACGGTGGGGTCGTTGGCCATCAGTGCCACCGGGCGCCCGTCGATCTCCCCCACCCCAGTGACCACACCGTCCGCGCCCAGGCCATCGCCGTCCCAGTTGGCCAGCAGCGCCTCCTCGGCGAAGGTGCTGTCATCGAGCAGCAGCGCCACGCGCTCGCGCACGGGCAGCTTGCCCTGCTCGATTGCCTTCTCCCGGTGGCGCTCCGGGCCGCCACCGAGCGCCCGCTCGGTGGCGTCGCTGAGGGAGCTCACGGCCGCGGCAGCCCTCGATAGCGGTGGCGCCCGCGCCCTCCCCGCCCACCGCGCGCCAAGCGGCGCTCGTGGCGCGCCTGTAGCCGCGCGTGCACAACCTCCAGATCCGAGCCCGGCCCGAGCAGCTGCCAGGAGTCGCGGATCACAGGTAGCAGCGTCGCGCCAATCACCCATGCGGGCCAGAAGCTCGCATGCGCGCCGCTGGCCAGCCATACGCCGACGCATACAGCCGAGAGGCCAAGCGCGCCGCCGGCCTCCTGCACGAGCCGCCGGCGAAGCTGGCCCTTACGCTTGCGAAGCGCCAGCGCCACCGACGTTGAGCTGACAGGTAGATCAGCCCTCAGCGAGTCGAGGTCAGCGCGGGTTCTCGCCCGGTAGGCACCGCCGATGCGCTCCTCCATCTCCTCCGAGGACAGTCGTCCCGCGAGCGCGTGCTCGCGCAGCTCCTCCACCAGCTGCTCGCGATCAGCGTCTGCGACACGCAGTTGAGAGGGATCGCTCATGCCATGGAATGTAGTCCAGAGCGACCCGACCTGCCCTGTATGTCGCGCTTCCGTCCGCGCTAGATACCGTGGTTCTCGACGGGCGCCTCGCCTGCGTAGTCGTAAAAGCCGATCCCCGCCTTGCGCCCAAACCAGCCGGCGCTGAGCATCTTGCGCAGTGTGGGCGGGCGGGCAAAGCGACGCTCGCGGAACTCGTCGAACAGCACATCGCAAATCGATCCCATGGTGTCCAGGCCAACGAAGTCAGCCAGGGTGAGCGGGCCCATCGGGTGCCCCGCGCCCGCCTTCATCGCCTCGTCGATCTCCGACACCGAACCCACGCCCTCTTCATATGCACGGATCGCGTCGAGCATGTACGGCACGAGCAGGCGGTTGACGATGAAGCCGGCCTTGTCCTTGGTGGGGATCGCGAGCTTGCCCTCCGAGCGGGCGAACTCAAGCGCCGTGTCGAACGCCGCGTCGGTGGTGGTGACGCAGCGTACGACCTCCACGAGCTTCATCACCTGCGCAGGGTTGAAGTAGTGAAGGCCCACGAACTGGCCGGGGCGGCTCGTCGCTGCAGCCTGATCGATCACGGCAAGCGATGAGGTGTTGGTGGCAAACACCGCCTCTGGCTTGATGATCTGGTCGATCTCCTTCCACATCTCGAGCTTCAGCGCGAGGTTCTCGGTGATCGCCTCGATCACCAGGTCGCAGTCGGCGAGATCTGCGTAGTCGACGGTGCCGTGGATGCGAGCGCGCAGCGCGTCGGCATCCTCCTGCGTGGACTTGCCCTTTTCGACCGCCCGTGCGAGCTGCTTTTCGATCTTGCCGATGCCCTTTGCGAGCGTCGCCTCGTCGAGCTCCCGCAAAACCACCTTGTAGCCGGCCGTCGCGGCCACCTGCGCGATGCCGTGACCCATAAGGCCCGCTCCGAGCACTCCAACTTTCTCGATCCGCTGCGCCATCAGACCTCCGCTCACGTTCTTCGACTTGGACACGGGGCAGCCTATACGTCGCGCTTGCGATCGCGATCCGGGGAAGCTAACGCGCCAGACGGAGTCCTTGCACTAGGAACCCGTCAATTACGTCAGAGAGCAGACATGCTCGATCGTTTCCAAATCCTGCACTGACGCGCCGGGGTAACACGCCGAGGGGCCTGCCGTAAATGTGCGGCGGCAGGCCCCCCAATGCGGGTACCCTCCACGTGATGGGCGATCCTGAGGGCACACCCCAGCTGGCAGAAACAGGCGATGACAACTTCGACCTGGCGGCAGCTGGACTGCGCTTGGACGGAGCGGACCTGGCGATGTCGGTGCAGGTACTGGCGGCGAAGCTCGAGCAGGCGCTGCCGGGACAGGCGCAAGTGGAACGCAGCGGCGGCGGCCTGTTCGGCCGCGGTGAGAAGCGCGTGCGCCGCGTGCACGTGGAGGTGGGCTCGTGCGCGTATGAGCTGGCACTGGATGGCGAGCGCGTACAGGGTTCGCGTGTTCGCCATTCGGGTGGGATCGCGATCAAGCGCGAGTCGCTCGACCCGGATGCGTGGATCGCGGCGCTGACAGGGGATCTGCGCGTGGAGGCCGAGCGCAGCGCACAAGCGCGGGCGGCGCTTGAGAAGCTGCTGCGATGAGTCGCGACTCCGAAGCTGGCGCGCCGCGCGAACCGAGCACGCCCGACGCCGCGCTCGAGGCCGAGCGGGCCGAATCGCTGCGTCGCGTGGAAGCGGGCGGCATACCGTTGACGGCGGAGCGCCGCCTGAAGGAGCTGGACGAGCGCGGCGGCTCGTTCACGTCAGACCTGTCGGTGGGCAGCTTTGCGCTGTGTCACCAGCTGGGCGTGAAGCCGCTGACGCAGGTGATGGGCAGCTCGATCTACCAGGTTGGCTACCAGGGCATGCAGATGGGCTACGGCGCGTTCGGCGGCGGGACGATGGGCGTGTTGACGGAGCTGCGCATCCTCTCTGACGCGTGGAACGAGGTGCGCCGACTGGCGCTCAACCGCCTGGAGCTGGAGGCGCGCCACGCAGGCGCGGACGCGGTGATCGGTGTGCAGGTACGCACCGGCTCCCACGACTGGGCGGAAGGCGCAATCGAGTACGTGGTGGTCGGCACGGCGGTGCGCCGCAAGGACGCGAAGCCCCGCGAGAGCCCGGTGATGACTGAGCTTTCGGTGAGCGACTACGCCAACCTGCAGCGGGCGGGCATCGAGCCATTGGGGATCGTGGCGTGGACATCGGTGTTCTTCGTCGTGGACACCGCTGAAATGCAGATGATGAGCGGCTTTGGCGGCCGCGCGATGTTCTCTGAAAACCAGGAGCTGAGCGGCTACACCCAGGGCGTCTACAGCGCACGCGAGCAGGCGATGGAACGCCTCGGCTTCCAGGCACAGCAGCTGGGGGCGTCGGGCATCGTGGGCGTACGTATCGGACACACGATGCGCCGCCAGAGCATCGGTGGCGGCATGAACAACCAGCTCAGCGGCATGGTGGTCACCTTCGACGTGATCGGCACCGCGGTGCGTGACCGCAATGAGATTCAACAGCAGCCGCCAAAAACCACAGTGGACATTTCGATCTAGAGGAGCAGCGCATGAGCGACCCGACATACGACCCCACCTCCCTGGAGGGCGTCCCCGACGCGGGTCGCGCCCGCCTGGAGCAAAACCGCCAGGGGCTGTTCACCTCAGATTTGTCGGTGAACGAGTTCCTACTGGTCAAGCAGGCGGGCTTCGAGCCGCTGGGCCTGGTCGTGGGAAGCTCGATTTACCACATTGGCATCCAGATGTCGGGGTGGAAGAAAAGCCAGGAGATGACTGTGCTGTCGGAGGCGATGTATGGGGCGCGCCAGCTGGCGATGACGCGCATGGAGGAGGAGGCGGACCAGTTGGGAGCGGACGGCGTGGTGGGCGTGCGCCTGGACATCGGCCGCTACGAGTGGGGCCAGGACATGGCCGAGTTCATCGCGATCGGCACGGCAGTGAAGCACCGCGACGGCGTGCTTCACAGAGCACCCAACGGCCGCCCTTTCACCAGCGATCTGTCAGGTCAGGACTTCTGGACGCTGTTGCGCACGGGCCATCGCCCGGTGGGCATGGTGATGGGCAGTTGCGTGTATCACGTGGCGCACCGCGGAATGCTGCAGTCGATGGCACAGACCGGTCGCAACGTGGAGCTGTCGAACTTCACCCAGGCGCTGTATGACGCACGCGAGCTGGCGATGGAGCGGATGCAGTCGGAGGCGCAGCAAATCGGCGCTGAGGGGATCGTGGGCGTGGATCTGCAGGAGAAGAGCCACGGCTGGGGCAGCCACACGATCGAGTTCTTCGCCGTCGGCACGGCGATCGTCCCGCGCGAGGATCACACGGATGAGATCGAACCGCCGACGACCGTGCTTGATCTGAGCTGAGAGAGACGTTTAAGGGCTCCGCCTGATGGCTCCGCCGGGTGTTCGGAGCGTGCGGCTTCGGCAAGCGCACCCTAAGCGGACCTGCGCCGGCAGCATCTCCAGAGCGTCGACGTGCCGGGGGCGCATGACGGAGAAGTGGCGGTGGTCGAGCGTCGCTAGCTTGGTCTCGCGCAGCCGCTCCACGATCGCTAGGACGGCGGCGTCGACGAAGCCTACGCGTAGGTCGGCGTAGGTGGTGAGGATCTCCCCGACACGCGCGTAGTCGACCGGCTTGAGTGGCTCTAGAAGGAACGCTTCGCGGCGGCAGTCC
Organism: Solirubrobacteraceae bacterium; assembly: GCA_035487855.1. Classification (GTDB taxonomy): domain Bacteria; phylum Actinomycetota; class Thermoleophilia; order Solirubrobacterales; family Solirubrobacteraceae; genus Palsa-744. The sequence goes on from DATHLT010000074.1 coordinate 6,301, forward strand.
TCAAGGAACTTGACGAATGTGTCGGTCTGGTTTGTGCGGCTCAGGAAATACTCGAGCTCCACCAGCACCGGCGCAGGCACGATTCGATCCTCACGGCTTTGCTCGAGCAGCAGCGCACACGTCTCGTGATCCTCGTCGTGCGGCTCGATTGCAGCGAGCAGCGGCCCCGTGTCGATGACTAGCGGAATGGCTCGGGCTCGTACTCATCTTCGCTCGCTCGCCGCGACAGGTCGCCGCGACCCGATCGCCCGATCCCGATGCAGTTCAACGGGGGCGGAATCCGCTCCTCGGTATCCCCTAGCTCATGCTCGATCGCGTCACGCACGACCTGCGCGACGGACACACCGCGCTCTTGCGCTCGGCGCTTGGCCCGCTCGATGAGCTCGGGCTCGGCCTGAATCATCAGCCTCTGCATCATCGGTGCAATCATGCTAGCAGTGGCGTCCTTCCGTACGCTGTTGTGACCAATCGGCCCTGTACGAGGCTCATCCGACCGGAGATGCCAGACGGGACACTCACCACAGGAGGCGCGCCATGAGCATCGTGTTCACCGAGGATCAAGGCCATGTCCGGCACGTGGTGCTGAACCGTCCGGAGAAGCGCAATGCGATGAACCAGGAACTGCTTCTGGCCCTCGGAGAGGCCCTGCGGGAGGCAGCCGCCGACCCAGCGGTCCACTGTGTAGTGCTGCGCGGCGAAGGCCCCGTGTTCTCGGCGGGCGTGGACCTTGTCGAGCTCGCCGCCTCGGCAGGCACGTCCGGAATGCTGCGCCCGTTCAGAAAAGTTTTCCTCGACTGCGCGAACATCTGCGAAGAGATGGCCAAGCCGGTCGTGTGCCAGATTCACCGCACGTGCGTGGGCGGCGCGCTAGAGGTGGCACTTGGCTGCGATCTGCGGATCGCCTCCAGCGACGGGCAGTTCGGCCTGCCGGAGGTCAAGTTCGGGATCATCCCCGACGTGGGCGGCTCCACTCGCTTGCCCGCCGTCGTGGGTCTCGGCCGGGCGAAGGAGCTGATTATGACCGCGCGCACGATCGACGCCGCTGAGGCGGAGCGAATCGGTCTGATCAACCGGGTCGTCGCACCCGAGGATCTCGCGCAGGCAACGCAGGCGCTGGTGGATGAGTTGCTCGCCAACTCTCACATCGCCGTGGGCCGTGCCAAGCGCGTGATCGACGCCTCCGCCCGCCCCGCGCTCGCGACGACACTGGAGATGGAGGTGTCGGTGCAGGAGTACTGCGTGGCCGCCGCCCGCGAGGCAGCGCACGAGCAGCGCCAGGTCGAGGAGCCGGTGGCAAGCCTCTGAGCAGATGAGCGGCCTCGACGCGGGACAGCCAATCGTCCGGGACGCGTCCGAGCAGGACGCCGCGGCGTGTGCGGCCATCTACGCGCCGTATGTCACCGACACGGCCATCACCTTCGAGTCCGACCCTCCCCCAACGGCAGACATGGCCGCGCGCATCGCCGCCGCCCAGCGCGGTCACGCTTGGCTGGTCCTAGAAGATGGGGGACGCGTCGTCGGCTACGCCTACGGCAGTCGCTTCGAACCTCGTGCGGCCTATCGCTGGGCGTGCGAAGTCAGCGTGTACGTGGAGCTCAGACGTCGCCGCAAGGGGAGCGGCAGGATGCTCTACGAAGCGCTCTTCCGGCGGCTGGCGGACCGAGGCTTTCGCGTGGCCGTTGCCGGCATGACGCTGCCGAACGACGCCAGCGTCGGTCTGCACCGAGCAATGGGGTTCGAGCCGATTGGCACCTACCGCCGGATCGGCTTCAAGCACGGCAGCTGGCACGACGTCGCCTGGGCGCAGCGCACGCTCGCCCGCGGCGAGGACCCGCCGCCAGAGCCGATCTAAGGGCAGCTAGCTCTGCCAGTCGACAGGACCGGCCACGAGTGTGTGGCTGCCGAGCGGGCGTCCGAGGATCTCCTGCGCGCGCCGCGAGCACGCGAGCAGCGCGTCGAGGTCGATGCCCGTCTGGATCCCCATCTCGTGCAGCATCGCGACGAGGTCCTCGGAGGCGATGTTGCCGGTGGCACCCGCCGGCACGGGGCAGCCGCCCAGCTCGCCAAAGCTCGACTCGAAGCTCGCGACGCCCGCCTCCAGCGCTGCCAGCACATTCGCGAGGCCCTGCCCGCGGGTGTTGTGGAAGTGGGCGGTCAGCTCCATGTCCGGCCCCAGCCGCTCCCGGGCCACAAGGAAGAACTCGCGCACCTGAACGGGGTTGGCCATGCCGGTGGTATCGCCGAAGCCGATCTCCTGTGCGCCCGCGTCGCGCAACTGTGCCGCGATCTCCAGCACGCGGGCGACCGGCACGCGACCCTCATATGGGCACCCGAACGACGTTGAGATCACGCCCTCGCAGCGTAGGCCCGCAGTGCGCGCGCGCCCGAGCACACCCTCAAGGCCCGCCAGCGACTCTGCGATCGAGCGGTTGACGTTCTTGCGGTTGTGGGTCTCCGACGCAGACATGAACACGTTGATCTCGTCGAACGCAGAGCGCTCGCTGCCCTCGGCATCGCGACCGTCGGCCCCGCGCGCGTGGTCCGCGTCGGGACTCGCACCGATGCGCTCGCGCAGCTCGAGCGCCAGCTCGAGCCCTCGCTCGTTGGGGATTAGTACCGACACGCTCACCTCTCGAGGAACGTCGATCCTGGCCAGGACCTCGGCGGCGTCGGCTAGCTGTGGGATGACATCGGCACGCACGAAGCTTGTCACCTCTAGGCGTCGCAGGCCGGTGCGCGCGAGCGCGTCGATTAGCTCGACCTTGCGCACCGTAGGGATCACCTCGGGCTCGTTCTGAAAGCCGTCGCGCGGACCCACCTCCCTGACGCTGACCACGCGGGGAAGCTCGCTCATGGCATCGGGCATCGCGTGGGCCAACATCCCGCTCAGCCTATACTCGGCCGCCGTGACACCGTCAAGCTCCGATCCGGTCGCCGTAGTCGGTGCCTCCGGGGCACTTGGTTTCGGCCTTGCTCTGCGGCTGGCACGCACAGGCGTGCCGATCGCGATCGGGTCCCGTGACTCGGACCGTGCCGCTGAGACCGCCGAGCGCGCACGCGCGATCCTGCCCGATGGGACTTTCTCCGCGCACGACAACGCAGACGCGGTGCGCGCGGCGGGCGCGGACGGCATCGTGATCTTGAGCGTGCCGTTCCGCAACCAGTCCGAGACCCTGACGAACCTGAAGGGCGCGCTGTCCCCGGACCAGCTGCTGATCGACGCCACCGTGCCACTGGCCGCTGCGGTAAGCGGCAAAGCCACCCGCATGCTCGGCGTGTGGCAGGGCTCTGCCGCCCAGCAGGCGCTGGAGATGGTGCCCGACGGGGTGCGGGTGGTATCCGCCCTGCATACCGTCAGCGCGGCCTCTCTGACCGAGCTCGAGCATCCGCTGGCGCAGGACGTGCTCGTGTGCGGTGACTCGCGCGCGGACAAGCGCGTGGCCGCGGAGCTAATCGAGCGCATCGACGGGTTGCGCTGCGTCGATTGCGGCAAATTGGAGATGGCGCGCACCACCGAGGCGCTGACCGCGCTGTTGATCTCCGTGAACGCTCGCTACAAGACGCACGCGGGCGTTCGTCTGACGGATCTTCCAGAGCAGCTGTGGCAGTGAGCGACCGCGACATTGTCATCCTCTCCGGTGGTACCGGTGGTGCCAAGCTCGCACGAGGCATCGCCGACATTGCCGGCCCGGAGCGCCTCAGCGTGATTGCCAACACCGGCGATGACATCGAGATCTACGGCGCCCACGTCTCCCCCGACCCTGACCTGGTGTCCTTCTGGCTGGCAGACACGATCGACGAGCGCGGCTGGGGCCTGCGGGATGACTCCTTCGCGGTGATGGATGCGATGCGCGATCTGGGCACGGAGGTTTGGTTCAACCTCGGCGACCGTGACCTCGCATGGTGCTTAGAGCGCGCGCGAATGCTCGCCGAGGGTCTCTCCCCCACGGCTGCGCTCGCGCGGCTGAACGACGCCATCGGCGTGCGCACGCAGGTGCTGCCGATGAGCGATGACCCCGTGCGCACATGGGTCCGCACCGGCTCCGCCGGCTGGTGCGCCTTCCAGGAATTCATGATCCGCGAGCGTGCCTCGGGCTTGATCGAGGGTCTCGAGTACCGCGGTGCCGAGCAGGCTCACGCGAGCGCTGAGGTGCTCGACGCGATCGCCGGCGCACGCACGATCGTGATCGGCCCGTCCAACCCGCTTGCGTCGATCGCGCCGATCCTCGCCGTCCCTGGGATTCACGAGGCGCTCAAGGCAGCCGCCGCGCCGATCGTGGCCGTCAGCCCAATCGTTGGCGGGCAGGTGCTGAAGGGTCCGACGGCGTCCTTCATGGCCTTTGCCGCACTCGAGTCAAGCGCCAACGGCGTGGCGGACTTCTACGGCGAGCTGCTCGACGGCATTCTCGCCGATGAAGACGTCGCGCGGCTGACCACGCTACAGACCGACACCCGTATGGACGACGCTAGCGGCCGCGCACGCGTGGCCGAACAGACCCTGTCGTTCGCACAGGCGCTCGCTGCGTAGCACTTCCGCTGGGCATTCCACCCGACCGGAGCGCTGCCGCTTGGCAGCGCTGCCCGCCGGGGCGCTACCCGACCGCCGCGGGGTTGCCCGCGCGCCAGTCCTGGAGCGTGCTTAGCGCCCCGTCGATCACACGCCCCAGGAACGTCTCGCGGTCATTGGCATGCGGGAACGGCTCATCCGGGACCGGCACTTCGAGGAACTCGCACAGCGGTCCCCAGCCTTCGCGCGCTTCCCACACCAGCAGCCGATCGGCGGGCACGTCGCGCTTGACGCGCTCATGATGGGCGACCATCTGCTCCATCAGCTGCTCGGACTCATGCCCCTGGGAGAACGTGCCTTGAGGCCCCCAGAACATGCGATCGACCAGCTCCAGATAGCGCTCGAACTTGGGGTCCACCGCCGCGCGTGCGTGCGCCAGCAGCGGCATCAGCGATTTGCCGAATGACATCTCCACGATCGTTTCGCGGAAACTCGGCTCCCATGATTCCGGATCGCGCACGCTGAGCAGCACCTTCGCGTCCGGGTATGCCTCCATCAGCTCGCGATAGAAGTACCCGCCCGGCCAGTCTGCGCTCGACTGCGCAGCGCCGAAGAGCTGCTCCCACGGAGCCCGTCCGTCCATCGCCTGATCCCACAGCTCGACGTGGTCGAGGTCGGCCAGCACATTGACCCAGTGGTAGCACGGCCCCAGCCCAAGCTGCTCGAAGGCTTGCTTTTGCGTCAGCGTGGCGGTTCGCGGCAGACCAGCCCCGATCAGCTTGATGCCGGTAGTCGTCGTCGCTTTCATCTAGACTTCTCCCCTCGGATGATCGTTTTCATCGCAGCAAATCGACCTGCGAGCACGCGAAGAAGTCGGTAAGAACGGCGTTGATGCACCGGGTAGCGAGGCTCGGTGTACCTATCGTCGAAGCCTCAGCCTGATGGCCCCGAGCGGGCGTCACCGCCAACCAAGGAGCATCGACTGTGCAGAGCGTCTCGTACCGGACATACGGCAACGGTGGACCATCGGTTCTCACCGACCCGGTCATCACCCCGCGCCAGCCCGTGCGACGCTCGGGACCACGGATCGCCGGGATCGCGGTATCCGACTCGCCGGAGGTGTACTCCCAGGAGCAGGTGCTCGATCGCCTGGGCTTGAAGGGAAATGAGTTTGCTGAGGGCATCTTCGAACGTTGTGGTGTCAAGCGCCGCCATCTTGACCTGAGTCCCGACTTCCTCGCCGCGACCTTGCAGGGTCGCGCTACGCGGATCGAGCAACAGCTGATGGCGCACTCTATCCAAGCGGTCGACGCACTCGAGCTCGACCCGCAGCAGATCGGCACCGTGATCAGCTCGAGCCTCTATTCGGTCGGCTGTCCCACGATCGCTCATCGCCTGCTCGAGCACTACGAGATGGACCCGACGACCGACAAGTACCACATCAACGGAGTCGGCTGCGCGAGCGGCGTGCCGCTGATGAAACTGGCGGGACAGGCAATGCACGAGCACCCGGAGAAGCTGGCGCTGATCGTGGCGGCGGAGAGCATGAGTGGCACGCTGATGCCCGCGACACCAAATGACCCCAAGGCCAAGACCGTCGGCTCTGCGATCTTCGGCGACGGCTGTGCCGCCGCCGTGCTCTCCAGCGATCCTCGCGCGAATGGTCCGATCATCCTTGCCTCCCAGGTTCACCAACTCCCGGGCACACTCGATGCGGTGCGTCTCGATCTGGCGCCCGCGGACAGCTTCCTGCACCTGGCACGCGAGCTACCCGACCTCGCCGGCGCCGGCCTGCCCGGCGTCGTGAGCGCGTTCCTGACCCGCCATGAGCTACGCCACGCGGACATCAACCACTGGATCGCGCACCCCGGCGGCAGGCGCATCATCGAGAACGTGCAGACGGCACTGGAGCTGTCCGAGGCGGACCTCGCCACCAGCTGGGACGCGCTGGCCGAGCACGGCAACGTGGGCACGCCGTCGATCTTCTACGTGCTCAAGGACACCATCGAGCGCCACACGCCGCAGCCGGGCGAACACGGGCTGATGGTGACGATCGGCCCCGGCGTGACCGTCGGGCTGATGCTGCTCGGCTGGTAGCGCCGGCGCCCGAGAAGTTCTCACTATCGTCTGCGGCAGATGCGTACCGCCGCGATCCTCCCGGTCAAGAGCTTCTCCCGCGCCAAGCAGCGGCTGGGCGCGAGCGTTGCCGACCAGTTGCGCTTGCAGCTGGCCGAAGCGATGGTTGCGGACGTACTGTTTGCACTCGCCCAAACCGCGGCGATCGAGCGCACGATCGTCGTCACACGCGAGGACAAGGTCGCGGAAGTGGCACGTGCGCACCATGCAATCGTCGTCCTCGATGCTGCCGAGAGCGGCCAATCGCCAGCCGCTGCCCTCGGCGTGCAGCGCGCGCTCGCTGAAGGTATCGAGCGGGTGCTGTGCATCCCCGGCGACTGCCCCGCCTTGGACCCGACCGAGCTGGAAGAGCTGTTGGGCGCCGAGGCAGCCGAGCACCGTGATGGGTGCGCGGTCGTGATCGTCCCCGACCGGCACGGAACGGGCACAAACGGACTGTTGCTCACACCGCCGGACGCGATCGCACCGAGCTTCGGGCCCGACAGCTGTGAGCGCCATCGCACGCTCGCACGCGCCGCTGCAATCGCGCCGCTGATCGAGCGACCGGCTTCGCTGCTGTTGGATATCGACACAGGCGCCGATTTGGCTGTGCTGCGCGAGCGGCTCATGGGGTTGAGCGCACGGGCGCCGCGCACGCGTGCCGTACTCGGTCTGAGTGAGCACAGTGAGGCCCTCCCCCTGACGACCCCAGCCTGAGGCTCGACCGTCGTGGCAAGCCTGTCCGCGCGCGCCCTCGCCGGCATTCCAGAGGTGCGCCCGGGCGATGACCTTGCTGCGCTGATTCTCGATGCTGTGGACGGAGCACCCCTACGCGACGGGCAAGTCCTGGCGATCGCCCATACCGCCGTATCGAAGGCCGAGGGGGCGCTGGTAAAGCTATCCGACGTGATCGCGAGCCCACGAGCCCACGAGCTGGCAAGCGGCAACGGCGACGCCGCGGCGGCCAGAGATCCGCGCGTGGTGCAGGTTGTGCTCGACCAGTCCGCCGAGGTGCTGCGCGCGAGCCGCGGTGTGCTGATCTGCCGCACCCATCACGGCTTCGTGTGCGCCAACGCGGGCGTCGACGCGTCCAACGCCTCGGCTGACGCAGACGCGCAGACGGTGATCCTCTTGCCGCGTGACCCCGACGGCTCCGCGAGGAACATCCGCGCGCGTCTGCGCGCGCTCACCGGGATGAGCGCCCGCGGTCAGACAGCGCCGGCGGTGCTGATCTCAGACAGCTTCGGGCGGGCATGGCGTCACGGCCAGGTGGACGTGACGATCGGGTTGGCAGGCATGCAGCCACTCGATGATTGGCGCGGTCGAACGGATGCAAGCGGGATGGAGCTGAGGGCTACGTGGCTTGCGATTGCCGACGCCGCCGCGGGCGCCGCTGACCTGGCTCGCGCCAAGGACTCGCGCGAGCCGGTCGTGATCATCGACGGGCTGGAGCGCTTCATCGACGAGGACGACGGCCCTGGTGCTAGGGCGCTGCTGCGCCCTCTTCAGGAGGATCTCTTTCGTTGAGCAGCTGCGACCAGAAGCGGATGAACTCGCGCTCGTGGCCGATGCCTGCCTCCAGCGCCAGGCGCATTCCCCGGGGCATCTCCCCCGAGCTCGCATGCAGGTGCTCGTATGTGCGCAACTGGCGCTGGTGAGCCTCGAGTTGAACGGCCGCCAGTGAGGCAGGATCAGCACCGAAGAAGAGCTTCAAGGTACCCGCGTCGCGGACCTCCTCAAGCGCATCCGTTGGCTCCTGGCGCCACCGCTCGAGCGCCTGCGCGCCGCGCTCACTGACGCTGTAGATGCGCCTGCGCCGCCCCGTCTGCTCGCGCTCCTCCAGCAGCAGACCGGCCTGTGCGAGGCGGGCGCACTCGGTGTACAGCTGCGTGTGCGGCACACTCCAGAAGTTGATCGTGCTGACTTGGGCGAGCCGCTTGAGGTCATATGGCGTTGCCGGCTGCAAACGCTCGAGCAACCCGAGGACGATGTAAGAAGTCTCCGTCAAACGGGTGCTTGACATCCCCCGCAGGGTAGCCTACGGTATAGATCGTTCGGATCGAACCATACGGGAGGAACTATTATGTCCCCGGGCGTGACATCGACCGCCGCCCCGCAGGCCACACGCGCGCTCGGCTTCACTACGCTCGAGCACGAGACGACCATCGCGGAGCTGCAGCTGAGCGGCCAGCTGCCGTCATGGCTGGCGGGCTCGCTCCTGCGAACGGGCCCAGCGAAATTCGAGGTCGGGGATCAGCGCATGCGCCACTGGTTCGATGGCCTGGCGATGCTGCATCGCTTCACGATCGCCGATGGACGCGTGGCATACGGCAACCGCTTCTTGGAGAGCCGCTCGTACCGCGCGGTGCGCGAGCGGGGGACGATCGTCTATGGCGAGTTCGCCACCGACCCATGCCGCTCACTGTTCAAATTGGTGCAGACGCTGTTCAGCTCCGGGGGCGTCCTGACGGACAACGCCAATATCAACGTCGCACGACTCGGCGAGCGCTTCCTCGCGATGACCGAGACGCCCCTGGCCGTCGAGTTCGACCCACAGACCCTAGAGAGCGCAGGTGTCCATCCGTTCAAGGCCCCAGGGCAACTGACAACCGCGCACCCCCACGTGGATCGCACAAGCGGCGCAATGCTCAACTACGCCGCCAAGCTCGGTGCACGCAGCAGCTATCGCTTCTTCAGCATCGACAGAGCGGCTGCCGGCGGCAAGGCAGCCACACCGAAGATCCTCGCTTCGATCCCGGTCAGAGAGCCGGCCTACATGCACTCCTTCGGCCTGACCGAGCGCTGGTTCGTGATGGCTGAGTTCCCGTTCGTGGTCAACCCGCTGGCAGTGGCGCTGTCGGGGCGCCCGTACATCGAGAACTACCGCTGGAAGCCAGAGCGCGGCACACGCTTCACGCTCGTCGATCGCGTCAGCGGCGAGACAGCCGGCGGCTTTGAAACGGATGCGTGCTTCGGCTTTCACCACGTGAATGCCTTTGAGGACGGCGACGATGTCGTGGTGGACCTGTGCACCGTCGCCGACGCGAGCATCGTGGAAGACCTATACCTGGAGCGCCTGCGCAGCGGCCACCCGATCGCACCACCGCAACTCACGCGCTTCACGCTCTCGCTCCGCGACCGCTCGGTCTCCCAGCAGCGCGTCGGCGAGGAGGGCATCGAGCTGCCGCGCATCAACTACGGGCGCTGCAATGAGCGCCCCTACCGATACGTATGGGGTAATGACCTTGGCGCGAGCGGCTGGTTCGAGAAGATCGTCAAGCTCGACGTCCACAGCGGCGCCGCGCTGAGCTTCTGCGAGCCCGGCTGCTACCCCGGGGAGCCGGTGTTCGTGGCACGGCCAGATGCCGAGCACGAGGACGACGGGGTGTTGATGTCAGTGGTCCTCGACGCCCGTGCGGGCACGTCATTCCTGCTCGTGCTCGACGCCGCCGACCTCAGCGAGCTCGCACGGGCGCACGCGCCCCATCACATTCCCTTCTCCTTCCACGGACAGTTCGCGCGAGACTAACGACCTATTTGGAAGCGCCCTACGCCGCGGCCAGTGGCTCGGCCACCAGCGGCTGCACAGCGGACCCTGCCGCAGGCGGCGCCGTGAGGTCTGCCAGCAGCGCACGCATCTCCTCGACACGCTCGACGCCGAAACGCTGCGCCCACTCGCTTTCGATGATGCCGATGATCTCGTAGCCCGTGCGCTGGGCCTCGCGGCCGCGGTCGGTCAGGCGAATGATCTTCGCGCGCCCGTCGCTGGAATCCGCCACACGCTCGGCGTAGCCGAGCCGTTCGAGATCGCTGACGGCCTCGCCCACCCCCTGCTTGGTCATGCCCGCGAGCTCGGCGAGCTCGGTCAGGCGCATGCCATCGGGAACCATGTTGCCGAACACGCAGCCGTGCGCCTGGCGTATGTCGCCGTATCCAGCCCGCTCCAAACGCGCGGTCAGATCGGCGATCAACGCATCTGCCGCCGTGAACAGCAGCGCTACGAAGTCCTTGCGTCGAGTCGTCGTCGGCATGTGGTCATCCAATCTGATAAGGTCACTTGATCAATTCATCTTACAAGTCTGCTTGACCATTTTAGACGCACAATCGGAGGTCGTCAATGCCCTCAGCAACCCGCAAATGGTGGACCCTCGCAGCGGTAGTCATCGCTACCTTCATGCTGCTCCTGGACATCACCGTCGTCAATACAGCGCTGCCAAAGCTCGAGCAGAGCCTGGGCGCGAGCTTCACCGACCTGCAGTGGGTGATCGACGTGTACGCGCTCGCACTCGCCACGATCGTGCTGACCGCCGGCTCGCTCGCCGACCGGCTTGGGCGCAAGCGCTCGTTCCTGGCCGGCCTGCTGCTGTTCTCCGCCGCCTCGCTTGCGTGCGCGCTGGCTCCAAGCGCCGGCTTCTTGATCGGCGCGCGTGCGGTGCAGGGCATCGGCGGCGCGATCATGTTCGCGCTGTCGCTTGCGCTCGTCGCCCAGGAGTTCCCGGTCGGTCGCGAGCGCGGCACCGCGATGAGTATCTACGGCGCCACGATCGGCGTAGCGGTCGCTACCGGACCACTCGTGGGTGGCGCGCTTACCGAGTCACTCGGCTGGCAGTCAGTTTTCTATCTGAACGTGCCTATCGGGATGATCGCGATCGCGATCACCTGGGCCAAGGTGGCCGAGTCGCGTAACCCGAACGCGCTGCGCGCCGACTGGCCGGGCGTCTCCACGTTCACCGCGGGGCTGTTCATGCTCGTGTTCGGGCTACTGCGCGGCAACGCCATCGGCTGGGGCAGCCTGCCGATCCTCGCGCTGCTGACAGGCGCGGTGGCCACACTCGGGGCGTTCGTAGCAATCGAGCGGACGTCGCCCAACCCAATGCTGCCGCTCGAGCTGTTCCGCAACCGCGCCTTCACCGGCGTGCAGATCGCCGCGTTCTCGATCAGCGCATCATTGTTCGCGCTGTTCCTGTACCTGACCCTGTATCTGCAGCAGTTCCTCGGCAACTCCCCCCTTGGCGCCGGCGTGCGCTACCTGCCGCTGACGCTCGCGACCTTCGTGGTCGCCGGAATGTCAGCCGTGTGGGTGTCGCGGGTTGCCGCGCGCGCGCAGCTCGGCGCCGGCCTCGTGCTGGCTGGGCTCGGAATGATCCTGATGTCCGACCTACACGCGAGCGACGGCTGGGCCGCGCTACTGCCGGGCCTGATAGTCGCGGGCGTGGGCGTGGGGATCGTCAACACGGTGATCGCCGACGTGGCCCTGAGCGTGGTGCCAAAGGAGCGCAGCGGCATGGCCGCCGGCATCAACGACACCTTCCGCCAGGTCGGCATCTCCGTCGGCGTCGCCGCCTGGGGTGCGCTGTTCGCCGCCCACGGCGCCGCCAAGATCGACTCGCAGGCCCCTGCCGCCCGCGGTCACGGTCGTCAACTGATCGAAGCGGTTTCCTCCGGCAGGTTGCACAATGCCGTCGCAACGCTACCGGTCGAGGTCCGCGGCGCGGTCGCACACGCCGCACGCGCGGGCTTCCTGTCAGGACTCAACGAGATCTTGCTGCTCGGCGGAGCGTTGGCCGTGGTCGGTGGGATCGCCGCGACGCTACTTGTGCGCGAGCGGGAGATCGAACGCGAGGTCGTCGAGACAACGGCGACAACAGCTTTGGGCGCAACGGCATAGGCGTAGCTTCCGACCCAGCCTAAAGTCGGCCTCGATATCGGTCGATCTTCGTCGTAAGGCTTGCGTAGTAACCCGCAGTTCCGCAGTTCAATTGCGAGATACAGGCTTCGAGCGTTCGCTGCCTGGGAAATCAAGGATGACGCCCGTAAGAGAGAAATTCCCCACTGGTCTCGCGCGGGGCCACCTCGCCTGGACGATCGCAACAGCCTCGCTGGCCCTGCTGGTGCTGCTGGGCACACTGTCGGCAGGCATCGTCTACTCCCGTCAACAATCCCGGGCGCATATCCTTTCGAGCTTCGAGTTGCGCGGCACGAGCTCGGCCACGTTCGTGTCGGAGTTCCTGATGCAGCAGGCCACCCGCGAGCAGCAGACAGCCCAGCGGTTCCTCTCAGGGGAGCGGGTCTCAAGCGAGCAGTTCCGACTGGTCGTGTCCGCCTTCGGGAGTAATGCCGCGGTACTGCTCGACTCATCCGGACGCCTGCTCGACATCGTGCCCTCCGATCCGTCGCTCTTGGGCCACCCTCTCGCGAGCCGCTACACGCACCTCGAAACCGCCGAGCACGGTCAGCCGGCGATCTCCAACGTCGTTGCGTCCGCCGCGCGAGCCACCCCGGTGACAGCCATCGCGGTTCCCTTCGCCACCGCTCGAGGACGTCGCGTGTTTAGCACCGCATACAACGCCGACAATTCGGCCTTGGGCAGGTTCGTGCAGCACACGGTCCCCAATCAACCACACGAGGTGATCCTCGTCGACGGCGATGAGCACGTGATCGCAGCCAGCCCGGCAACCACCGCGAGCACCCTAGCCCAAGCCGATCCGGGCCTCGCGCGTGCGGCGACCCACGCATCACATGGCTCTGTCGCCGGCGCACACACCCCCACGACATTTGCGGAGACACCAGTCCCGGGAACGTCATGGAAACTGCTGATAGCCGTCCCCAACAGCCGGATGTACGCATCGATTGCCGGCTGGACACAGTGGATCCCGTGGCTCGTGCTCGTGCTCGTGAGCATCCTCGGCACCTTGCTCGTTGCGCTGTTCGCCCGCTCGCTCGCCGATCGGGCAAGGCTTACGTTGCTATCCACCAAGCTCGAGCAGATCGCCCGCACAGACTCTTTGACGGGCCTGCTCAACCGGCGGGCGCTGGGCGAACACCTCGCTCGAGCGGCCGCGCACGCCCGGCGACGAGACGAGCCGCTGTCGCTGATGATGATCGACCTCGATCGCTTCAAGGAGACCAACGACGAGTTCGGGCACAAGGCAGGCGATCAGGTTCTGTGCGCGTTCGCCGGCTGCCTGAGCGACGCACTGCGCGCCGACGACATCTACGGGCGCTGGGGAGGCGATGAGTTCCTCGTTGCGCTGCCCGCCACAGATAGCGACAGCGCACAGAGGGCAGCCGCGCGCCTGCGGAGTTGCGCACAGGCCTTGGAGCTGGGCGAAATCGGCCTGCCCAACGGTATCCCCTTCAGTATCGGCGTCGCAACCTCGACCGAAACCACCCCGGCCGAACTTGTCCGTGAAGCCGACAGCGTGCTATACGAAGCCAAGGCGGACGGCCACCGTGACATGCAGCCTTCCCGCCGCCATCACTAATCAGCCAAGCTGGCTGCCGGCCCGCCCTATACCGTCAGCGATAGCTCATCAGCCGTGGGCGGGGATGCGAGCGGGAACTCCCGCCTGATCCCGTAAAGAGTTGTGCGCTCGGCCGCTGGACGTCCGGCGTCGTGAGCGGCTGCCACGAGTTGCTCGGGCTCCAGGCGCGTGCCGTGGTAGCTGCCCGCCAGACGGCTGATCGACTCCTCCATCAGCGTGCCACCGAGGTCGTTCACGCCCCAGCGCAGCGCCTCCGTGGCAGCCGCCAAACCCATCTTCACCCAGCTTGCCTGCACACTCTTCACCGTCCGGCCGAGTGCGAGGCGGAACACGGCCGTGTGCTTGAGGTTCTCATCGCGCGATATCTCCTCCACCCCATGCGTGCGCCCGAGCAGCGTCTGGAACGGGATGAACGACAGCGGCACGAACTCCGTAATCCCACCCGTGCGCTCCTGCAGCTCGCGGATCACGCGCATGTGCTCAGCCAGCTCCCACGGCTCCTCGATGTGGCCGAACATCACCGTCGCCGTCGAGCGCAGCCCTGCCATATGCGAAGCCTCGATGATCTCCACCCACCGCGCCACCGGCAGCTTGTTCGGCGAGATGCGCTCGCGCACACCGTCGTGCAGCACCTCCGCCGCCGTGCCCGGCGTAGAGCCCAGGCCGGCATCACGCAGGCCCGCGAACACCTCTGACGGCGGCAAGCCCGAGATGTCGCACATGTGCGCTATCTCCATCGGGCTGTATGCGTGCAGATGCAACTCCGAACCCGCCCGGATTGAAGTGTCCTTGGCCAATCGCAACCATCCGAGGTAGTCCTCGAACTGCCAATCGGGGTGGATCCCAGACTGTATGCACAGCTCGCTCGCGCCGAACTCGATCGCCTCGTGGACGCGGGCGACGAACTCCTTCTCATCATGTTCATATGCATCCGGCGAGCGCTTGCCCTGGCCGAAGCCACAGAACGCGCAGCCGACCGTACACACGTTGGAGATGTTGATGTTGCGGTTGACCACAAATGTCACCGTGTCCCCCGCGAGCTCTGCCCGCAGGTCATCCGCCGCCTGGCGCATGTCCTCGATCGCCTCCGGACGGGTCTCCGCGAACATCGCCGTCAGCTCATCCGCGCTCAGCGCGTGGCCGTGGCGGCCCTTCTCGATCGCGCCGGCCACCAAATCCGCCCGGATCGGCGCCGGCGGGTTCGTACGGGTGGGTGGGCCTCCAGATCCACGGCGGGGGATGAAGCTCCAGTACTTGACCTTGATCGTGTCCAGCACCCCTTGCGCGATCCAATCCTGATCGATGTACTGCGGGTACACACACAGGCGCTCCATCAGCGCCACGCCCTCCTTCTGCAGCTGCTTACGCACCTGGTGCGGCGAGGGAAATGGGTGCTCCGGGGAGATGTGATCGCCGTTTGCGCTCAAGCCCCCCAAGTCGGTTGCGCCCGCGGCCACCAGCTCGCCCCACCAGTCCGCCAAGTTCGGCGGAATCTGAATGCCCACCTCCGGCATCAATCGTCTCGTCTCCGCGATCAGCCGCTTCATGTCCTCGATGTTCACCGGGCTTGCCCACTGCGGCAGCGGCAGCTCCGGTCGGGAGTCCGCCACGCCGGTACGCCAGTACTCGCGTGCAGCCGCGTCGGCGATCTCCGCCGGCTCTTGGCCGTAGTAGCGCTGGTGGGGTACGAAGTTCTGCAGGATCACCTCCTGGATGTGTCCGAACTCAGCGTGCACAGCCGCCAGCGCCTCCAGTGATTCGACGCGCTCCTGCTCGGACTCGCCAATCCCCACGAGGATGCCGCTCGTGAACGGGATCTTCAGCTCCCCTGCCGCGCGGATCGTCTCCAGGCGCCTCGCCGGGTGCTTCGTCGGCGAGCCCGCATGCACCGTCTCCATCAGCCGCTCGGAGATCGACTCCAGCATCAGCCCCTGCGAGGCCGTCACCTCCCGCAGCCGCGCCAAGTCCTCGCGCGCCAGCGCACCCAGGTTCGTGTGCGGTAGAAGCCCTCGCTCCAGCGCGCGCTCGCACGTCCACACCACGTATGCCGTGAAGTCCTCGTGGCCGTAGTCGCGCAGCCGCGCGGCGACATCCGGGTTGACCTCCGGCTTCTCGCCCGTCAGCACCAACAGCTCCTTCACCTGGCGCTTGGCAGCGCCGTCCAGGATCTCGATGACCTCATCGGGGCCGTACAGGTGCGCCTGGTGGGTAGCGAACGCGCAGTACTTGCAGTAGCACTGGCAGGTGCGCGACAGCGACAGCGTCAGATTGCGGGAGAAGGTGACCCTGCGACGCATTGCATGAGTCTATGACGGCTGCGGCCGCTACCCTCGTTGCTTGCCGAGGGGGCGCCGGTCTCTCGACGCAGAGCAGTAGTCCGTCAGACACACCTTCAACCAGATAGCGACAGGAGCAACACATGACCGAGAGCACCAGCGAGAGCGAGAACCCGGCGATCCCGAGCCCGACTCCAACGGTGCCCAGCCCGAGGACCAACCACGACTGGTGGCCCAACCAGCTGGATTTGAGTGTGTTGCACAGGCACTCGTCCCTGTCTGACCCGATGGGCGCGGACTTCGACTACGCCAAGGAATTCCAGAGCGTCGACCTCGACACGCTGAAGGCCGACCTGGTCGAGCTGATGCGCACCTCGCAGGAGTGGTGGCCGTCGGACTATGGCCACTACGGACCGCTCTTTATCCGCATGAGCTGGCACGCCGCCGGCACCTACCGCATCGCCGACGGCCGTGGCGGCGGCGGTAGCGGCGCCCAGCGCTTCGCCCCGCTCAACAGCTGGCCCGATAACGCAAGCCTCGACAAGGCACGGCGGTTGCTGTGGCCAATCAAGCAGAAGTACGGCCGCAAGATCTCCTGGGCCGACCTGCTCGTCTACACCGGCAACGTGGCGATGGAATCGATGGGCTTTCAGACCTTCGGCTTCGGCTTCGGACGAGAGGACATCTGGGAAGCCGAGGAGATCAACTGGGGCACCGAGGACACCTGGCTGGGAGATGAGCGCTACAGCGGGGCGCGGAAGCTCGCACGCCCCCTCGGCGCTGTGCAGATGGGCCTGATCTACGTCAACCCCGAGGGGCCGGGCGGCAATCCAGACCCGCTTGCGGCAGCCAAGGACATCCGCGAGACCTTCGCTCGCATGGCGATGAACGACGAGGAGACGGTCGCGCTGATCGTCGGCGGCCACACGTTCGGCAAGACCCACGGAGCCGTCGACCCGAGCAATATCGGCCCAGAGCCCGAGGCGGCTCCGCTGGAGGAGCAGGGCCTCGGCTGGAAGAACAGCGCGGGCAGCGGCAAGGGCGTCGACACGATCACCAGCGGCCTCGAGGGCGCATGGACGAAGGAGCCGACGAAGTGGGACAACGGCTTCCTCGAGAACCTGTTCGAGTACGACTGGGAGCTGACGAGCAGCCCCGCCGGCGCGAAGCAGTGGACCCCCAAGGACACGGACGCAGAGGGCACGGTGCCGGACGCCCACGACCCCTCCAGACGGCACGCCCCGATGATGCTTACGACCGACCTGGCGCTGAAGGTCGACCCGGTCTACGGGCCGATCGC
>DATHLT010000075.1:0-4455 GCA_035487855.1 Solirubrobacteraceae bacterium
CCCTCGGGCGAGCGCTTCACGATCTTCGGCGAGGGCGGCGGCCAGGAGCTGGCGGATGAGCTGGACGTGCCGCTGCTAGGCAAGGTGCCGCTGACGATGCCTCTGCGGGCACAGGCTGACGACGGCGTGCCGCTGGTAATCGAGGACCCGGACGACCCTGCCTCGCAGGCCATCCGCCAGGTCGCCCGCGGCCTGCTCGCGATGGCCCCCTACGAGCTCCCACTCCTGCCTCTCGCGGAGGTGGCACCGGCCGCCCCCGCGCCCGCGGAGAGCCAGAAGCCCGTGGGCATGTCGCTGCCGATGGCCTGAGGCCAAAAGCCGCGCCAAACAGCCTCGCAGTCGGAAACGATTCGGCCAATCGCTCGCAACGTAGGTATCCCATTTGTAGGTTGGTTCCCGTCGTCTATCCAGCGATCCAAGGGAGCCACCCGCCGCCATGCCACGCAAGCTTCGCCTCGTTCCGATCGCCGTAGTCATCGCCACCGCGGTCGCCGGCTGCGGTGGTTCCAGCAGCGGCTCGAGCGCAACCGCCAAGCAGCAACTGGTCGCCCAAGCGGACACGATCTGTAAGAAGATCTCGGTCGAGCGCACGGCCGCCAATGCGGCGGTAAGCAAGGCGAACCCCTCGACGGCGAAAATCCTGGCGGCGCTCGCACGGGTGGCACCTCCGGTTGCCGTCGATGAGCACAAGGTGATAGTGCGTCTGCATGCCCTGAAGGCGCCCGCCTCGGTGGCCACTGACTGGCAGAAGCTGCTAGCGGGCATGGAAGTACTGGCAAACGACGCGACCCAGATCGGCGAACACGCGAAAGCCCACCAATACAACGCCATCGTGTCGCTCACCTCGAGCGGTCGCAAAGTACGCGAAGAACTAACCACGATCGCCAACCACGACGGCTTCGCGTACTGCGGGCGCACCAGCTGACTCGGCCTCGCCAGCCGCGTCGCTAACGTGTCTGGCGCAAACGTCGCCGCGATCGTATGGCCGTGCAAGCGCTTGACAAGGGCGCCGCACCTGAGAGGATCGTCTTTCGCATGCCGCTACAAGACACACAAGAGGAGCAGGACGACCCCACCGTGGCGGGCACGCCCGACGATGCGATCGATGGCGCGGTCGAATTTGACGCGCGCCGCGCCAAGCTCGAGCGGCTGCGCGCGGAGGGCATCGACCCGTACCCGGCGGTAACGCTGTGGGACACGCGCACGCGCATCGCCGACGTGCTCGCCGCACACGATGCAGATGAGCTCCAGGAGGGCGGCCACCCGGAGCTCCGCTACCAGGTTGCGGGCCGGCTGATCTCCCGCCGCGAGCACCCTGCCACTTCGTTCCTAGACATGCGCGACCTGTCGGGCTCGATCCAGATCGTAGTGCGCCTGGAGGACCTGGGCGAGGACACGTACAAGCGCATCTTGAGCCTCGACATCGGCGACATCATCGGCGTGGAGGGCTTCATCTACAAGACCAAGCGTGGTCAGCTGGTGCTAGCGGTGGGCGAGCTCACCCTCCTGACGAAGACGCTTAGGCCGCCGCCGGACAAGCACCACGGCTTGGCGGACACGGGCACGCGCTACCGCTATCGAGAGCTGGATCTGCTGGCGAACGAGGACACGCGGGACCTATTTATCAAACGCCACAAGATCGTGTTCGAGATCCGCAAGTGGCTGAACGCGCGCAACTTCATCGAGGTGGAAACTCCTGCGCTGCAGTCGCTGGCGGGGGGCGCGGGCTCGCGCCCGTTCAAGACCCACCACAACGCGCTTGACCGCGAGCTGTACCTGCGGATCTCAGTGGAGCTGTTCCTCAACCGCTGCATCGTTGGTGGCATGGAGAGCGTGTACGACATGGGCAAGGTGTTCCGTAACGAGGGCATCTCGCCGAAGCACTCGCCGGAGTTCACGATCATCGAGTTCATGTGCGCGTACTCGGACTACAACGACGTGGCCACGGTCACTGAAGAAATGTTCCGCGATGTCGCACAGGCGGCGATTGGAAGAACGACGATTAAAAGGAATGGAGAGGAGATCGATCTGGCCAAGCCGTGGCGGCGAGTGACGATGCGGGAGCTGATCCTCGAGCGCTTTGGGGTCGATTTCATGCAGTCAACGCGCGAGCAGCTGGCAGAGCTGCTCGATGAACCACTCGACCCGGCGGCCACTTGGGCGGACGTGGTGGCGGACATCTACTCGGAGAAAATCGAGTCGACAATCAACCAGCCCACGCACGTGTTCGACTTCCCGCTGGAGCCGTTCCCGATCACCAAGCGCCACTCTGTTTATCCGGAGCTGGGCGAGCACTTCGACGCGGTGATCGGTGGCATCGAGCTCGTCTCCGGCGACACGGAGCTGAACGACCCGGTGGATGAGTGGCAGCGTTTTGTCGACCAACGCAAGCGCCGCGCGGTGGACGATGGCGACGTGCCGCACCCCAACGACGAGGAGTACACGCGGGCGCTGGAGTACGGCTACTCGCCCACCGCGGGCGGCGGCATGGGTGTGGATCGTCTAGTGATGATCCTCACCGAACGCGACACGCTGCGCGAGGTGATCCCGTTCCCGATCGTCCGAGACATCGCATGAACACGCATGGCTGCGCCGGATCGGCGTCCTCAGTCGCTCGCGTGCCAAGCACGCCACGCTCCTTGCGTCCTTGCCCGGCTTGCCCTGCGTGTCCATGTCGGCGAATCGCTGAAAAGAACCTGTTATGAGTGCCTCGAAGCTGGATCTCGATCCGGGCGTGGTGGCCGCCTGCCGTGAGGCTGCGACGCAGATCGCGGCGCAGGTGTCCGAGCAGATCGCCGGACGTACGACGGTGTCGGTCGAGCGCAGCGTGACGCGCCTGCTGGGCGTGGACGGCGCGAACGACGTGGAGGCGCCGCTGCCGAACGTGCTCGTCGATCACGTGCACGAGGGCGGTGGCCTCGGTCGAGGGATCGCGCACTGGCTCGGCAACGCGATGCTGCAGACGGGCCGCGCGCCCCAGCAGATCGCGGAGGCGGTGGATGCCCGCGAGCTGGATCTGTTCGCCATGGACACTGCAGAGGAGCCGGCGATCCGCGGGCGCGTGAGCGATGAGTGCGCGGCGCGGGTGCGCGAGATCGTGGCCCGCTTCGACGAGCGCCAGGCGATGCGCGAGCGCCTGGAGGGTAACTCAGCGTCTGCGTCACCTACCCCTCTGCGCTACGTGCTGACGGCCACGGGCGATGTGTACGAGGACGTGGTGCACGCGAAGGCAGTGGCTGAAGCGGGCGGCGACATCGTGGCGGTGATCCGCTCGACGGCGCAGAGCCTGCTGGACTACGTCCCATACGGCCCCACCACGGAGGGCTACGGCGGCACGTTTGCCACGCAGGCGAACTTCCGCATCATGCGCGAGGCGATGGACGAGTGGTCGGAGTCCCACGGCCGCTATGTCCGCCTGTCGAGCTTCTGCTCGGGCCTGTGCATGTCGGAGATCGCGGCGATGGGGGCTTGGGAGGGCTTTGACAACATGGTCAATGACGCCCTGTACGGGATCCTCTACCGCGACATCAACATCGTGCGCGGCCTGATCGACCAGCGCATCTCGCGCATGATCAACGGTTACTTCGGCGTGGTGATCAACACGGGCGAGGACAACTACCTGCGCACGGCGGACGCGGTCGAGGCGGCCCCGTCGGTGACGGCGTCGCAGTTCATCAACCACCAACTGGCACGCACCTCAGGCGTGCCCGACGCGCAGATCGCGCTGGGCGACGCGTTTGAGATCGATGTTCCCGTTACTAATGGCCTGTTGTATGAGTGGGCGCAGGCACAGTTGACGCGCGAGCTGTTCCCCGACTGTCCCATCAAGTACATGCCCCCAACGAGGCACATGGACGGCAACCTGTTTCGCACGCACGCGGCGGACGCGTTGTTCAACCTGGTCACGATCGCCACCGGCCAGGGTATCCAGACGATTGGGGTGCCCACGGAGGGCATCTTCACCCCCCACATACACGACCGCGTGTTGGGCCTGCAGAACGTCAACTACGTGTTCAACGCGGCCAAGGACCTGGGCGATGAGATCGAGTTCAAGCGCGGCGGCATCATCCAGACGCGCGCCCAGGAGGTACTCACGGGCGCACACGAGCTGCTCGAGCGGATCGCACAGACAGGACTGTTCAAGGCAATCGAGGAAGCCACGTTCGGGGACGTCAGCCGCAAGCTCGACGAGGGCCGCGGCATCGCCGGCATCATCGACACGGACGACACCTACTACAACCCGCTGGTCGAGCTGATGCACGCTCAGCCGCCCGCTCCACAGGACGAGGCCAGCTATGCGTGAACTCTCCATCGCGGCGGCCGCAGCCCAATGCCATCGGCCCAAGGCCGGCCATGCGTGACGTCGATCTTTCACAGGTGAAGCCCTACGCGGATCACCTTGACGACGGGCTCGTGCAGATGAGCTTTACGCTGCCCGTGCCGTACTCGCTGGCG
>DATHLT010000076.1:0-5990 GCA_035487855.1 Solirubrobacteraceae bacterium
ACAGACTACGGGTATGAAATACCGCCTGGGCCTGCTGTCCGGTGGCGATCGTAGGGTCGTTTGACCGGGACAGGGGCTTCGTGGGAAGGACGCTTGTGGGCCGGCCGCTGTGCATTTGGGCTGCGAGCCCGTCAATGACTAGATGGCCGCCCCTGCGACTCACCCGGGTGGGCTGAGAGCCCGTATCCGTAGTTGTCGCTGCCCGCGGTGCCTTCTATTTCATATGTCCAGTTCGTGAAGGGAGGCGGTTGCTTGTGCGGTTCTTTGGTTTGGATGTGCACCTCGATTTCTGCGAGGTCGCGGTCGCCGAGGGCGGCCGAGTCTCGCGGGTCGGTCGGATCGCGAGTACCCCGGAGGCGATCCGGGAGTTCGCGACCGGCCTGAATGGCAGTGACCAGGTGGTGTTGGAGGCCAGCTGCGGCGCGATGATGATCGCCCGGCTTTTGGAAGAGGGCGATGTCGGCCAGGTCGTGGTGTGCAATGCGGCCGAGACGCGAGCGATCTCTCACGCCCGTGTGAAGTCCGATCGTTTTGACGCGGCGATGCTCGCGAAGCTGCTATCGGCCGGGATGCTCAAAGCGGTGTGGGTCCCTGATGAGGCGACAAGCTCGTTGCGCCGGCGGGTCGCTCGCCGTGCGGGGCTCGTGCGGGCACGCACACGTGTGAAGAACGAGGTACACGCGGTGCTCGCCCGTTGCCTGCTCGGCCGCCCGCCGATGAGTGACCTATTCGGCAAGCAGGGCCGGGTGTGGCTCACAGAGCAGCAGCTGCCCGAGGAGGAGGGAGAGACCGTCCGCAGCTGTCTGCGCCACATCGACTTCCTCGGCAGCGAGATCACCGAACTCGATCGGCGGATCGCCCAGCAGGCCCTCGCGTTCCCGGGGTTCCAGCGGCTGCTGACGATCCCCGGCGTTGACGTCGGCACGGCTGCGGCGGTGATCGCCGCGATCGGGGACATCACGCGCTTCCCCACCGCCGGCCAGCTCGTTGCCTATCTGGGCCTGGACCCGAAGGTTCGCCAGTCCGGCTCAGAGCCGGCGCGCTATGGGCACATCTCAAAGCGCGGTGACCCGCAGGCACGTTCGATGCTGGTCGAGGCCGCGTGGATCTCGATCCGCAGCCCCGGCCCGCTGAAGGCGTTCGGCGAGCGCGTCCGCGCCCGCCGCGGCGCGCAGATTGCAGCGGTCGCTGTCGCACGCAAGCTCGTCGTGCTCTGCTGGCATCTCCTCACGAAGGACCAGGACTACGCGTTCGCGCGCCCGTCGCTGACCCGGCAGAAGACCCGTCGCCTGGAACTGCTCGCCGGCGCTCCACCGTTGCCGCGCCGTCACGGCGGGCCGCCCGTCAGCCCAACGAGCAGCCAGCGCGCAGCCGAGCGCGAGCTGCAAGCCCAGGCCGAGCAGGCATACCGGCGACTGGTTGATGACTGGCGCACGACACCGAAGGGTGGTGCGGGTGCGACACCGGGGCGCGCATCTCAAAGGCCCTCGAAGGGCAAAGCCGCGCGGCAGGCCACAAGCCCCTGACGCCTGCGCTTCGCTACGTCAGTCACCCGCACCACCGAAGAATCATCCCACCACGAAGCGCTCAACGCGACCCCGCCGGTCGACGCGCCTGCCTGCGCCACGAACCCGCCCCCCGGCGCGACGAAAAGCCCGTATAGACCATATGCACGGCCCTTCGGGTGCTGTGCGATCGCTGTGCCGCCGAAGTGCCACCGCGGAGCGTCGAGCAGCGCCTCAGCAATCCCCAAGAAAAGCTCGCACAGCCCTTGACATTTCATCCGTAATGCACCTTCGGAGCGGACCCTAAAGTGGGCCTCGAATTCGTTGGCCGGTCTCGCGGACTTGGGGTCAGTAACCGGCAGAAGGGGCACCAAAGGCCCTCAATGTCGAAACTCGGAGGTTCCGCAATGAGCAGTCGAATCAAGATCACGCTTTCCGACGACATAGCCGCACGCTTGGACGAGCTGGCGGCAGCGTCCGGGCAGCCGGTCGCGCGTGTCGCGGGCCAGATGGTCCGCGACGGACTCGGGAAGCTCGCCGCCGCAGCGCGCGGGAACGGAAGCGCACCAGCGGACGAGCTGACGATCACTCGGGCGCCGTGGCTTGAGCCCTACGGCGGTGATCGTGAATGGCGACAGTTCATGTGGGGCTCGATCCTCGCGCTGTGTGGGCGGTATCCCGACGAGCTGAAAGGGCTCAAACAGGGTTGGTGGACCGACGAATCACAGGTCGAGACGCTGTGTGCGCTCGCCCACTGGCGTCAGATGCTCGACGACGGAGGCCGCGATCCCCGTGACGAGTTGGACTTCCAGCTCAACATCGTTGAGTTCGGGCGCAGGCTCAAGCAGGCAGGCGGCGGAGTGACCAAGGAGTGGACACCCGGCGTTGCCCCCGACGAGTGGCGCTGAGAACGCCTGCGGAGGGATGAACGGGCACCGAGGGGCACGCCCGTATCGCAGGCAGAGGGTGCGCAGGGCATAGAGGCGACGCCGGCGTCGGGAGCGGTTGCGGCCGGGTGGCCGCCGCTACTGGCAACGGAGACGTCGGCTTCGCCTCCTTGTCCGCGCTCGCGCGCGGCTCTCAGATGCCGGTTGGCGAGCGTTGGCGCTGCGATCACAGGGTTCAGGCAGCGCGAACAAATCCCGATAAGGGCACTATGCGTCGTCGCTTGTGCACGACCCGCGGCATCGCCGCGGCGATCATCACGGCATTCGTCGTGATCTTGGGTGCTGCCGGAAGCCGGGACCCGGCGGGTTCGCTGATTGCGCTCCTGATCTTCTCGCCCGTGATCTGGTGGTTCTGTTGGTGGGCGCTTGGCGTCTTCCAAAGGATCGGCGATGACCTAGTTCGCGGCGGCTCGCCGGAGGTGCGCGTGGGGCGCCAGTGGCAGTCCAGCGGGCCTACGCGACAGCAGCTCCGCCAGGACGGCAACGCGCGCGTCTTCGCTGATCGTGGCGGCATCTTCTTCCGCAAGCGCCGCTGGTTCGTGGGCTCTGGCACGCCTCCATTCGAGATCCCCGATGGCAGGTGGCGCCACATTGCAGCGGCGCAGATAGACGAGCCGCAGTACCTAGCCACATGGCGCGATCGCGTGTTCTGGTGGTACGACGACGCGTTCTACTGGACCACGGCGGGCGCATACAACAGCGCGGACATCAAGGCGCTCCTTTACACCCGCCAGCGGCAGAGCGAGCGCGAGCTGGAGCACGCTCACGCCGTGCTCGCTGCGTCAGCCTCACCCGCGAAGCGCAAGCGCGAACCGATACCCAAGGACGTGCGCCTCGCTGTTTGGGCGCGCGACGAAGGGCGCTGCGTCGAGTGCGGCAGCGACTTCGACATCCAGTACGACCACATCATCCCGTTCAGCATGGGCGGCGCGTCAACCGTCGAGAACTTGCAGCTTCTGTGTGCGCGCTGCAATCAGACGAAGGGAGGCCGGCTCTAGGTGGGAGTCTCGCCCGCGTTCATCAGACGCTCCTGCGTCTTGTCGCGTGCCTCGCGGATCGTCTCGCTGGTGAGCAGCAGGTCCAGCGCGCACCACACTCTCTGGTTGCGGAAGATTTTGCCTGTGCGTGTCGGTTGCTGAGGCTCAATCACGGGGCCGAGGGTGTAGAGGAAGTGTGGTTCGGCGCTCCAGTCTGCCTCGGGTATGATCTCGGGGATGTAGTCGTGGGGCCGCGTGATGACCTCGTAGCCGTCAATGTGTCGTATCTGCTGGAGGCGACCGTCAAAGCGGAAGCCGATGTAGTTCGGTGGCGTGTGTGGCCAGCCACCCCGTTTGCCTCCGACTGGGTGGTAGTAGTAGCCGCGCTCCACCACCGTGTCCTTGAACGTGAGGCCGGACCAGTCCAGGGGTTCCTGCCCGAGCGCAACGACATAGACGAGGTTGGAGGTCACGTTCTGCATCGTCATCAACCCCTTCAAGTAGCGATGTAGCTCCAGGAGGAGCCTTTTCTCGGCGTGGCTGCGGCTCGCTGTTGCGGTGCTCGTCGCCAGCTCGGCGATCCTCGCCCACGGCATGTACGCGACGGGAATGTCATCGATCGATTTCGGGAGGGCCTGCACGGGCGGGTAGAACCGCGCGCACTCTGCGACTACAGCGATGCGGCCGTCGCGCTCCTCGTGCTCGTTGAGGCGATCGGCATACTGCTGGAGCTGGGAGTGGAGGGGCAGGTTCCAGCCGCGCTTCGCCTCCACGATCAGGTGCAGTCGCTCCGTCTCGATCTCAACGTCCGTGCGGCCCGTGCCGCTCTCGCTCTCCTGGAGCCGGATCGCCGTGATCTCGCCCTGCTCAGCGTCGCCGTATGCCTCGCGCAGGACGCTCCGCGTGAAGCCTTCGCTCTGAGCGAGACCCCAGCCGACGCTGTACGTGATGTCGTCCTCCTTACCTCCGAGGAGGTCGAACACCGTCGCAACGGCGTGGCTGTGCAAAGTCAGCTCGGTCACGGCAGTCAGCGTATTCCAAGTCGCCGCGTCAATGGACTCGGCGCGGACGGCCATTCAGGCGTCGCTCCCGAAGTCGTTGGCCGGTTTTTGCCCTTGGGGGTCAGTACCCGTGTGAGGCCACCGAGCCCAGCACAAAAATTGGACCGCCCCGGCCGCTACGAGCCTCGTCTCGCCGTAGCGACCTCCGAGACGCGGCCCATCCCCGAGAGGCCCGCGAACGATTGGAGCGGGCGCTATGTGGCGTGCTCGAGCGACGCTACCCCGGACGACGGTTCGCCATGAAAGACCAGCTCGACACGCTCAGCCATCGGGCCGCGGCCGCGCGCACGACCGCGGCTAACACGGACGGTCTGAAAGACGCTGCGTAGCACTGTCCTCAGCTCGTCAGGCGCGAGGCTGTCGAGCAGCTCGATTGGCGGTATGACGATCTCGGACGCGCGCATCGTGTCAACGTGCTCGCGGTACTCGACCCGCGCAGCTTCGGCGCGTTCGGTTCGTGTGCGTAGAGCCGCCGTCCATGCGGCCTGTCCAAGCAGCTCCGCTGCAGTCGGGTCGGCGGCGAACCGCTCCAGCTCGTGCTCCGCCGCCTCCAGCTCGCCCTGAACGTCCTCGAAGGTGCTCCCCGTGTCCGCGACGCTGGCTGTGACCCCGGACGTGCCCGTCTGTTCGTATGCCTGCTTGAGCTGTTCCACGACGTAGCTCTCCAAGCGGTCGGCCATGACGTTCGTAGGCGAGTCGCAGCGCTCGCCCTTCCAGCTCGCCAGCGACGCGCGGCAGCGATACGTGCGCAGACCGCGCCCTCCGTTTCCGCCTGCTCGCGCGCCGATCAAGAACTCGCCGCAGTTGGCGCAGGTGGCGAACCCGCTCAACGGGAACACGGCAGCGGGGCGGCGCTGCGGCTTTTCATCGCCGGGGTGCGCCCGCTCGAACGTCACGCGATCTACGAGGGGCCGGTGTGAGTCCCGCACAAGACGATCGCCGTAGCGCGTCTCGCCCAGGTAGCTGCGGTTGCGCAACAGCCGCCGCACCGTGAAGGCGTTCCAGGTTCGATGATCGGCGCTGCGCTTGCGACGAACACCGGGCTGACCATCCGAGGGGTACGCCGGTACTTGCTTGCGCAGGTGCGCGAGCGCCGCGTCGACGCCCTGGTCGGCGGCGAGCTTGAACGCTCGTGTCACGACGCGCGCCCACTTCGGATGCGGGACGAGCAAGCCGTCGTCGTCGCGCGTGTAGCCGAACGGCGTTGCTCCCATCCGAGCGCCACGATCGAGCGCGCGAGTCTTGGCGTGCTCCCACGCCTCGCTCATGCGTCGCCGTTCCATGCGCGCCAGCGCGAGCATGATCGTCATGCCGAACTCGCCGAACGGCGTCGTCGGATCGAGGCCGAGGTCGAGCGCAGCGATCGAGCCACCGGCCTCCGTGATCTGCTCGACCAAGCGCAGGGCGTCCGCCACACCGAGACGGCTCAGGCGATCGAGTTTCGAGACGATCACGCCGTCTGTCTCGCCTGCTCTGATGCGCGCCATCAGCGCATCGAGG
>DATHLT010000077.1:0-9051 GCA_035487855.1 Solirubrobacteraceae bacterium
TCGACGCCGACAGGATCGTTGGACAGCTCACACACGACGCCTGCACGCGTGAACATCTGGGCAAGCGAGCGCGCAAGCTCCTCCTCGGCGCACGCTGCCACCAGGGCGGCACCCGCGTGCACCATCTCCTGGGCGTGCGCGGGTCCGCCGAGGCAGGCGACGCGGTCTGGTCCGAAGGTCGCGCTGAGGACCGCGGTCGGGGGGGTACCGTGCGGCGGCACGAGACCCTTAGCGGCGGATATCACCGCTGTGCGCTTGCCCAGCCCCGACACGTTGAAGCCCTCGATCACATCCGCCAGGCGACTCGAAGGCACGGCGAGGAACACGTAGTCCGCCCGGGCTACGCCCGCGGAGGCGGGCTCGATTCGCAGCTGCGAAGGCAACTCCACGCCCGGCAGGTACTGACGGTTCTCGTGCTCGCGAACCAGCAAGGCAGCCTGCTCAGCTGTGCGCGTCTGCAGCGTAGTGCGCATCCCACCGCGTGCCAGCAGCAGCGCCAGAGCCGTCCCGAAGGAGCCGGCTCCGATGACCGTCGCCCGTTTCGCCTGGGGCGAAAGCGAGCGCACGCGGGACGAGCGGCCGGTGGGGTGTGGCTCAGTCTCGGTGCTCATGCGCCGGGCGAGGGTATCGCGCCCCGCTCAGCTCAGCGCGGCGAGCTCGCGGCCCGCCGTCACGAGCGCGCGACGGCTGCGTGCCCGCATGATCACCTGCAGATCCAAGATGCGCGCGTCGAACGCGTCTAGTGCGTCATCGCCCGTCACGGCATACGCCGGTACCCCGCTCTGGCGTGCACGCGTGGCGATCTCGAACGTCAGGCTGCCGGCCAAAGTACGCTCCTCGAGGCGCTCGGCACCGATCACGACCGCCCGCGCGCGTCGCATCCGCGCGTCGAAGTCCAGCTCATCGAGCAGCTCGCGCACCTCGATGTTGGGTCCGTCCAGCAGCGGCAGTACGCAGATATCCGGCTCAGGCCGCCCCGCGTCCTGGATTCCGCGGGCGAGCGCGTTCGCTACCGCCGTAGCCGACATCCGTGAGCCGAACGCGCCGCACGCAATCAGCAGCCTCTCCGGGACCCCCACCGACGGCCTTCTCGACCGTCCGACGAGGTGCTGCTGCTGCGTATCGCGGCTGCGCGGGCTCACGATCGGGCATCCTTCCAGTAATGGCCACCAAGCAGGGAGAGCCCGTCATCATCGAGATCAGTGGTCGCGAGGTGCGGGTCAGCAATCCCCAAAAGCCGTTCTTTCCCGACATGGGGCTCACGAAGATCGACCTCGTCAACTACTACGTCGAGTGCGAGCAGGCCGTCGTACGCCATCTGCGCGAGCGCCCCACAGTGTTGAAGCGCTGGGTTGACGGCGTGGCCGGCGAGCCGTTCTTCCAGAAGCGAGTGCCCGACGGCGCACCCGAGTGGCTGCAGACCGCCACCGTCACCTTCCCCAGCGGTCGTCACGCGCGCGAGCTCGTGCCCAACGACGCCGCGCACCTCGTGTGGGGGGTCAACCTGGGCGTCATCGACTGGAACCCATGGCCTGTGCGCCGCAATGACCTCGACCATCCCGACGAGCTGCGCGTCGACCTTGACCCCGGCCCTGGAGTCTCGTTTGCCGAGGTCCGCGAGGTAGCGCTCGGCGTGCGCGAGGTGCTCGACGAGCACCATCTGCTCGGCTTCCCCAAGACCTCCGGCTCGCGCGGCATCCACATCTACGTGCGCATCCAGGCGGAGCAGAGCTTCGAAGAAGCCCGCCGCGCCGCGCTCGCACTGGCCCGCGAGGTCGAGCGGCGGATGCCCGGCCGCGCCACCAGCCGCTGGTGGAAGGAGGAGCGCCAAGGGGTGTTCATCGACTACAACCAAAACGCCCGCGACCGCACCGTCGCCTCCGCCTACTCCGTCAGGGCAGTCGCCGACGCGCGTGTGTCATGTCCGCTGGAGTGGGACGAGGTTGCCGACGTCGAGCCCGCCGATCTGACGCTGACGACCGTGCCTGCGCGTCTGCGCGAGCGCGGCGACCCGTCCGCCAGCATCGACGAGCACCCCGGTCGCCTCGACGGCCTACTCGAGCTCGCCGCCCGTGACGAGCGCGAAGGGCTCGGCGACGCGCCCTGGCCGCCACACTTTCGCAAGCAGAAAGGCGAGCCCAAGCGCGTGCAGCCCAGCCGGGCGAAGGCCGACGGGGACGCCGAGCAGGCCGACGGCGGGCAGGCCGGCGACGGTAGGCAGGCCGACGGTGGGCAGGCGGGCGACGGCGGGCCGGCCGGCAGCGAGGCGACGAGCCAGTGAGCCTGCCGCTGGAGCCACCGCTCAAGCCGCAGCTAGCGCTCTCGCGCAAGGAGCTGCCCGAGGGCGAGGACTATTGCTACGAGGTTAAGCTCGACGGCTTTCGCTGCATCGCCTTCGTCGACGGCGACGAGGTGTTCCTGCAGTCGCGCAACGGCAAGCCACTCGGGCGATACTTCCCCGAGCTCGAGTTTCCCACCGGTCGCTATGTGTTGGACGGCGAGATCGTCGTCCGCGACTCAGGCGGCCACGAGGACTTCGACGCGCTCGGACAGCGCATCCATCCCGCTGTATCGCGCATCGAACTCCTCTCAAAAAAAACTCCATCCACATACGTCGCATTCGACCTGCTTGCTCACGAACACGACTCGCTGCTGGAGCTGCCCTTAAGCGAGCGTCGTACCGCGCTTGAGTCGCTGCTCACCGGTGACGCGTTCGCACACGCCCCAGTTGAGCTGATGCAGACCGTCGCCAGCGTCCAGGAGGCCGCCCACTGGCTCGAGCACGCGGAGGGCGCCATCGCCAAGGAACGCTCCGCGCCCTATCGGCCAGGCGAGCGCAAGGGCATGGCCAAGGTCAAGCGCGTACGCACGATCGACGCCGTCATCGTCGGCTGGCGACCCGGCAAGGAGCCCGACACCGTCGGCGCGCTGATCCTCGGCCTCTACGACAACAGCGAGCTACGCGTGGTCGGACACTGCTCCGGGCTCAGCGTCGCCGAGAAGAAACGCCTCGTGGGCTTCTTCTCCACTTATGAGTCCGGTGAGCGCGGCTCTGCCGACCCAAGCCGCTGGAGCGCCGGCAAGGACCTCCAGTGGGTCGCACTGCGCCCCGAGCTCGTCGTCGAGATCGATTTCGACCACGTCTCCGCCGGGCGCATCCGCCACGGCGCCAAGCTGCGACGCTGGCGCGAGGACAAGGACCCACTGCAGTGCACCTACAACCAGCTGTACAGCTGAGCGCCCGCACTAGCAGCTGAGCGCCCGCACTAGCAGCTGAGCGACCGCGGTGCGAAGCGTCCATTAGCATCACCTGCGTGAGCAGCGAGGAGAGTCACAGCACCGCCACAGTTGCCGAGGAGGAGTACCTGCAGATCCTCTTCTGGCTGCAAGAGGCGGGGCTGCCCATGACCGCCGCCAACATCGCCCGCGCGATGCAGCTGTCCGCGCCGACCGTGCACGAGATGGTCGGACGGTTGGAGCGCGACGGCTACATCACCCGCGGCCGAGACCGCGCGATCGCGTTCACCCACAGCGGCGCCCAGCACGCCGAGGGCATCGTCCGTCGCCACCGCCTGATCGAGCGCTTCCTCACCGACGTGCTCGGCGTGCCTTGGGACGAGGTCCACGAGGAGGCCGAGCGACTCGAGCACGCCATGTCGCCCGTACTCGAGGAGCGCATGCTCGCCGCCATCGGCGACGCCAAGACCTGCCCGCACGGCCATCCCATCGTGGCCGGCGCACGCCTTGCCGGCGTCCCGCTCGCAGACGTCCACATGGGCGCTTCCGTGCGTGTGCTGCGCTTCGAGAACGAGGCCGAGGACCTGCTGCACTACCTCAAGGCATCAGGCCTTGAGCCAGGGCTCACAGGCACGCTCGCCGAGCGCGATGATGAGCATGTGGGCGTACGCGCCGACGACGGGACGCTCCTGAGCGTCACCGTGAGCGTCGCCGAGACCGTATCGGTGATCGCCGACCCCTCGCCGCCTGCGCGCACCGCGCTGCCCGAGGCGCTCGTGCTCGGTCAGCGCTACGGCCGCTGAGCGTCCGCGAATCGCCACTCCTCACCCAGGCGAATCGTAGCCGCCGCGCCAGAAATCTCGTCTGGAGGCTTCCGCGCGCGGGCGTCGAAGTGAGCACGGATGCCAGCTGCGCCACGGACCGGTCAGTCGCTCGAGCAGCGCATCCTGCTGACCGCCACCATGTGCCTGCTGGCCTTCGGTGCCGTGATGGTCTACAGCGCCACCTCCGCCACATCGCTGCTGCAGGGCGGCGGCTACGGCGGCAGCTACCTGATCAAGCTCGTCATCTACGGCGCGATCGGCCTCGTGTTGATGCGTGTGCTCGCGCGCGACGGGGTCGCCAAAGTCCACAGCATCACCGCGCCGCTGTTGTTCACGTCGTTCGCGCTCGTGCTCGCCGTGCACATCCCGCACGTTGGCGTCAGCGTCAACGGCGCGCGCCGCTGGATCGGCCCCGGGTCACTCCAGTTCGAGCCCTCCGAGCTAATGAAGCTCGCGCTGGTGCTGTACGTCGCGACGCTGCTCGCCAAGCGCCCACAGCAGGTCCACGATCTGCGCGCCCTCGCAAAGCCGCTACTGATCGTAGTAGGGGCAGCCTGCGTGCTGGTGTTCAGCGAGCCCGACCTCGGCACAGCGATGGTGATCGCCTTCACCATCCTCGCAATGCTCGTCGCCGCCGGGATTCCGCCCCGCAAGCTCGGCATCATCGTTGGCACCGTCACGGGGCTAGTGCTCGTCTACGCGATTGCCCGCCCCTATGCGCGCGCTCGGCTGACCTCGTTCATCGACCCATGGGCGCACGCCTCATCCAGCGGCTTTCAAGCGGTGCAGGGTCAAATCGCGATCGGCTCCGGCGGGTTCCTCGGCGTCGGCCCCGGCCAGTCTGTGCAAAAGATCTTCTACCTACCCGAGGCGCCCACCGATTTCATCCTCGCTGTGATTGCCGAGGAGCTCGGCGTCATCGGCGTGTTCGCGCTGCTGTTCCTATACGGGCTGATCGCCTATGCCGGCCTGCGCGCCGCCAAGGCCGCCCGCAGCCTCTACAGCGCACTAATCGCCGTCGGTGTGACCACGCTGATCGTCTCCCAGGCCGTGCTCAACGCGTTCGCCGTGCTCGGCCTCGCCCCGCTCACCGGGGTGCCGCTGCCGTTCGTCTCCTATGGCTCCAGCAGCCTCATCGTGATGCTCGCCGCCATGGGCCTCTTGCTGAACGTCGCTTCCGGCGCCACCGGGCACGTGCGCGCTGTCGCGCCTGCTCGAAAGCGAAAACAGGCTCCCGCCGCGCGCTCGCGCCAGTCGGCGTCCGGAGAAGCCAGGCGACGCAGCGCCGCAGGCTAAAGCGAGCGGTAGGCCTCGGCTAGCCGCGCCACGCCCACATCGATCTGCTCTGGCGTCACGCCCGAATAAGCCAGGCGCAGGGTGTTCTCGCCGCCCTCCAGCAGGAAGTCGGTGCCCTTCACAAACGCCACCCCACGGTCGGCTGCCGCCTTGAAGAGAGCGCCCACGTCAGTGCCCTCCGGCAGTGTCACCCACATGAAATAGCCCCCCTGCGGGATCTCGAACTCCGCGTCCGCCAGCTCGCTGCGCAGCGCGTTCGCCAGCGCCTGCGCCCGCTCGGCCAGCGCCGCCTTGACGGTCTCGATCGAGCGCTCGATCGCGCCCGACGCGCAGAACTCGTACACAATCGACTGCGCGACCATGTTCGGGGAGATGTACGTGTTCGTCGCCAGCTGAGCGATCGCCCCGATCAGGTCCGGCGGGCCGACCAGGTAGCCCACGCGGATGCCCGGGCACACCGTCTTCGAGAACGACGACGCATACACGACGCGCTCAGGGTCCATCGAGAGCATCGTCGGCAGCGTCTCGCCGCTGAAGCGCAGCTCCACGTAAGGGTCGTCCTCGAACACCATGAAGCTGTGGTCCGCCGCCAGCTCCAGCAGCCGCCGCCGCTTCTCATAGGAGAGCGTGTAGCCCGCCGGGTTCTGGAAGTTGGGGATGATGTGCGCCAGCGTCGGGCGCGCCGCGCTCGGGCCCGCCGTCAGCAGCTCAGCCAAGGCATTCGTGTTGATGCCGTCCGGCTGCAGCTCCACCGCGTGCACGCGCGCGCCGCGGCTGCGCAGCGACAGCAGCGTGCGGTCATATGTCGGGCGCTCGACAATCACCTCGTCGCCCTCGCGCACAAGCTGCTCGAACAGGAACGCATCCGCCTGCATCGACCCGTTCGTCACCAGCACCCGCTCCGGCTCCACGCCATGGCGGTCAGCGATCCAGCTGCGCAGACGCGGATAGCCGATCGACGTGCCATACGCCGTAGTGCCCGCAGGGTCGCTTTCAAACGCGCGCACAGCCGCGTCGCGCAGGCCGTCTACATCGACGATGTCAAGCGACGGGGCGCCGCGGGCGAAGGAGATTGTCGGGCGGGTGGGGATCTCGTTCATGGGCACAGCGGCGTAGGATAGGCGTCCGAGCAGCTGGTCGTAGTCATGGGCCAGATCGCGCGCCGTTTGCTCCAGTCGCTCGCGGAAGCGCAACAGCTCCGCAGGGCTTGGCGGATGAGGGGCGCGGGGGCTCTGTAGCGGGGTTTGCCGGTGGATCTGCGGCGGAGCCTGAGCTGGGAGCGGCTGTAGCCACGCCGGCCGTGAGACGCGGGGTGCGGGCGGTGCCGCCGGGGCGCCGGCTGAGGTGACCTCGATCGTCTCATCCACGATTCTGCTCCAGCCGACGCTCGGGGGCGGTGCGGCGGTGCGGCGATCTGTTTCTGCCAGCGGAGTCTCCGCTGGTGGAGCCGCGCCGGTCTCGCGGCTGTCGCTGGGGTGGAGGCCGCCGCTGGGCTGGAGACCCTCGCGGCTCAGCGCGCTGAGGGTGCGCTCCAGCTCGTTCAGCTTGTGCTCCAGCTCACCCAGCGTTCTTGCCACATCCGCATCCATTGGCCTAGCGTATCGGCCCTAAACAGCGGGCGGTCGGGTCAGGAAGCCGCGAGCGACGCGCCGCCGAGGACCTCGACGGCGATGCTGGCTGTTTCGGTAGGGGTGCGCCCGACGCGCACGCCCTTCGCTTCGAGGGCCTGTGCCTTGGCGGCGGCCGTGCCGGCGCTGCCCGAGACGATCGCGCCCGCGTGGCCCATCTGCTTGCCCGCAGGGGCTGTGAATCCGGCGATGTAGGCGACTACGGGCTTGCTCATGTACTCGGCGATGTACTCCGCGGCCTCCTCCTCGGCCGAGCCACCGATCTCGCCGGAGAGGACCACCAGTTCAGTCTCAGCGTCTTCCTCGAACAGGCCAAGCACGTCCACAAACGACGATCCGGGGACCGGGTCTCCGCCGATGCCCACGATCGAGCTGCAGCCGAAGCCAGCCTGGGCGATCTCGTTGCCGATCTGGTAGGTCAGCGTGCCCGAGCGGGACACGACGCCGACGTTGCCAGCCTTGAAGAACGACGCGGGGATGATCCCCACGTTGGCCTTGCCGGGGGAGAGGATGCCCGGGCAGTTCGGGCCGATCAGGCGCGTGCCCGGATAATCCCGCTTGAGCGTGTTGTAGACACGCAGCTCATCGTGCGCGGGAATGCCCTCTGTGATCGCGATCACGAGCGCTACCCCCGACGCGGCTGCCTCGAGGATCGAGTCCGCGGCAAAGCGCGGCGGCACGAAGATCATCGCCGTGTTCGGCTGCGCCTCGGCCATCGCTTGCTCGAAGCTGTCGAAAACGGGGATGCCCTCGACGTCCTGGCCGCCCTTGCCCGGCGTCACGCCTCCCACCACGTTGGTGCCGTAGTTGCGGTTGTTGAGCGTATGGAAGCTGCCCTCGCGGCCGGTCATGCCCGCCACGCACAGGCGCGTGCTCTCGTCTACCAATACAGCCATCTAGCCGATCACCTCTCGCGTCATGCGCTCGCTCCGACGGTCTCGCCTGCGGCCAGCGCGACAACCATCTCAGCAGCCTCGTTCATCGTCTTGGCCGCGTGCACGTTCGGCAGCGCCGCCTCCTGCAGCAGGCGACGCCCCTCCACGTCGTTGGTCCCGTCCAAGCGGACCACGAACGGAACGGACGGTTTGATCTCTGCAAAGGCCGCGATCAGCCCCGTAGCCACCTCGTCGCAGCGGGTGATGCCACCGAAGATGTTGAACAGGACCGCTTTGACCGCGTCGTTGGCGAGCAGCAGGTCGACCGCCTGCTTGATCTTCTCCGCGTTCGAGCCCCCGCCCGCGTCGAGGAAGTTGGCCGGTGAGCCGCCCGCCTGCGCGACAACGTCGAGCGTCGACATGACCAATCCCGCGCCGTTACCAAGGATGCCGATGTCGCCGTCGAGCTTTACGTACTGGACGCCCTCTTCCTTAGCGCGACGCTCAATCGGGTCTTCGTTCTCACTATCGGAGAGCCCCTGGTTCTCAGGATGGCGGTAGAGCGCGTTGCCGTCCAGGGATACCTTCGAGTCGAGCGCCTTGACTTCGCGCTCGGGCGTGACGATCAGCGGGTTGATCTCCGCCAGCGTCGCATCCTCCTGCAGCCACACCTCATACAGCGCCACGAGCGCGTCAGCGACGCCCTCGCGAATGTCCTCGTCCGCGCCGCCGTCGGTGGCAATCTGCAGTGCCTCATCGCGGGAAAGACCATTCAGCGCGTCGACGTGGTGGCGGATCAGCTTCTCCGGCGTCTTCTCCGCGACCTCTTCGATGTCGACGCCGCCCTCGGTGCTGAACATCACCAGCGGCAGCTTGGCCGAGCGATCGAGCAGCACCGAGGCGTAGTACTCCGAGGCGATGTCCGATGCGTGCTCGATCCAGACCGTGCGGACGAGATGGCCCTTGATGTCCATGCCGAGGATGTTGCCCGCGTGCTCGCGCAGCTCGCGCTCGTCGGCGGCGAGCTTGACGCCGCCCGCCTTGCCGCGGCCGCCGATCAGCACCTGCGCCTTGACGACCACCGGATAGCCGACCTCATTGGCCGCGGTCACGGCGTCCTCGACGGTCGTGACCGCGTGGCCGTCGGAGACCTTCAATCCATGCCGGGCGAAGAGTTGCTTGCCCTGGTAC
>DATHLT010000078.1:0-3460 GCA_035487855.1 Solirubrobacteraceae bacterium
GACGTAGCACTACCTGCGTGTCATCGCGCTCGATCAGATAGGTCACATTCGAATGGCCCTCTCCGATCGGAGTTGCCCGGATCAAGCCACTGCCAATGCCGAGGGAGTCGAGGAATGCCGTTAGTGGCTCCAAGACGAGCAGGGGCGGGCGGCTGTTACCCTCCGCCTCCGCAGGGGTCTGCACGATGTCATCGGGGGCGATCGGAGCGCTCACTGCCCTCAAACCTACAAAGACCGCAACCTTCTATGCGCCGAGGTGTCTCAAGCGACCATGCCCAGAATTAGAACGCTCATCATCTCAATGCTCGCCGCGGCACTCGTCACGGGCTCTGCCGGTGTCTCCCAGGCGCTGGCCTCCAAGAACCAGATCACCTACTTCGAGGGCGCTGCCGTACTTCTCAACCCCAGTACTCGCGCGCACGCGATGGAACAGCTCCAGCACCTAGGCGTCAAGGCACTGCGCGTAGAGCTCAACTGGGACACCGTCGCCCCTAGCCCCACCAGCGCAACCAAGCCGACGTTCGAAGCCACCAATCCCGGTAGCTACGCGTGGGGCCAGTACGCGGTGCTGCTCGCGGAAGCCAAGCAGAAGGGCTGGCCAGTACTGCTGACCGTCACTGCGCCCGCACCGCGCTGGGCCACTGCCAACCATCAGTCCCCATACGTCACCCGTCCGGACGACAAGGACTTCGAAGAATTCATGACCGCCGTAGCGCGCGAGTTCAGCTCCGAGGTATCGGTCTACTCGATCTGGAACGAGCCCAACGAGTCGGTGTTCCTGATGCCGCAGTGGAACGCAAACGGCACGCCCGCCTCGGGACGCATCTACCGCGGGCTCTACCAGTCCGGCTACGCGGGCCTCCAGGCAGCGGGCCTGGCGCATCCAAAAGTGCTCTTCGGCGAGACCGCACCAGCGGGGTATGACCACGTCAACACCCATCGCGAAGGCAAGGCAGCGTTGCGCCATCCCGTGGCGCCGTTGGCGTTCATGCGCGAAGCCCTGTGCCTGAACGTGAAGTACAAGAAATCGAGCTCGTGCAGCGAGCTACAGATGTCTGGTTACGCCCATCACGCCTACACCGTGCCGGCTGGTCCGTACTACGTGTTCGCGCAGCGCGACGACGTATCGATTGGCTCGCTCTCGCGCCTGTCCAACGCTCTCAATCTGGCGGCACACGCGCATGCGATCCCAGCGAACGTACCGATTTACCTGACCGAGTTCGGGGTACAGAGCAAGCCCAACAAGTACCTCGGCGTCTCCGCGGCCAAGCAGGCGGAATACGATGCGATCTGCGAGCACATCGCCTACAGCAACTCCCGCGTGGCGGCCTTCTCCCAGTACCTACTCAGAGATGACCCTGTAGGAGGGCCCGAACCGGGTGCCAGCTTCCAGACGGGTTTGGAGTACGTCAGCGGTCTCACCAAGCCGCTGTACTTCGGCTGGCCGATCCCTCTGACGGTGACCAAGACGCACCACGGCGTGGCGCTGTGGGGCTTTGTGCGGCCGGCTTCAGGCGCAACGAAGGTGACGGTACTTGTGCAGGTCAAGGGCTCCAAGCACTTCCGCACGCTGAAGACCGTCACGACCAACAGCCGCGGCTACTGGAGCTCGAACTCCTCGACGGTGGGCAAGTATTGGCGTGTCAGCTGGACGAGCCCAGCGGGCATCAAGTATGAAGGCCCGTCAATCGCCGCCTACAAGGTTCCCTGAGCTGCCGCCGCGCGCTCCCGTCGGGCCGCGATTGACGGCCTGGCGGAGCGGGTGGCTTGTGGCATTGGTGGGAACGCGCCATCACCACCGCCCTACGATGGGGCGATGCCGGAGTTGCCCGAGGTCGAGATCACAGCGCGGCTGCTCGACCGTGCACTCGCGGGCACGCTGGTCGCGTACGCGCGCGCGCCGGGCATCAACGCCCTGAAGAGCTTCGATCCGCCGTTGTCGGCGCTCGAGGGCCGGCGAATCACCGCCGTGCGACGTCGCGGCAAGCAGCTGATCGTGGAGATCGATCGGGACGGCGACGGCAGGGACCAGGCCAGCCGCGGTCCGCTGGCATTGCTCATCCACCTGATGTCGGCCGGACGGTTGCAGCTCTACGACAAGCCGGCGGGGCCGCGCGATCGCACCTCGCGCCTAGTGGTGGGAGTCGAGGACGGTCGCGAGCTGCGGCTGCGGGAGTTCGGCTCTAAGCAGGCCGCGTGGGTGAAGCTGGTGCGCGCGGACGAGCTCGCGCAGGAGCACTCGTTGGCCACGCTTGGACCCGAGGCGTGGCCGAGCCCCGGCGATCCGGCAGGACTGAAAGCTCTGTTGGACGCGCCGCGCCCACTGCACACGCTGCTACGCGACCAGCATGCGATCGCGGGCATTGGGCGCTCGTGGGTAGACGAGATCCTGTGGCAGGCGGAGCTCTCGCCGTACAAGCGCGGCTCAGATCTGGACGAAGACGAGGCGCGCCGACTCCGAGCAGCGATCGTGGCGACCCTTGGTGGAGCGATCGACCACTACGAGCAGGCGGTCGAACTGCCGATCCCCGACAAGCTGCCGCTGCCGCTGCAGATCCATCGCCACCAGCGCGAGCCGTGCCCGCGCTGTGGGGCGACACTCGAGGCGGTCCACTTCGAGGACTACGTGATTGCCTACTGCCCCGCCTGCCAGACAGACGGCAAGGTTCTCAAGGACCGCCGGCTGTCACGTCTACTGCGCTGAACGTCGACGGTTCTCAGCCGGCGCGCTCGACCACGAGCGTCTGCCCGGCGCGACGCAGCCGCTCGATCAGCGCACCGCCCATCGCAGTCGCAGGTGTGAGCACTCCAGCACGTGACGGTAGGCGCTCATCGTCGAGCGCCAGGCACAGCGCGCTCTCCGCGAACATTACAGCGGTGGCCTTGTAGCCAGGATCGCCCTGAGCGGCCACACGGCAGACGTAGCGTGCACCGCTTGACGTCCGTGCGTAGATCTCGATGCGGAAGAAGCCCCTGTCGCGCTGGCGCTCGCTAGGACCCTCGCCCGGGGACGGTAGTGCCCGGTCGAGCACCGCGCGTAGCGGCGGGACCGACAGTCCTACTGCCAATGCCCCGACACCGCTCGCGACTGCGCCGGCCAGCAGCGGCGCAGTCGGGCCGGAGCCGAAGCCCATCACCTCTCGATAGCGAAACCGTGGCCCATAGACCCAATCCTGCAGTGCATTGCTGCGCCGCACCACGCGCGTGTTGATTGCACTCATGATGAACGGGCCGACCCACATGCCCAGCTCGCGATCGGTCTGTATGCCACGCAGGTCGGCCTCTGCGCCGAGATTCGGCTCCGCCGTGCGATCGGGGCTGAGGGCATACGGATCGTTGACGATGTGCGCCAGCGCACTATCGCTGCGGGCCTCATCGATGGTGCCCTTCAGCGATGCGATCGTGCCGCCGCTTGCCCCGCCCTTCATGGCTCGAACGACGAGCGTGGTGTCCTCGAGCT
>DATHLT010000079.1:0-19101 GCA_035487855.1 Solirubrobacteraceae bacterium
GTGAGACCGCCGACGACGGTGCCGGTGAGCGCGACACCGAGGCCGAATGGAAACACAAGCCCGAGGATCACCCACAGGACAAAAGCGCGGTCGACGAAGCGCACGACGGGATCGGCGAGCAGGTCCTTGGCGTAGTGCTGCTCGTCGGCCAGCGCATCGCCGCCGAGGATCCAGCCAACGTGCGCGTGGAACAAGCCGCCGACGGCGCCGCGCCAACCGCTCCCGCGGTCGACGTGGGGGCTATGCGGGTCGCCGGGCTCATCGGAGAACTGGTGGTGCTTGCGGTGGTTGGCAACCCACTCGATCACCGGCCCCTCGACGGCCGCCGAGCCGAGCGCGGCGAACAGGCCACGCAGGGCTGGACTCGTCTTGAAGCTGCGATGTGTGAGCAGGCGGTGGAAGCCGACCGTGATCCCCAATCCCGTCAGCGCATACGTGATCGCGAGCGCGACCAAGTCGCTCCAGTGCAGCACTCCACCCCAGCTCAGCCATGCAGCCAATCCGACCAGCGTGAGTGGAAGGACCATCACGACCATGTTGGCAAGACGGTCGACCGTGTCGAGTGCTGGCGGGCGGCTGATGGCGCCTAGCGCAGCGGCAGACGCCACAGGGTCCTCGCTGCTCGGGCGATCATCGGTGAGCACGCGCTCCTCGAGCGCCTGGTTTGGCGTCATCCACTGACGACGATACTCCCCGGCGCGGGAAGCCTGAGCGTCAACGCTTGAGCGAGGGCGCGAGCGAGAACGCTTGGGCGAGTGAGAGTCCCTCACAATGCTTGGATGAGCTATGTGAAGGGCTTGCAGGAGGTGGGCGACGGCCTGTACGCATACCTGCAGCCGGACGGCAGCTGGGGCTGGAGCAACGCGGGACTGGTGGTGGACGGCGATCGCACGCTGCTGGTGGACACGCTGTATGACCTGGCGTTGACCGAGCAGATGCTCGCGGCGATGCGCAAGGCGGTACCCGCAGCTGTGCAGATCGACACGCTTGTGAACACGCACGCCAACGGCGATCACTGCTACGGAAACCAGCTCGTCGACGGCGCGCGGATCGTGGCGTCCGAGCGGACCGCTGCGGAGATGGGAGAGCTGCCGCCGGCGGTGATGGCGGCGCTGCTCGAGCAGGCGCCCGCCCTGGGGGAGCTGGGCGCGTTCTTCCTCGAGTGCTTCGGAGCGTTCGAATTCAAGGGAATCGAGCTGGCGCTGCCGCAGGACACCTTCACGGGAGAGCTGAGCTTGAAAGTAGGCGATCGCGAGCTCACGCTGATCGAGGTTGGTCCTGCTCACACGCGCGGCGACACGCTCGTACACGTGGCCGCGGACCGCGTGTTGTTCTCCGGCGACATCCTTTTCTCCCAAGCCCATCCGATCGCGTGGGCGGGTCCTGTGTCCAA
The DNA here is from genome assembly GCA_035487855.1 of Solirubrobacteraceae bacterium. Lineage (GTDB taxonomy): Bacteria > Actinomycetota > Thermoleophilia > Solirubrobacterales > Solirubrobacteraceae > Palsa-744. The sequence continues at coordinate 1,394 of DATHLT010000079.1, forward strand.
CTGGATCGCGGCGTGCGATCGGATCCTGGCGATGGACGTGGCGGTGATCGTGCCCGGCCACGGGCCACTTGCGGACCTGCACACGGTGCGCGAGCTACGAGCTTACTTCGAGTACCTGTACGTCGAGGCGCGTGCCTGCCATGCGGAGGGGATGACGCCGCTACAGGCAGCGCGCTCGATCTCGCTGCAGCGCTGGGCCGATTGGGGCGAGCGGGAGCGACTGGTGGTCAACGTCGCGAACATCTATGGCGAGCTGTCGGGGGATCTCCAGCCGCTCAACCCGCTCACAGCGTTCGAGCAGATGGCCGAGCTAGCGCGCTCGTTCGAGGGCTAGGCGCTTGGTGCAACGAGTAGGCGCGCGAGCTCGGCGGCCTGCTCACGAATCTCGGCAATAGCGGAATCATCGAGTAGATCGCCACGGCGCGCCTGTAGCGCGAAGCAGCGCCGGGAGACAGCACCGTCTCGATCGATGAGCGCACCGTTGCAGCTGGTCGCGATGCCGATACCCAGCTCGTCGCTACGGACCCGACCACGGGCAAGCAGCGTGCGCACGAGTGGGCTCGAGCACGCATCGCCCAGCGCGAGAATGGCTGCGTCGGCTGACATCACATGCCCATCGGCGAGCGTCAGCCGCACGCCGCTGTGAAAGGGCGGCTCGATGAGGTTCTCGACCCGCGTGCGAAGGATCTGCAGTCGGACCTGCTGGCCGAAGCGCGCGACCAGCTGCAAGGTGGCAACGCTGAGGCTGGCGCCACCGGGGTCGATCAGCACCACCCGGCTGCGGCCGCGGCGGAGCAGGTGGGTAGCGGCGAACGTACCGGCGGCGCCCGCGCCAATGACAGCGATAACAGGCTCGCACGCACGCGCCTGCAAGCGCGGCAAGTGCCGGCTCTCGGCGTGCGGTCCACGTGTGCGCGCAGTCATGTAAATCCGCCGACCGGTGGCAGCCGTGATGAGCTGCAGATATGTGGGTTCTCAGAATTCCTCACTTGACCAGTGCACAAAGTACCACCACCTGGGCCACGCTTCAAGTAGGGTGACTCGATATGAGCTCGACCAACCGTCAGGTACGTCTGGCAGCGCGTCCGTCGGGATTGCCCAAGCCCAGCGACTGGAGCTTTACGGAGGAACCGATTCCCACGCCGAGCACAGGGGAGCTGGTAGTTGCTGTCTCCCACCTGTCGCTCGACCCGGCGATGCGCGGCTGGATGAACGCGGGCGCCTCCTACATCGACCCGGTGGAAGTCGGCGACGTGATGCGCGCGGGAGCAGTGGGCAAGGTGATTGCCTGCGAGCACTCCGGCTTTGCCGTGGGCGACCACGTATACGGCGCGTTTGGCGTGCAGGAGTATGCGCTGTCAGACGGCAACGGGGTGACGAAGGTCAACCCGCAGCTGGCGCCGCTGCCGACATACCTCGGCACGCTCGGCATGACGGGCATGACCGCGTACTTCGGCCTGTTCGACACGGGCAAGCTAAAAGCGGGAGATACCGTCGTCGTCTCGGGGGCAGCCGGCGCGGTAGGCAGCGTCGCCGGGCAGATTGCCAAGATCAAGGACTGCCGCGTGATCGGGATCGCGGGCGGCAAGGAGAAGTGCGCCTGGCTCACCGAGGAGCTGGGGTTCGACGTGGCAATCGATTACAAGAGCGAAGACGTGCGGCGCGCGCTGCGCGAGGCCGCGCCGCAGGGCGTGGATGTCTACTTCGACAACGTCGGCGGTGAGATCTTGGACGCTGTGCTCACACGCCTGGCGCGCGGCGCGCGTATTGTCATCTGCGGCGCTGTCTCCCAGTACAACGCCACCGAGGGTGTACACGGTCCGTCGAACTACCTGTCGCTGCTCGTGGCACGCGCGTCGATGACGGGGATGGTGGTGTTCGACTACGTACCGCGTTTCGGTGAAGCCATCCGCGACCTCGCCGGCTGGATACAGGAAGGTCGGCTCGTCTCGCGCGAGCACGTCGTGGACGGCAGCGTGAGCGCATTCCCAGACGCACTGCTGAAGCTATTCACCGGCGAGAACGTCGGCAAGCTCGTACTACGCCTAGAGGAAAACGAGTGATGAGCACCATCGACAGACCAGTGAAGCGTCGCTGGGAGATCCTGATTGGACGCTACACGGCCAATCCCCTGATGCGGGGTATGTTCAAACTCGGCATCACACCGCCCGGTATGGCGCTGGTAGAGACCGTCGGCAGACGCACTGGCGCAATCAGGCATACCCCGGTCGTCGCCCACACCTCTGATCAGAAGACGCTGTGGCTGATCGCCCAGCACGGCGCTCACGCCGGCTGGGTGCGCAACTTCCAGGAGAGCCCTCGCGTGCGCGTGCGCCTCGGCCGCAGTTGGCAAACAGGCACGGCCGAGCTCGTGCCCGAGGACGATGTGAAGGCGCGGATCCGAACCTTCTCGAGTAGCGCTGTGGGGCGCGCGATCACCGGGGCCAGCTTCCGCGCGCTCGAAAGCCAGCCAGTGTCAGTCCGGATCACGCTCGAGTCCTAGCGTTGGGCTTCGCTCAATGCTCACACCCGTTGCGAGAGCGCAGGACGTGCGACGCGACGCGCAGCCTACGCGCTGTGACCTCGTCGTCCAGAAACGGGAGCATGCCGATCATGCCGGCCAGCTCGAAGGCACGCTGGACGTTCCTGGAGCCGGGAATCAGCGCAAAGCCATAGCCCTGTCGCTGGCATAGGCCACAGCGGAACGCGATCACCGCCGCACCGATCGAGTCGATCTGCTCGAGCTGGCGGAGGTCCAGAGTGATGCTCGAGACCCCCTCCTCGCAGAGCCGCTCGATCTCCACTTCGAGCGCGTGGGCCGAACGGTGGGTGAGCTCACCCGTGAGGATCACTGTGTGCGCTCGGGGGCTCATGCCCGCCAGCGCCGCACCGGGCTCACCAGCGACGGCCTGAGGGCTTAGGCCACCAGCCACGTCAGCGCTCGCACGGTTGGCAAGCGACCCGGCCATGTCTTGCTCGTTTCGAGTCCTGATGCTTATCGTTGACGTCGATAGATGACGTTCCATCACATACAGCTCCTTCCAAAGAAGCCTCGAATTGATTTCCAGAGCCTGGATCAGCGGATCCGGGCGGATGCGAAGCGACCGGGAGGAGCTATCCGGGGCGCTCTGGAATCAGAACGAAGAAAGCTGTAAGCCATGGTTTGGATGAGAGCCGCAGGCGACGCAGCGCCCGCGGTCCGGCCAAGAGCAGCAGGCCGGCAAGAGTGAAGAAGCCTGAGAGACCGACGCCAGAACCCCCAGCTGCAGAGCCGCCAACGGCGCCCGTGGGCGCAGGCCCGGGAGGTGGGAGGAACGAGCGGTTGCCGCCGAAACCGCCACCCGAGCCGCCCTGACTGGAACCCGCGGGGCTGCCCGCTCGCGCACGGGCCCCAGGTACAAGTGCCCCTGGGGCGCTCACAAGCAGCGGCTCGCTGCTCAGCCAGCTTGCGGTGCAGTTGTCGGTTGCGGCTCCGCCGAGGCCGGACAACTGACAGCTCAGCTCGCCGGCACGCTGCGCGGCGGTCAAATGTGTTGGCACACCGCTGATCGAGGCAGGAGCAGTGGAAGCTGTAGGCGGTTCTCCCGGCCCACCGCCAGTGCTCGGCGCCACCAACGAGGCCACCAACGCATCTGAGGCTTCCGTAGCCGGTGCCGAAGCGACAGCCGCGCCGCTGCCGGTCTGCGTGCCGGGACCTGAGCCTGAGGACATACCCGCTCCAGCCACCAGTTCCTTGGTCGGTTCGAGGCTCGAGAGCAGTTCGTTGGCCTGTTCCTTGACCGGTTCGATCACGGGTTCGATCACCGGTGTGACGACTTCCTTTACGTGTTCCACCACGGGTTCAACCGGAACGACGATTTCGCTGACGTGTTCTAGGACTGGTTCAGCCACCGTTTCCTTGACCGGTTCAACGACGGGTTCCGGTTCCGCGACAGGTTCCGGCGTGGTTTCCACGACGGGAGGGGATGGTCCTTCCGGCGCAGTAGCTTCGCCGCCGCCACCGCCCTGTTCTGCCCCGGGTTCTCCCGCGCCTTTCTGCGCCGGTTCGGTCCCCGATTCATTCCCGGTAGTGGTTTCGCTGGACGCGCCTTCGCCGACCTGTCCGTTGGTCGGCTGTACAGATTCGATCGGGGGCACAACTTCGCCGGCCTGTCCCTGGACGGGATCGGCGCCGGCGGTGCCTACGAGTAGGAGCGACCACAACAGCACCGAGACAGCGACAGCCACGCAAAGAAACCCTTTGGCGACCATCCTCGTCGAGAAATTCTGGGTCATCCCGAGCACGTGTCCTTGTTGCTTGCGCTTCCCTTAAGGGTCGATGATAAACGCCTGGTCGGGATCATGCTTCGGGCTGGACCACAGGACAGCGCCGGCAGCATCGTCAACCAGCCGCGCGGAAAGCTTCGCCTTGGGCGTCAAACGGCAGCTCCCCGCGCGAACGCTCGGCGCTCCAGGGCTCGCGCTCGATGGCATAGCTTCGGGTGCTCCAGTCTGCCAATGCGCCTGCCTGCTTGCGATCGCTGAGCGCAGCCAAGCGACACATACTCACTCCGAGCGTTACGGCTGCGACGAGCGTGGCGGCGAGGATCACGAGCAGCATCGCCTAAGGCTAAGCGATCTCAAGTAGGACATGCGTCGATCATCCTCACTGCACGCTCAGCAGACGATCGAGGCGGCCGAGAGAGCGGCAAGTGCTCGATCGCGACAACGCACGTCCGCGCCCGAAAGTGCCAGCGGCCCGATGACGGCCACCGGCACTGCGCCCAGCGAGCCCGCAGCCGCGCGGCGCCGCTCGCGTGCCGCCGGCGCTGAGGCGATCAAGCACGCTGAGGAGCAGCGCAAGCTGCATGAGAAGCACGGCAAGCATCGCAAGTACCGGCGCAAGCGACACAAGCGGAAAAACCACCACCAGCTAGCTCATTCGCACGGCACACTGGGTGTGACGGTTCCGCTAGCGCCGGTCTCGCCGCCGGCGCCATCGCCGGCTCCCGTCCCGTCGGTGGGCTCCCCGCCGATCACGCTGGCGCAGGCGCAGCGACTGCTGTGGCGGGCTGGATTTGGCCCTGGGCCAGGCCAGGCCGAGGCACTCGTGGGGCAACCTCTGGAACAGGTCGTGTTCGGGCTCACCCGTCCATCGGGCACACCAACGCTGACCGGCCCAGAACCAGTCGACGAACAAGGCAAGCCGCTGGAACCAGACACCGCATGGGGCGATGACCACTGCTGGTGGCTGGACCGGATGGTCCGCTCCGACCAACAGCTGGTGGAGCGCCTAACGCTGATCTTCCACGACTGGTTCGCTACGTCCAACAACCAGGTCAACAGCCAGACACTGATGATCGAACAGAACGGACTACTGCGCTCGATGGCACTCGGTAGCTTCGATCAACTGTTTCTCGCCGTGACCACCAACCCAGCGATGCTGCTGTTCCTCAACGGCACGTCCAACAACAAGTGGGACCCCAACGAGAACTACGCGCGGGAGATGATGGAGCTGTTCTCGCTGGGCGCCGATCGCGGCGCGTATACAGAGGACGACGTGCGGGAAATGGCCCGCGCGTTGACCGGCTGGCGCAACGAATGGTCTGAACAGCGCGGCAGCTACGACTTCCGCTTCGACGCCAGCTACCACGACGCAGGCAAGAAGACTGTCTTCGAACAGGCCGGCAAGTGGAACTACGAAGACGCCGTGCGCCTATGCGTCAGCCACCCACTGCATCCGTCGTTCTTCGTAACCAAGCTATGGGGTTACTTCATCCCCACCGCGCCATCTGAAGCCACGCTGGCAGCACTGCAAGGCCTGTATACGAGCTCGAGCTACAGCATTCGCGCGGTGGTGGAGGCGATCCTGCAGCACCCCGACTTCTACGAAGGCCCCGAGATGGTGATCCCGCCGGTGGTCTACAACGCCGGGCTGCTGCGCTCGATCTCGCGCCCGATCGACACGAACGCGTGGGCATGGCTTTCCGCCAACGCGGGCCAGCAGCTGTTCTATCCGCCGAACGTATCCGGCTGGGACTTCAGCCGCTGGCTGGATACCTCGACAGCGAGAGCGCGCTGGGAAATGGCGAGCTATGTGACGTCTAAGACCTACCCCAACCCCTGGCCGTCGAAAGGCGAACCGGAATACAGCGCCACGGAGGACCCCACCACCGCGCTTGAAAAGGCACTCGCCTACTGGGCCCATCCACAGCTGTCAGCGGAATCCGAGCAGTGCATCGCCGCGTTCGCACAGTCCTGCCTGCAAGAACCGCTCGCCAAGTGGGAGCGCAGCCCCTACCGGGCGATGCGCCAGAACGCACTGCGGATACTGATTGCGACCTCGCCGGACATGCAGGTGAGTTGACATGCAGATGCCGGCGAAACCAACGCAACAGGGGAGCTGATCATGGCCAAGAGCTGCTCGTGCGAAGACTTCACCCGTTCCCAGCTGCTGCGTCGTAGCGCAGCGGTCGCCGGCAAGGGACTCCCGAACATCGAGCCAGGGATGCCACTGCCGGCCGGCACAGGACTCGACCGCCGCACATTCCTGCTGCGCTCAGCAGGCGCCGCGTTAGCGGTATACGGCGCCTCGATGCTCAGCCCGCGCCACTTCGAAGAGGGCATCGCGCAAGCCTCCGCTGAAACCTCCACAAACGACCCGGTGCTGGTATCGATCTTCATGGAAGGCGGCTGGGACGCGCTGTCAGTGCTGGCACCGGTGAGGGAAGCCAAGTACAAAGAACTGCGTCCCGTGCTCGGCCTCACAGAAGGCTCAGGCAAGGTTTTCACCGAGGACGAAAACATGATGTGGCACCCCGCAGCGGCGGGCTTGGCGGAACTGCACGACGAGGGCAAGGTGAGCGTCTTCCCCGCGATCGGCTATGAGCCCTCCGAAGAGAGCCATTTCACGAGCCGCCACTACTGGGAGGTGGGCCAGCTGGACGCCAACGCCCGCTCGGGCTGGATGGGGCGCTACCTCGATCTGGTGGGCGAAGCCAACAACCCGCTGCAGGGACTGTCGCTGGACTACTCGCTCGCGCCGGCGCTCGCGACAGCGACGATGCCGGTGGCAGCAGTCTCATCTCCCGCTGACTACACGATGTGGGCGTATGGCCTGGGTGAACCTGTCAGCGCATCCGCATTCGAGACGTTCGGTGCGTTGGGCGCGCTGCCAGCGCCGTCGCCCGCGTACGCGCAGGCACGCAACGCGTCGTATGACACAAGCCTCGTTCTGGAAGAGATGGCTAACTTCGTCAAGTCGGAGAAAGAATCGGGCGACCACGCTCCGGTCACCTATCCGGCGGGGGAATTCGCCGAACGGCTGGCCTCGCTGGCAGCGATGCTGCACACGGGCATGCCGATCAAATGCGTGTCGCTGAACGCGGTCGGCTCCTACGACACCCACGCGAGCGAGGCGGGCACGCTCGCCACCAACCTCGAACAAACGATTCCCGCGCTGGTGGCCTTCCAACGCGACCTCGAAGCGAGAGGTCTCGACCAGCGCGTGCTGATCCAGCTGTGGTCGGAGTTCGGCAGGCGCCCGAAGGAAAACGGCTCGGGCACCGATCACGGAGCGGGTGGCCTGGCGTTTCTGATCGGATCGCGGGCAGCAGGCAAAATGGTGGGCGAATTCCCCGGGCTGACGAAACTGGATGAAAACGAAAACGTCATTAGGACCTCCGATTACCGGGGGATGTACTGCTCGCTACTCGAGCAGTGGTTCCAGACCGAAGCCGGACTGGTGATCCCCGAAGCCGCATCATTCGAACGGCCCGTGCTGGTTGCGTGACAGCGTGCAGCCGGCGTCCGTGCACATGCGCTCGAGCCGGCCCGCGGACACGGTCTCGATCAAACCCACGATCCAGCACGTCGGACAGCCGCGGAGCGCCACCATCCCTGGCACGAACAGCAGCAGCGACGCGAGGCCGACGCTTGTGGTGAGGACGAGCGCAGAGCCGATCAACCCGAAGCCAATTGCGCCGCGTGCGAGGTGGCGGGTGAGCGCGTGGGTCACAGGCGTGAGCTCGCTGGTGCTCGGAGCCGGTCGCGCAGCGCTTCCCGTCCGCGGTGTAGACGCGACTTCATTGCCGCCCTGCTGAGACCGAGCGACTCAGCGGTGGCCGCGCCTGACAGTCCTTGGATGTCGCGTAGCACGAGCACCGCGCGCTGCTCGGATGGAAGGCTCGAGATGCACTCGACGATCCGCTCGAGCTCCATCCGCGCGAGCGCGGCGTCTTCGGCAGAGGGCTCGACGGCGCTCGACACCGTGTGCGTGCGTATGCTGAGACGAGCTCGGCGAATACACTCGTTGCGCACGATCTGAAACACCCACGATGCAAGGGCAGCGCTGGCGCGCAGCGTGCCGATCCTCCGGTAGAGAACGATCAGCGCCTCCTGCGCGGCATCCTCGGCGTCCTCAGGCGTGGAGCACAGCGTGCGGGCAAAGCGCCGCACGTGCACGTGCGAGCCGGAGAGCAGCGTGGCGATCGCGCGAGAGTCGCCCTGCTGGGCGGCGCTGATGACCTGGTGGGTGGGCCATGAGGCTGTTCGGGTGTCAGTCACGAGAGCGGAGTCTCCCAATGAACAGAAGGCAGCCGCAAATGACCACAGCGGCCGCGATGAGATAGATGGCAAGAGTCATGATGGGCCTTCCGTTGGGGTAGAACAGGGTGGTCGAGTGAGGTTCGTGTAGACAAGAGGTGCTTGCTTGCGAAAAGGATTCCCAAGCTCTCGTTGCCTCGTGCCCTCGGCAGACAGGCAGACTTTGGGACCATTTGTGAATGGCACGAGCTACAGGTACAGACGGTCGCGAGGCGATCTTGCGCCGGGTGGGATCGATTCCACCTGGCTTCGTGCGTACGTACGGCGATGTGTCGCCTGGCGCTCCACGCTTGGCGGGCTATGTTTTGAGCCAAGCGGGCGCGGAAGAGGTGCCATGGCACCGGGTGGTACGCGCGGACGGCTCGCTGGCCAAGGGAGCCCGTCAGCGGCGGCTACTTGAGGACGAGGGAGTGCCGTTCCGGGGCGAGCGAGTGGTGCTTTCGCAGGCGCGGCTGGATGATCTTGATGCGGCGTGAATGCTCGCGAGCTACGCCGGATCGGCGGCGGCCACTTCGGGCTCGCTCAGCGCATGATGTTGAACGGAAGCTTCATGCGCGTGCAGGACGTCCGGTTGAAGCGTCGCCTCGAGGATCAGCACGGTCGCACACAGCAGTGCCCAGAGCTGGGCGACGAGTGCCCACAAGCGCTCTTCGAGTCCCTGGTACCCGACGAACGAGTCGTGCAGCACGAAGGTGACGATCCCCACGGCCAGGAGCACGAGAGCCCCACTGAACACGAGCCGCCCGAGCCGGCTCGGCCACGCCGAGCGGGCAAAGGAGAAACCGGTCAACAGCAGCGAGACCTTAATGCCGAGGCTCACCCACTCGTGCGCGTAGTGATGCCAGGAGAGCTGTCCTGCAGCTTCGCGGGATTTGCACACGGCGTTTACCGTTGGCGAACAGTCCATGTGCAGCGGTCCGACCAGAATTGCGCACACGCCAGCGAGCACATACATCAAGGGCATCGCCAGCGGCCAGGGCCGACTATGCAACGACGGTACGATCGCGACCGCTAGTGCAATGAAGCCCAGCCCCCAGATCCCGACGAAGGCCACGAAGATCCAGGGATGCGCAGCTCCGTGCCGGCCGAGCTCGCTGATGTACTGACGAACCGTCGAGTAGTGAGGTTCGAGAGCCCCGGCGAGTACCCATCCGCCGACGAACACGACCTGCGCGAGGATCGAAGCCCACGCCAAAAGCCGCGTCCGGCGTCGCGCCGAATCGGGGAGCAGCGGCCACCCCACAGGTCTGAGCCAAAGTGCTGCGTCGCGTAGCACGATCCTCCTAGGTTGCTAGCACCAATCCGGACGACCTGGGCGGTCCGAGCTGAGACGGACGGCTTGCAGTGTCGCTGACTGTGCGTGCATCATCCAGCTGGTAAATCCTAACTCAGGAGGTAGCGGCCGTGGCGCTGCCACTGGCTCGTGGTCTGTGCGCAAGGCCAGACAGCAAGCGGCAGGTCGGCGGTGCGATAGGGCGCGCGGGTCCGCGCCCGTGTTCGGCGTCGCGGACCGTCACCGTCCTACTTCTGCCAGGGATCGACGAGGCGGATGCCGAGATCCTCGAAGTGGCGCACGTTGCGTGTGGCGAGGGTCGCCTTGCGGGCGCTCGTGACGCCGGCGATCTGAGCGTCGCGGATCTCCACGGTACGGCCAGCACGCTGCCGCGATGCTGCGATCGCGCCAGCGGCGTCAGCGGCCGCACGGTCAAAGAGCTGCACGCGGCCATCGAGATCCTCGGCCAGTAGCCTGTCGAACTCCTGCTCCAAATGGCTGCGGCGACGGCCCTTCGCAAGCAGCTCCAACCCCATCCGCACCTCGAAGACTGTGATAGCAGTCGTCCAGACCGACTCCGACGGCTGCTCGTCCAGCCAAGCTACTACGACCCGGTCGGCCTCACGCTGCATCAACGCCGAGAGCACATTCGTGTCCAGCAAGATCAAAGCACGCACCGTTCTGGGCGCTCGCTGTGCAACTCGGCGCTCATTTACTCCAGTTGGGCCGGACGTGCCGGCTGCCCGCGCAGCTCGGGGATCTCCGTCTCAAGTCCGACGCCCGTGAAGCGCGCTGCGATCCGCGAGCCCAGCCTGGCGCGGGCATGCTCACCGCTCTGCACTGCGCTGCGCAAGATCTCGCGTGCCTCCTGCTCAGTGCTATGACCATGCTGGCGCGCGCGATGCTGCAGAGCTGCCTTCACGTCATCATCGAGCCGTCTGATCAAGATCTGTGCCACGACAGAAAAGATAGCACGCTATCATGCCGTATTGGCCGGGTCAGGCTGGTCCGCAGCTCGAAGAACGGGCTCGTTTGCCGACAAGAAAGTGGGCGCGGGCAGGCTAAGACTAAACCGTCGAGCGCGGGTTGAGGCTCTGTTCCAAGCCCTGACAGATAGCCCGTGATACGTCGTAAGCGTTTTGACGCTCCGGGTGACCGGCACAGGCAAACGCCGGTCTGAATAACGCAAACCCACCCCTGACAGCGACCGCTGCAATGGGGGAGACTGTGTTGACGTGGATCTGGACGCCATTCAGAATCGCCCCGTCGAGATCCTCCAGCGGCTGTTGCGGTTCGACACGAGCAACCCTCCGGGCAATGAGCGTGAGTGCATCGACTGGATCAGGGGACTGCTGGAGGATCTCGGCTGTGAGGTGCGCATCGTCGCGAGCGAGGCCGACCGCCCGAACCTGATTGCGCGGCTGGCCGGTCGTGGCGAGTGCGCTCCAGTGCTGCTGCAGGGCCACGTCGATGTTGTTGCAGCGCGCGGGCAATGGCGGCATGGGCCGTTTGCCGGCGAGTTGCACGACGGCTACATGTGGGGTCGCGGTGCGCTGGACATGAAGGGCGGCGTGGCGATGATGCTCGCCGCATTCATGCGCGCGAAGGCCAGCGGAACGCCGCCGCCGGGCGATGTGATCCTGTGCCTGATGGTCGACGAGGAGGCCGGCAGCGAACTCGGCGCCGAATTCCTCGTACGTGAGCACCCGGAGCTGTTCACGGGCGTGCGCTATGCGATCGGTGAGTTCGGTGGGTTCACAATGGACGTCGCCGGACGGCGGCTCTATCCGATCATGGTCGCTGAGAAGCAGGTCTGCTGGTCGCGCGCGATCCTGCGTGGCCCAGCCGGGCACAGCTCGATGCCGATCAGGGACGGGGCGATGGGCCGGCTCGGCAGGCTGCTGGAGCGGCTCGACCGTCGCCGGCTGCCGGTGCATGTGACGGCGGCCGCCCGCGCGATGATCGAGGCGATCGCCGCTGACATGCCGCCGGCGCTTGCGCTGCCGCTCAAGGGCCTGCTCGTGCCGCGCCTCACCGATCGCCTGCTCGATGTCATGGGTGAGCGCGGGCGGGTGTTCGATCCGCTGCTGCACAACACCGTCAGCGCGACGATCGTGGGGGGAGGGGAGAAGGTCAACGTGATCCCGGATGCGATCTCGCTGACGCTCGACGGCCGTCTGCTGCCGGGGTTCGCTCCAGAGCAGCTGTTCGCCGAGTTGCGCACGCTCACGGGCATAGAGATGGAGTTCGAGGTCCTGCGCCACGACCCCGTCGCAGCCGAGCCCGACTTGGGGCTGTTCGGTGTGCTCGCCGGGGTGCTGGCAGAGCTCGACCCTCAGGCCAAGGCGATACCGATGCTGCTCCCCGGCATCACCGATGGGCGATTCTTCTCCAAGCTCGGGATCCAGACGTACGGGTTCCTGCCGATGCAACTGCCGGCAGAGATGCCCTTCATGCGGCTGATCCACGCCGAGAACGAGCGCCTACCGGCCAATGCCGTCGAGTTCGGCGCCACAGCGATCGGGCGCGTGCTCGAACGCATCGTCTAGCCGGCAGCTCGGCAGCTACGTCTGTCACAACCCGATAGTGCCAATTCGACGTACATGCCGACACCGACCCTATCTACGAGTTGCTCGATGATGACAGGAGACGCCAAAGACCCGGTTCGACCTTCGTCAAGGTGATAATGGAGCCAACCGACCTCAAGTCGAACCGCTCGGCACGCCTTGTGGGCGGCAGGATGTCGCTTGACGAGGAGGCCTAGCGCCGTCGAGCGGCCCGTTCCGGGTCTCCGCGTCTCCGGCTCCTGTCGAGGATCCCACAACCCATGGTCTGATCCAGGACTGCGCGTCAGCGCTGCACGTGAAGAGTAGTCACATCCGCTAACCCTCGGGATATATACGCCAGATTCCCATTGCAGGCAGCTCGGAAAGCATAAAGGTAAATCCGGTCCAACCAGCCCGCTTGGCGGTCGCCCGTAGCGGCTGCCTGGGAGCGAAAACACTCGGGGTCGCCGCAAGGATATGCGGGGGCACGTAATCGATCCGAACGAGAGTCTTGCCATCCTTAAGAAACCCGACTACAAAGAGGCCGTGGTAAATGCCAGCGAGCATTCGTTCGTGCTGCGGCTTCCAGGCCGCACCCGGGAGACGATCAGGCAACGAGCTTGTGTCGCTAGGCAACCGCGTTGTCTTTACTTGAGCAAGAAAACCGCAGAACGCGCATATGATATCCACGCACACGAAGTTGACCGTTAGTGGCTTAAATGGACAGTGACGATTGCAGCGAGGGCAGTGGGCGTGCTTACACACCGCTTTCTCACCTCTCGTACCTAGGGCTTGATGTTGCGAAGGCATAGGTTCATCTCGTGTAAGCAGAAGCTGAAGGTAATTACTTGATACTACGTTGATACTGTATCCGATGGTACAGGTATTTGAATTTCCTCGAGATCCTTGTATCGAAGCCGCCGACGGAGCGAACCATGACTGTGTGTCTCGATTTCACGTAGGCCATCACGGCTCTTGATATAGGAGAGAAGGTCCTCGGGGCCGACTGGTGCCTTGTCCTTAAGCCGGAAGACGATGTAGTCGGGGCTAACCAATCCCTCTTCCGAAGGGCTCCGACACAGAGCAAACGCACCTTGCACGGCCCTCATGGGATTGTAGGCGAAGTCGTTTCTCTCAACACAACGATATCGGTCGGTCTTTGCTGCCCGCCTGCCCTTTGCTGGGCCAAATCCTTGCTGATAAACACCGATGAATCGTCTGCTACCGTCTACACGCCCTATGGGAGCCCCGCGCTTCTCGATCCATCGGCCTAGCACCTCTATCCGGCTGGCCGGGCATGGGTTGAAGGATTCTAGCTGTAGTGACATTTGCTCACCGAACCTCACCGCTGCAGCAGTATGATGGGCGTTTTTACGGTACTCCAATCCATCTCTTGATAGTCCAGGACACGGGATGTCAAGACACCAGGTACCCTGCTTTACATCGCTGATTGGTATGTCCCATGAGTAACGGTCCTTCCTACCGTCAAGAACCCAGGCAAGGGCTCCCTCGAGTGCATCCGATGGGAGATCTGCACGCAGCGAAGATGGTCCTGCCGCTCGCGGAACTTGGTAATAGCGGATCGTCTCGGGCTGAACGTCGCCGCTGACCAGGAGTATGTTGGTGCGGACGTCAGGCGCATCACTGAATGTGCCTACCGGCAGCCTGACCACAGCGATGACGGCGAATTCCGTCAGTAGCCGTTCTCGAGCTTCGCGGAAGGCGCGTGCCTCGCGAAATAGAATTCCGTCAGGCACGATAAGCCCGCAGCGCCCAGATAGCGGGGCGTGATCCATCCACCAAGTCAGGTAGCACAACTCGCTAATGACCGTACGCCCGTGAAGGCTTGGCGAGGCTAGACGTAGACCAAACGGTGGATTGCCGAGCACCACGCTAGGGAGCACGCCGTGCACATCTTGAAAAGAGCCCAAGCGAATCACAGACCCGGAAGGCTGCCATACGCTTCAGAGAGTTCCCTGGCAACGCTTACGTCATGTCCGACTGCTGCGGTGGATCGGAATGACCGCTGGCGGCAGTACGGAGAAGCTGAAGGCCTTCAAGAGCCACGAACACGGCCCTCGGCCGTCTTTAGAATCGCTGCGGTTGTTCGACCCGCGGGTCGGTCATTATGGAGCCAACCGGGATCGAACCGGTGACCTCCTGCTTGCAAAGGCGGTCTGGGGCTTGGTGGGTGGTGTCGGCAGGGCGCATATGCCTATAAAACAAGGGGTTTGCGTGTTCGTTGGTGATCGCGGGTGGCGGCTGTTTTCCGCGTTTGCTTGATCTCTGCTTGATCTCGTCCCGGCCAGCGTGACCGCCGATCTCGGTCGTACACGGCGTCCGCTAATGTGACCACATGGTGCCCACATGAAGAACATCGGTGTAAGGGAGTTTCGTGATCGCGCCACAACGTACCTGTCGGGCCGGGAGCCGGTCGCGGTCAGTAAGCATGGTCATGTAATCGGCTTCTACATCCCCGTCGAGCGCGACAAGGATGATGCTCGGCGTGCCGCCGCTCGGCTGGCCGAGGCAGTCGAGCGAGTGCTGAAGGAGACCGGTATAAGCGAGGAGGAGCTAACCGGTCTACTCGATGTGCGCCGGGAGCTTCCGCTGGACCCTGACTCGCCACGGACCGACGGTTCCACGAGTCCATAGACTGCGCCCCGTGCCGATCTCGGAGAGCTTTCAATCACCAGATTTCGACCGATATGCGATTCTACGCTTCGATCTGGTGACACCAGTAGACGCGGCCCTACTGGCGAGTACTTTTCGGGAACTAGATTCGGCGTACAGCTCTCTGTACATCCTTTATGCAAGAGCCACCCGTGTCGTTCAACTCGCGTTGTTGAGCGATATAGGCGCCCTTATGCGGGCCTTGAACCGAGAAATGCATTGAGACCGGTGGCGCTACGTCGCTACGTGGCCACGTTGGGAGTCCATACCAACCAATCGTAGGCTTCAAGTCATACGGCTCCGGGCAGAATCGCCCGGCTTTGCGGACCTTGGTGGTGCCAGTGGCCCACTTGAGTCGCTCAGAAAGTATCGAGTTGATGTAGATGAGCGGCGCAAGGATCGCGAATGGCAAGAGGATCTCGAACGTGAAGCAATGGAGACCGCGAATCGCAAAGCTAGGGCTGAGACTGCTTCAGCCGAGCTCAATGCCGAAAAAGAGCGACTAGAGCTTCTCAGAGAGCTCCTCCATATCCCCGCGTCAGCCGAGATGGCGGCCGACGCACTCCGCCAAGCCGCAGAAAAACTTGACCTCCTCGGGATTGGCAAGCAGCCTATGCTACGACCGCCAACGGAAGATGAGGACACGCCAGAATCCGACACGGAAGATGATGCCGACGGCAAGGGGACCGATGGAGGAGGACCAGGCGGTGAGGGTCACGGAGGCGACGATGACCCAAGCTCTAGCAACCCTAGCGACGACGGAGACGCTGAGGAACTTGAGCCTGAGATAGACGACGAGGAGATCGTTGACGCCTACGCGCCTGGACACCAGCCGGTAGAGGTGTAGTAGCCGCCGCACGCACGAGCGATCCGGACGTCGCCTCGCCGGTACCGACATGTGTTCTGTATATCTTCCGTTTAGACTCCGTTTCTTGCTACAGTTTGGGCATGAGTTTGGCTTATGCGGATGAGGCGATCCGGATCAGGCAGCGTGCGCCGCTGACCGAGCGCGATATCGCACGGGCTACCGGGGCGGGGGTATCGACGGTCAGCGCGTGGCTTCACCGCACCCGGGCACCTACCGGGCGGCGTGCAGAACGATTGGTGGAGCTCTCGGCGATCATCGAGCGACTAGCGGCGGTACTGGAGGCCGAATACGTCCCGGTGTGGCTGAACCGTCCACTCGCGGCGCTTGATCATCGCAAGCCGATCGACGTGCTCGCCGACGGTGGCTACGAGGAGATCTCCCGCCTCGTCGCCGCCCTTGAGTCTCCGACCTTCACGTAGGCCTATCGTGGAAGAGCTGTCCGTGACGTGCGTGCCGGTGACGGGCATGTGGTTGCGCCATATGCCGGCTGGTAGCGACCCGCTGTACCGTCCGCCCACGCCCGCTGACGGACGCTGGCAGCATGGCGAAAACGTCGAGGACATCTACCTGGCCGCCGAGGAGGCAACCGTGTGGGCCGAGTGGTACCGATGGCTCGCCGAGCTTGAGATTGAGCCGCTGCACGGGTTGCCACGCGAGCTTTGGCGGTACCGTGCAAGTTTGTCCTCGGTCGCCGATCTCACGGGTGCCGAGGCGCTCGCCGCCTTTGGGCTACCGGGCGCCGAGCCGACACGAGAGCAGTGGCCGGCATTCCAGGATGTCGGCGAGCAACTACACGCCGCCGGCTGCGATGGCCTGCTGTATCACTCTGCCGCGCGGCCGGACGGGCTGTGTCTGTGCCTATTTCGCACACATGCTGCCGAGGCGTCAGGGCGGCTGGAGCCCCTCGCACGGCCACGTCGAGTGAACAGTCCGCCAACACCACCACGCGGACTGAGGACATGAAGCTGATCAGACGTCGGCTTCCACGCCCAACTCTTGCATGCAGTGGACAAGCTCCGCGCCGCGCTCGACCCGCGAGCGTCGCGGCCTACTTCTCTAGCTCACCAGCGGATTCAGCCGATAGCGCTAGCCGCCGATCATCCTCTTCGCGGACGGCCTGGTTGCGGCGTAGAACCTGCTCAACCACGGCGCAGATGAGGTCAGAGGCGTAGTCGTCGGGCGTCGATGCGCAGCGGAAGATCTCATTTTCGGTGCGTTCAACACGCAGGGATTGATTGCGCTCAATGAGGTCGGTGAGGACCGCGCGCTGCTTGCGCTTGCCCATCCTTTCGAGACAATCAACTGCTACGAGACGCAGGGAGTTGGGGCGGCGCTCGTCGTCCGACTCGTAGGGTGCTCGCGCGTGGAACTCCTTCTCGACGCTCAGGATGAGCATCCACAGGTGGTCTCCATCCACGTAACGGTGCGGGTACGCGCCAGCCATCCGCGGAACTGTCTCATGCCCGGAGGACAACTCCCCGGTCGTAGAACGTAGCGGCTTGCGGGCCAAAAGGGCTCCTTGGTTGCGAACGTCGTCGGCTGATGTCCGACTTTGCAACGGGCAGTCGGAGCCGCCTCGGTGCTAGGTCTTCCGTGAAGACGCGGACGTTAGCAGGATTGGCTAAGCCTCGATCCACCGTGTGGTTTCTGATGGGTAGCGAGCGGGGGCGTTGGGAGGCGCGAGGAGGCTCTGATTGTGCATTCGGCGGGAGATGTGGGTGATCGATGAGATTTCAAGGCGAGTATCCAAGCGTTTCCCGGGACG
>DATHLT010000080.1:0-4637 GCA_035487855.1 Solirubrobacteraceae bacterium
GACGGTCGCGCAGGAGGTGTCGGGACCGAGACGCCGCCCGACGTTGCGCGAGTACGTGAACCGGCCCGCGCAGGTGGGCGCGCCGCGGCTGATCGCGGGTGCCCTGTTCGTGGCGTTCGGCTCGGCAGCGCTGCTGCACGCGGTGGGTGTGCAGCACAGCATTGGCAAGGCGATCTGGGCGGTGGTGATCGTCGGTCTGGTGGTTGGCCTGGTGGTTGGCCCGTGGGTTGTGCGGCTGGCGAGCAGCCTCTCGTGGGAGCGCTCGGCCCGCATCCGTGAGCAGGAGCGAGCGGAGGTGGCAGCACACCTGCACGACTCGGTGCTGCAGACGCTGGCGCTAATCCAGAAGCGGGCGGGCGATCCACGCGAAGTGGCGGGCCTCGCCCGTCGCCAGGAGCGCGAGTTGCGCAGCTGGCTTTTGAAGCGTCCAGGCGAATCCGAGCACGACAGTGTGGCGGCTGCGCTGGAGCGAGCGGCGGCTGAGGTTGAGGAGCTTCACGGTGTGCCGATCGAGGTCGTGACGGTTGGCGATGCTCCATTAAGCGGGAGCCTGGAGGCGGTTGTGCAGGCGGCGCGGGAGGCTATGACGAACGCGGCTAAGTTCGCTGGCAGCGAGCGGGTGGACCTCTATGCAGAGATGGAGGACAATCGCGTGGAGGTGTTCGTGCGCGATCGCGGCGTGGGCTTTGACCCCGACGCGATCCCGGAGGACCGCCGGGGCGTGCGCGATTCGATCATCGCCCGGATGGAGCGCCACCACGGCCGTGCGGCGGTGAACAGCAGCCCGGGTGAGGGTACGGAGGTCGAGCTGGTGATGGAGCGCGCGAATGCGTGAGCGAGCGCACGGGCCGGATCCTGAGCTTGCCGCCCCGACTGAGCCGCCCGCTCGACTGAGCCCGTCCGCTCGATGCGGCCTATGAGCTCGACTGAGCCCGTCGGCTCGAACCCCCGTGTGGTGATCGTGGACGACCACCATCTATTCCGCTCGGGCGTGCGGGCGGAGCTTGGGGTGGAGTTGCAGGTGGTTGGCGATGCGGGTGGCGTGGAGGACGCGGTTGCGGTGATCCGCGAGCAGCGACCAGATGTGGTGCTGCTTGACGTGCACATGCCGGACGGCGGCGGTGTTGAGGTGATCGCGCGGGTGGCGGGGGAGTGCCCGGAGGTGCGGTTTCTGGCGCTGTCGGTGTCGGATGCGGCGGAGGATGTGATCGCGGTCATTCGCGCGGGCGCGCGTGGCTATGTGACGAAGACGATCTCCGGCGCTGAGCTGGCTGATGCGGTGCGTCGGGTGGCGAGCGGCGATGCTGTGTTTTCGCCGCGACTGGCGGGGTTTGTGCTGGATGCGTTTGCACATGGCGCCACGGCGAGTGATGAGGACGCGCAGAAGCACCTGGCGGAGGATCGTGAGCTCGATCAGCTGACCCCGCGTGAGCGCGAGGTGCTGCGCCACATCGCGCGTGGCTACATGTACAAGGAGGTCGCGCAGACTCTTGGCATCTCGGTGAAGACGGTGGAGGCGCACGTGTCGGCGGTGCTACGCAAGCTGCAGCTGTCCAGCCGCCACGAGCTCAGCCGCTGGGCGATGCAGCGGCGGCTGGTGAGCCTGGACGGTCCCTGAGCCGTTCCGTGAAGCGCTGGCCGGCACGCATGCCCTAGGGGCAATCCCCCATTGCCGGCGACAATGCGCGTCGATAACAATAGGTAGCGATGGATCAAAGCTCACTGGCAATCGAAACGGTTGGTCTGACGAAGCGCTTTGGCGAGCGCACGGCCTTGGACGGCATTGACCTGCAGGTGCCGCGTGGCGCGGCGTTCGGCTTCCTCGGCCCGAATGGTGCAGGCAAGACGACGATCATCCGCACGCTGCTGGGCCTGACGCCGGCGAGCGCGGGGACGATGAACGTGCTCGGTCACCCGGTGCCGGACGAGCGTGCGCAAGCGCTCGAGCGTGTGGGGGCGATCGTGGAGGAGCCGCGCTTTCACATGCACCTGACTGGCCGTGAGAATCTACGCATCGTCGCGGCAGTGCGTGGGCGGGAGACCTTCACGCGGATCGAGCCGGCTCTGGCGCGTGTGGGCCTGGCCGAGCGCGCGGACAACAAGGTCAAGAGCTATTCGATGGGTATGCGCCAGCGGCTGGGTGTTGCGCGATGTCTGCTGGCGGACCCACTGCTGTTGATTCTCGATGAGCCGACCAATGGCCTTGATCCTGCCGGCATCCAGGAGTTCCGGGAAATGATCCGGGCGATGGTGGAGCAGGAGGGACGAACGGTGTTCATCTCCTCGCACTTGCTGGATGAGGTCGAAAAGACATGCGACGTGGCGGCGATCGTGGACCGCGGCAAGATCGTCACGCAGGGCGCGATCGCCGATCTGGCCGCGGGCGGCGGCGCTCGCCACGAGCTGATCCTGAGTGTGGACGACGCCGACCGGGCACTCGCTGTGCTCGACGCGAACAGCCTGGTTGACGAGGCTCGCCCCTCTGATGAGGGCATTCGCGTGGTGCTAGCAGGTGAGCCGCCGACGGCGGCTCAGATCAATGCTGCGCTCGTGCAGGCGGGGATTGGCGTGACGCGCCTGGAGCCGGTGCGCCACAGCCTCGAGCAGCGCTTCCTGCAGATCACTGCGCGGTTGGACGCTGATCTGGTGCCCGAGGAGGTGAAGGCATGAATCCGGCGATCGCGCTGCGGATGGCGGGGGCGGACTTCCTGAAGCTGCGCAAGAAGCGCAGCACTGTCATCTGGGCGCTGGTGCTGGCGGTGGCGCCTGTGGCGCTCTACTTCATCTTCAAGGGCGTGCAGCACTCTTCGAACCCGGGTGAAAACTCTCCGGCGGGTGGCATCCGTGGCTACGAAGACGCGATGCCGGTACTGGCCCTGTTCTTCGGGCCGCTCGCGGCGATCATGATCGGCACGGATGCCGGCGCGGGCGATCTCGCGGCGGGGGTTTTCCGTGACCTCGTCGTTACCGGCCGCTCGCGCGTGGCGTTGTTCGCAGCACGCGTTCCGGCAGCGCTCGGCCTGTGTTGGCTGGTGATGACCGCGGCCTACGCTGTCCTCACGATCGGCATCTACGCGCTCGCCTCCGGGACGCCTACGCCGGGAGGCGCGCTGCTGATCAACGGTTTGCTATTCACGCTGTTCGCTACGGGCATTGTGTGCGTGGTGGCTGTTGGCTTCTCCTCGCTGGTCGGCTCGCGTCCGGCGGCGCTGACGGCTCTGATCGGCTGGCAGCTGATTGCGAGTCGCATCCTCGAAAACATCGAATCGCTGGGCAGCTCTCGCCGGCTGATCCTGAGCCAGGCAGTCACGCATTTCAGCCCAATCTTCGTCGGCGATCACCACGGTCCGCGCGGTGGCGCGACGGTGACGATGTCCACAGCCACTGCTGTGATCGTGTCGCTCGGCTGGATTGTCGTGTTCCTTGCGCTTGGCGCCTGGCGAACCCGCACCATGGACGCTTAACCAGCGACTCCCTGGTCGAGCGAAGGATCACTACGCGTCGCTAAACCTTGCGGTACTCGGGGACCCATGAGCCGTCGTCCTGGCGGCTGAAGTCCTGGAAGAGGCCGGGCGCCTCGGCCTGCATGATGTGGGCGATCGAGTCGAACACGAGGCGCAGCTCCTCCTCGGCGCCGTCGCTGGTGCGCATCTCGATGACGTGGCGCAGGGTGCGCGCGTTGGCGGTCCAGAGGATGTCGGTGCTGAGGCCGATCGGCGCCAGCCGGCGCAGCGCTGAGGTGACCTCCTTCTTGACGTGGAACGGCACGCCCTCATCATCGATACCAAGCTTCTCCGCGGCTTGCACCTGAAACTCCTCGAGCTGCTCGACGATCGAGAGCACCTGCTCGCGCACCGGCTCGAGCGCGGGGGGAACGCGGAAGCCGATGTCGGTGAGACGGACGTAGCGCAGGCTCTCCTGGCTGAACGCCGAGCCGGCGCGATGCCTAACAAGCTCATGAGTAAATACTCTCGAACAATTCCGAATAGCAAAACTATAATTTGCATGCTCGAGCACGCTGCCGTGCGCCGAGCGCAGGATGTTGGCGAAGTACTCGCGCTGGTCGGTACGCACCCGCGTTACGTTTGGGTTCAGGCCGGGCTCCCAGCTGCGGTAGCACGCGCGTCCGCCGAACTCGACGATCAGCTCGCCACCATTGGGATTCCCACCCGCCCCGCCATCGGCCTCGTCCAGGCGGCGCTCCAGCCACGACTCGCCGCCGACGTCAGCGAGGTAGGCACGCATGCCGTCGAGGTCGAGTGACGGGCGGGCCAGAAGGAATACCTGGGGTTTGGTCTCGTGCATCGGGCGCACGATGCTAGGAGGTCTCTCGGACGGCCGCAGATGCCGCGGGTGGGTGCTCGGCGATGGCGAGTGCGGTGGCGACGGTGCGTGCGGTGGCTGGCCCTCAGCTCGAGGGCGAGACGGCAAGCACGCTGTTGGGTGCGACCGTGAGCTTGATCTGCTCGTGTGGGGAGGTCAGCTGCGCGCTCAGCACACCGGTGCGGGTTGGGCTGAGCGTCTCGATGTTCGCGCCGCTCACGCCGCGCTCGCTCGCCATACGAGGACTCGTCGCCACCACTGTCAGCCAGCCCGCGGGCACGGGCTTGTTGATCCTCGACAACGAGCACCGCACG
>DATHLT010000081.1:0-2715 GCA_035487855.1 Solirubrobacteraceae bacterium
CTTCGTCGACAGATTGCTGAACACCACACGCGCGAGCCCTACGATCTCGTGTACCAGTTCTCGAGCATCGAGACCCCTGCGATGCCCACGAGCATGAGACGCTCAGTCCCGCTTGTGATTCACCCTGAGACACACATCGCCGGCGAGCTCAGATGGCTGGTCGCCGAGCGACGCCTGGGTCTCCGCTGTCAACCTGCTTACAAGCTCGCAATGGTCACGGCGATCATGTCGGTACGCGTAATCGTGCAGCGACTCGCGATCCGACAGGCGAGTCTTTTGATCTGCATCAGCAGCGTGTTTCGTGACCATCTAATTGACGACTACGGCTTTCCGCTCGCCAAGACGGTCGTCGTACCGAACCCCGTGCGAATCAGTCGCTTCGCCGATATCCCCAGACAACGAGGAGAGCCACCGACCGTGCTGGTGCTCGGTCGGATCTGCGTGCGCAAGGGTGTCGAGAGCGTTGTGAGCACGGCGAGACTGCTGCTCGAGCGAGGCGTGGACGTTCGCATTCGCGTGCTTGGCAACCCAAGCCTGTGGTCTGACTACACGAGGCTGCTGGATGACCTCCCGTCTGAGAACTCTGAATACGCCGGGCATGTACCGGCGGCTGAGATTCCGGTGGAGCTAGCTCGCAGCGACATTCTGCTGCAGGCCAGCAAGTACGAGCCATTTGGTTTGACCGTGGGGGAGGCGCTGGCCGCCGGTGTGCCTGTCGTGGCGACCAGTGAGGTCGGCGCGATCGAGGGTGTGGAGCGCTCCGTGGCGATCGAGGTACAAGCGGGAGATGCCGAGGCCATGGCGGCGGCAATCGTCGAGATGCTCGCACGGGTAGACGCCAGACCACGCGAGACGGAGATAACGGCGCGCGCGGAGGCGGTTAGGTTGTTCGCGACCGAGCGGGTGTGCGAGCAGATCTCCGCGGCGCTCGAGCAGCTCATCGGCAGTGTCTAGCGCATCTAGCCAGTCGTGGCATGCGACCGGCGCTTTGGACGTCTGTTCGATTTAAGGGTTGGCACTAAAGCGTTTGCGGGCAATATCCGATGGAAGCCATATCCCGGCGCTCGAGCGGCGTTTGCGTGAGCGCTGGGACCCTCGAATCCCGCTGTCATCGAATGCTCATCATCCTCATCCCAGCCCTTTGGATCACACTCGTGGCGTTCTTCGTGATCCTCTGCCGTGGCGCCGCTCGCGCCGATGCCGCGCTCATCAGCGCCGGACCCAGCACGCGTGAAGTAGGGCACGGGGCATTGACCCTATTCGAAGACCAGCACAGCGCGCACGATCTGCGAGTGCGGGGGTTGCGGGCCGCTAAAGCCCGCGACGCCCGACCACGTGGGGGACGGTGCGTAGCAGGATCTTGATGTCGGTCCACAGCGACCAGTTGGCGACATACAAGTAGTCGATCGCGACCATCTCCTTGAGCGGAACGCGAGACGGCCCGAGAATCTGCCACGGGCCTGTCATGCCTGGCATCAGCTCCAGCCGGCGTCGGTGCCAACCCTCGATGCGCTGATCCTCGTCGATCACCAGCGGGCGCGGGCCGACCAGGCTCATCTCGCCCCGGAAGATGTTCAACAGCTGCGGCAGCTCGTCGAGCGCACTCGTGCGCAGCAGCTGCCCGACGCGGGTCACACGCGGATCCTTGGCGATCTTGAACAGCCCCTCCTGCGCCTCGTTGCGATCGCGCAGCGACTCCTTCATCGCCTCCGCATCCGGGACCATCGTGCGGAACTTCAGCATCCGAAAGCGTTTCCCGTGCCGACCAACGCGCTGCTGGCCGAAGAACACGGGGCCAGGACTGTCGAGCTTCACTGCGACGGCGATGGCGATCAGGAGCGGGGAGATAGCCAACAGCCCCAGTGAAGCACCCAACAAATCAAACGCGCGCTTGAACGCCGCCGATGAGCGCGTCAATTCAAAGCGCCTCACCCCCATCACCGTCACCCCATGCAGGTCGTCGAACTCGACCGAAGACCCCACGACCTCGAGCAGCCGCGGCAGCACGCTCACCCGCACACCAACCGCCTTCAAGGTGCGCACCAGGTTAAGCATCTCCCCCCCATCGACGCTGCGCGGCGCGATGATCGCACGGTGAACGTCGAGCGTCCGCGCCAGGTCGCGGATCTCCGCCAAGCGCACCTCCGAGAAGCTGTCCGTCGACCACGACGCGACCTTGTCCAGATCCAGGTGAGCGACGACCTCGGCCTTGACCCCGCCGTGTCCGGTCAACTTCGAGCGAATTGTCTCAGCCGAGAGCTCGTCCCCAATGAACAAACACCGCTCACCCGGCGCGATGTGCAAAGCCGCCGCCCGCGAAACCGCCCGCGCCATGATCAAGCCTGCCGCCAACGCCAGCCACAGGAACAGGGCCTCATGGCGATCGAGCGCACCACGCACCAGCAAGCCGCCCGTCAACCACGCCACCAATGCACACAGGGTCGCCAGCTGAAACAGCTTCGGCGCCTCATCCAACGTCGTCTTGCGTAGCAGCGTCTCGTCGCGGTCGTAGAGACCCGTCAACTTCGCGCAGATGACCAGAATCGGGATGGCTGCAACTCCGGCCCACGTCAACTGCACCGAACGTCGCGACATCTCCACGGTTACCAAGAACGCACCAACGATCGCGACCACGTCGGCGACTACCAACAGGCGCCGAAACAACGCGTCCCTGCGCATGCAGGCAGCCGGCCCACGGACCTCTGCAATCCCCCC
>DATHLT010000082.1:0-20951 GCA_035487855.1 Solirubrobacteraceae bacterium
AGGCCGGGCCCGATTGATCGGTGCGGCGGCGGCCTGCTACGGCAGGGGCGGTCGTGGGGGCATGACGATCAACCAGCTTTGCGCGCAGGCGAACACCAGCGTGGGGACGGTCTACCATCACTTCCCTGGGGGCCTGCGAGACGTGGAGGACGCGCTTTACCTGGAGACGCTCGAGTCCTATCAGCAGGGTCTTGTGCGCGAGCTATGCCGCCACCGGTCGGCTGCTGCGGGCGTGAAATCGATGGTCACGTTTCATCTTGGGTGGGTGGCCGAGGATGTCGGCCGTGCGCAATATCTCAACTATTTCAAGGCCAGCTGGCTGTCTTCGGAGCACCTGGACCGGCTGGAGACGATGAACAGGGAATTTGCAACGGGGATGGAAGACTGGGCAGCGCCGCATGTGTCGGCGAGGCGTATCCGCCGCGTGCCGATCCTGCTCTTTGGACAGATCGTGTTGGGCGCGGCGCAGCAGTACGGCAGTGAGATCATCGCCAGGACCGACAGCAAGCAAGCCCCGCGGGAGGTGCTGCGAGCCGGCTCGATCTTGGCGGATGCGGCTTGGCAGGCCGTCAAGGGGGAGGCGAGCTAGAGCGGGGCTACTACGGCTGAGCGGGCGTCTGAACAGCGGCGCTGCTGGTGAAGCTGGGGCTTGGGCTGTGACGGCGCCCGGGCAGCGCGAGCGCTCCGAGCGCTCCTACCCAGCAGACCCCGGCGGCGACAAAGCAGCCTGTGTGCAGGCCGCTCATGAACGCGCTTTGCACAGCGTCGAGGACTTGCAGGTGGGCACCAAGCGGGGCGTGGTGGGCGACCGCGAGGCCGGCGCCGACGGAGCTCTTGGCGCTTGCGAACACGGCGGCGGGGAGCTTGGCGGCGGCGCTGTGGGTGAGGCTTGAGGTGTAGAGCGAGGCATACACGCTGCCGATGATCGCCACCCCGAGTGTGCCGCCGGCCTCGCGGGTGGCGTCGTTGACGGCTGAGCCGACGCCGGCCTTGGCGGGGGCGAGCACGCTGAGGATGGACTCGGTGGCGGGCGCTGAGGTCATGCCCAGGCCGGTGCCCATCATCAGCATTTGCACGACGATGATGTTGTAGGAGGTGGTGGTGGCGGCTTGCGAGATCCACAGGAACGCGCCGCCGAATAGCAACAGGCCGCAGCTGACGATCACGCGGGTACCGAGGCGACCGGCGAGCCGTGCTCCGAGCACGGATGCGATGCCGATGCTGAGGGCCACGGGCAGGATGCGCACGCCGGTGGAGAGGGTGCTGTAGCCGCGGATGAACTGGAAGTACTGGGTGATGAGGAAGATGAAGCCGAACAACGCGAAGAAGGCGACGGTGATGGAGCCGCTGGCGGCGCTGAAGGCGCGCTCGGAGAACAGCCTGACGTCGAGCATGGGGTGTTGGCGGGAGCGCTCGAGGCGGACGAACAGGGTGCCGACGATCACGACGGCGGCAAACCCGAGCAGGCTGTCGGCGGATCCCCAGCCACGGCCGGGAGCCTCGATGATCGTGTACACGAGTGCTCCGATGGCGATGGTGGCGGTGAGCAGGCCGCCCCAGTCGAGCGGGGCGGCTTTGGGGTCGCGTGACTCGGGCACTGCTCGGTAGACGACGGCTGCGGCGAACAGGCTGACGGGCACGAGCGCGAGGAAGACGCTTGGCCAGGAGAACCACGTGAGTAGGAGGCCGCCGCTGACGGGTCCGATTGCGACGCCGAGGCCGGTGACGGCGCCCCACACGCCGACTGCCTTGGCCCGCTCGCTGCGGTCGGGGAAGGCGTTGCTGATGATGGCGAGGGTGGTGGGGAAGATGAGCGCTGCGAACGTGCCCATGACGAAGCGCGCTGCGATCAGCTGGCCGGGGTTGACGCACAGGGCGGCGCCAACGCTGGCAATGGCGAAGCCAAGTAGGCCGATCAGTAGGGTTGGCCGGCGCCCAAAGCGGTCACCGAGGCTGCCGGCTGAGAGCACGAGGGCGGCGAACGCGAGGTTGTATCCGTCGACAATCCATTGCAGGTCGCGTGTGCCGGCGCCGAGCTGGCGGGTGAGCGACGGCAGGGCGACGTTGACGATGGTGGTGTCGACGTTGATGGCGAACGCGGATAGGCAGACGGCGGCGAGGATGAGACCGCGACGGGAGGCAGATGGGTTCATGGCGAGGGCTCCAGACCAGGTGAAGTTGACAGCATCAACACTGAGAGCTTGGCAGATCTTGTGGACGCTGTCAACATGTGGGGGTGGGGTGGTCGAAGATCCGGCCGGCGAGGCGCAAAGAATCTCGCTGACGCCATCCCGCGAGACCCGCCGATGACCCCGTCCAAACCCACTTATCACCACGGTAACTTGCGCTCGGAGCTGATCGAGGCGGGCCTGCAGCTGGCGCGTGACGGTGGCCCGGATGCGGTGGTGCTGAGAGAGGTGTCGCGGCGGGCAGGGGTGTCGCACAACGCCGCGTACAGGCACTTCGCGGATAGGGACAGTCTGCTGAAGGCGATCTGCGACCGCTGCATGCGCTCGCTGGCGCAGCTGATGGAGCGGCGGATCGCTGAAGTTGGACCGGCGCGGCGCGGCGCGGCGGCGGCACGCGCGCGTCTACGGGCGACGGGTGGGGCGTATGTGGAGTTCGCGCTGACGGAGCCGGGCCTATTTCGCACGGCGTTTGCGGTGCCGCCGGGCTTGGGTTACTTGGAGGAGGACGAAGGCGTGGGGGATGGCGGTCTGGGTCCGCTTGAGATCCTGCAGGCGCAGCTGGACTCGGTGTGGGTGGCGAGCGGACTGCCCCGGGAGCGGCGCGCGAACGCGGAGTTTGCGGCGTGGTCGTCGGTGCACGGCCTGTCGATGTTGCTGCTGGAGGGGCCTCTACGGGAAGTGCCTGAGGGCGAGCGTGACGCGCTGCTGACAAGACTGTTGGACACGATCGAACGTGGCCTGTGAGCTAGCGGCTCTGCGCACCGGCGGATGCTGATGGGCCCGTCGTCACGACACGGCGGTGCGACTCCGCGGCAAAGCGCGGTGGGTCAGGCTGGTTCATTCAGCGCCGATGCAGTCCTCCATGCCGTATTGGGCGGCGAGCGCACGGTTGTTGGCGATGGATTTCCTGAGCGCCTGCTCGT
Source organism: Solirubrobacteraceae bacterium (assembly GCA_035487855.1). Classification (GTDB taxonomy): domain Bacteria; phylum Actinomycetota; class Thermoleophilia; order Solirubrobacterales; family Solirubrobacteraceae; genus Palsa-744. The sequence continues at coordinate 3,113 of DATHLT010000082.1, forward strand.
CGGCTTCGCCGGTGCTGCTTTCCTGGCGGCTTGCGGCAGAGGCGATGTCCGTTGCCTCGGTGGTCTCTGCGGAGAAGATCGCTAGGAGCTTGGCGATCGCTTGGGTGTCGTGGGTGGGCTGCGGGAGCAGGGCGAGCTCGCTGGCGGCGGTCTTGGAGAAGGCTACGAGCTGGTGTACGAGCGCGACGAAATCCGTGTCAGCGACGTCCACGGGTAGCCCTTTAAGCGCTTCTTGACGGGTTCTGAGGGGCTTCTCCTGGCTGCTGAGCTTGGCGCAGATGCTTTCGGCATGGGCGATGAACTGAGCCTTGGTTACGGCTCCGACAGCCGTGCTCGCGCTACCTGCTGTGCTGGCGGTGTTGCTTGAGCCGCAGCCGGCGCACACGAGCGCGAGCATCACTGTGGGGAGCGCTGTGGCGGCGTTGGGCAGGCGCAGCAAGTTGGTGCATCCTGTCACACGGCCGCGTGGTGCCTGCTGCAGGGTCCAATTGCCCCACCGGCAGCTACATGGGATCGCGCACGAAGACGGGCTTGAACCCAGCGGTGGGGAGCGCGTCGGCGGCGGTGTCGAACGGCAGCACCTGGGTGACGACGAGCTGTGGGTTGATGTGTCCGCTGGAGAGCAGCTGCAGCACGGCTGGCATGTAGGTGCGGGCGTTTGAGATCGACGAGCGGAAGTTCAGGCACTTGAGGTGCATGGCGAGCAGGGGCATGTGGATTTCGGTGAAGTGAAAGCCGAGGTTCTCGCAGTGGCCGCCTGGTTCGGTGGCATGCAGGGCGGCGTGTAGGGCGGCCTTGTCGGGGTGGGTAACGAGCGAGATTGGATATTGGCGCTCGTCGGCGAAGAAGTCGGCGAGCGTGCTGGCTTGGGCACGGAAGTCGCGCGCGAGCTGCTGGCGCTGGGGGTCGGGATCGACGTAGCGGACATGGCTGGCGCCGCAGGCGCGGGCGATGTCGCAGGCGAACAGGCCGATGGAGCCCTGGCTGATGATCAGCACCTCAGCGCCTGGTTGGCGCTGCAGGTGTGGCGCGATTGTGCGCCAGGCGTCGGTGAGGTTGTCGCCGACGGACACGGCTTGCACGGGCGAGACGCTGGGTGGCAACGGCACGAGCGAGTACTGGGCGAAGGGGACACGCACGAGCTCGGAGAAGAGGCCGCCGTAGTCGGCGCCAACGGGGATGCCGAAGACGGCGAGCCCGTCGGCGCCGGTCGTCCTGCAGAACAGCGGCAGCTCATGGGTGCAGCGGTCGCAGCTGCCGCAGGCGATGTGGTAGGCGATGGCGACGATGTCACCGGGGCGCAGGTTGGTGACGGCGGCGCCCACCTCCACGACTTGACCTACTCCCTCGTGGCCGATGGCAAACGGCTGCTCGGAGCCGGGCACGGGCTCGGGGCCGTTGATGATGGCCTGGTCGAGGTCGCAGGTGGAGACGGCGATGGGGCGGACGAGCGCGTCGGTCGGAGCTTGGATGACGGGCGCGGGGTCGTCTTTCCATTCAAGGCTGCCGTTGCCGTCGAAGTACAGAGCTTGCATGTGGTCACGTCGCTTCCGGTTGGAATGAGTTGGCGAGGTCTGTTGGTGCCTGGGTGCGCCACGCGTCGAGGATCAGCTGTTGCAGCTCGGGTAGGGCGATCAGCTCGAGGCGCACGAGCACGGCGGGAAAGTCGTTGTAGTGGGACTCGGTGAAGAACTTGCGCTGATCAGATGCGATCAGCGCGTCCTTGTCGAGCAGGTCGCTGACGCGGAGGACGAGCACGTCGGGCCGGGGGATCCTGGGCTGCTTCGGCTCGACTCGCTCGTTCCACGTCCACGCGAATTGCTTGTGCTTGCCTTTGTTGGCGACTGAGAAGCCGAAGTGGCCGCTCGCCTCGCTTGTGTGGGGCAGCGCGAGCGCGATGCGGCGCACGTCGTTCTGGTCGACCATGGGCCGGCTGAGCGTACCTCGCTGGGATGAGATTTTTATAGATGGATATCGGTGTGGCGAGCGTGGCTCACTGAGCGGGAACTTCAGGAAGCCCTGGATCGGGCGCGCCGAGCTTGGTGACGTCGGGCGCCTCGTACACGGCGCCGGGGCAGCCGCCGAGGGCGAGCACGCGCATGCCATCGTCACCGGGCCAGAGCTTGCGTTTTGGCGCGGGCCCGACGCGGACCATGGTGTCGGGGTTGAGCGCGTGGCGCTGTCCGTCGATCTCGATCTCGCCGGCGCCGCGCAAGACGACGAACACCTCCTCCTGGCCACTGTCGGCGTGGTCGTGCTCGGGATACAGGGTGGCGTTGGGCGGCAGGTCGAGCACCTGCATGCCAAAGGACTCGACGCCGAGCTGAGCGCGAGCGCGTTTGAAGGATCCAAAGACGACGCCCTCGATGGCGTCGATTGGGGTGACTGTGAAGTCGGGCACGTGCGTCTCCTCTTTCCTCGGGGGCTTGCTTGGGGTGGAATTAATAGCACGAACGTTCGTGCGTTACAATTGACTTGTGAAGACAGCGGCTGCGACTAAGCTGGCGTGGGTGCCGAGCAAGCAAGCAAGCGCTCACGCGAAGAAAGACGCGGATACAGCCGTTGCGGTTGCTGTGAGCAGTGACGCAACCACGCCGCGGAAGGCGGCCAACACGAGGGCTACGATCCTTGAGCGGGCGGTTGATGTGGCGTCGACGGAGGGCCTTGAAGGGCTTACGATCGGCAGGCTGGCGAGCGAGCTTGAGATGAGCAAGAGTGGCCTGTTTGCTCACTTTGGCTCCAAGCAGGAGCTGCAGCTGGCGACGATCGAGGCAGCTGCAATGCGATTCACAGCGGAGGTGATCGCGCCGGCGCAGGTTGAGCAGGAGGGCGAAGCACGCTTGCGCGCATACTGCAGCGGCTACCTGGATTTCTTGGAACGGGAGGGGTTCGAAGGCGGCTGTTTCTGGGCTGCTGTTGCGGCGGAGTTTGACGACCGTCCGGGGGTGGTGCAGGACGCGGTGCGCGCTGGCGTGCTCGGCTGGCTAGGCGAGCTTGAGCGACAGGCGGCGGTGGTCGGGGCGCAGGACGCGGCTGAGGTGGCGTTTGAGATCTACTCGCTGGGGTTGGGCGCGAATGCTTGCACGCGGCTGTTGGCTGACAAGGGCGCGTTTGACCGAGCGCGCGCGGCGATCGAGCGCCGGCTGACGCTGCACAGCGCAGGCTCGTAGGCTGCGTGCATGTGGCTGCAACGCGAGCTGACCCTGCAGCCGCGGGCACGGGGTTTTCATCTGATCACGGGGGAGCTGCTGGCGACACTGCCTGAGCTGCGGGAGCTGTCGGTGGGCTTGCTGCACGTGCTGATCTGCCATACGTCGGCGTCGCTTACGCTGAATGAGAACGCTAGCCCGGAAGTGCGGGCCGACTTGGAGGCGTGGTTCAACGACGCGGTGCGGGAGCGCAGCGCGCTGTGGACGCACACGCTGGAGGGCAGCGACGACATGCCTGCGCACGTAAAGGCGTCACTGCTGGGCCCGACGCTGACGCTGCCGATCAACGGTGGCCGTGTGGCGCTTGGCACATGGCAGGGGATCTACCTATGCGAGCACCGCAACCATGGCGGCCCGCGATCGTTGGTGGCGACCGTGTGGGGGGAGGCATGGGAGCGTCGGTAGACTACGTCGCTCTGCGCCCGTAGCTCAGCTGGATAGAGCGTCGGTCTACGGAACCGAAGGTCGGGAGTTCGAATCTCTCCGGGCGCATCGCGAAGAGGCCACAAAGCGCCGCAGCGCCTGCAAGGGATGTATATCATTCGTGTCTGAGATGATAGACATCGGTTTCGATCGCCTTGACGAGGCCCTATCCGCGTTGAACGACCAGCTCACCCTAGCCGGCGCTCGCGCAAATCTCATCGTGATCGGCGGCAGCGGTCTGATCGCGATTGCAGCTGTGTCACGAACCACCCGTGACGTTGATGTCGTGGCCCTGGAAGAGGACGGCGTCTTGGTTTCAGCGCAGCCATTGCCGGCGGCCATCCGCCAAGCAGCTGCAACCGTGGCGCGCGATCTCGGGCTGGAGCCCAACTGGCTGAACGCCGGCCCGACCAGTCTGCTGATCCATGGTCTTCCTCCCGGCTTCGTCGAGCGGCTGATCTCCCGCGAGTACGGAGCGGCCCTGAGGGTCTTGTTTGCCTCCCGCGTCGACCAGATCTTCTTCAAGCTGTATGCCACAGCGGATCGGAGGGAGCCAAGAGATTTTGCTGACCTGCGCGCGCTCGAGCCGACCGCTGCTGAGCTTCGTGATGCAGCTCGGTGGGCGCGCACGCACAACATGCCTGGTCCATTTGACAATGAGCTCGCTCGTGCGCTGCAGGACCTCGGGGTCGAGAATGACGGCCGCGGAGCTTAGACACGAGGTTGTGGCAGCGCTGCTCGCGCTGGCTTGGGATCAGTGGTCCCAGCTCGGGGTGTCGGCGGCGACTCCCGCACGGCGTGAGGAGCGTGCGGCCGACCCGGAGGCGCTTCTGTTGTTCACGCTGGAGGTTGGGCGCAACGATCCGCGCCTCTTCGACGAGGTCCTCGACTGGCTGGCCCTCAACGAGCAGCTGGTGAGCGTCCACCGCCTGCGAAACCTGAGTGTCGCTCCAACCGACCGTGCCCTTGTCGAAGCTGCGCTGGGGTGGAGCGCAACGTCGCGCCGGCGCCGGCGCCCGGCCCTTGAGCCTCGCGCACTCCCCGCGCGGCTCGACCCGCTGTTCCCGGCTGTTCCCACCCCCACTGAGAACCTCGACGAGGCCTTCGCTCAGCAGGGCTTCGCGCGGACCCAGCTCAAATCATCGGGCAAGTCTCAAGCCCCGCGCTTTCATGACCCGATCAGTTTTGCCTTTCGGTTGCGGCGGCTGCTCGGCGTCGGCGTCCGTGCCGAGGTCATCCGGACCTTGCTGACGGTCCGCGCCGCGCGCCTGTCTGGGAAGGTCGTTACCGCTTCCGCCGCATTCGCGCAACGCAACGTCAGAGAAGGACTCGCGCAGCTGGTGGAGGCTGGAGTGGTCGATGTCGTGGAGATCTCAGATGACCGCTATTACTCGGTCCGTCACCGTGACTGGGCTTCCCTACTGGGGATGCCTGCCGCCCCAGACCTTCCGTTTCACTACGACTGGATACCTACATATCGAACGCTCACGCGCATTGTCCGGTGGCTTCAACAGCCTGGCCTCGACGATCTCTCGCCATATCTGCGTGCGAGCCAAGCCCGGACGCTCGTTGACACGATCGCGGCCGACCTCCACTACGTGGGCATCCCGGTGGCGGTCTACGCCGCCCTTGGCGTCGACTTCTGGGACGAGTTCGCCGAGATCGTCAGATCCACGATCCGCGCAGCGCGAGGTCAACATTAGTCTCGCGCGCCCGTGGTAACGCTGTAAGGGCCTGAGCCATGGCGCTCTCGGTCGCGCGGCAGAGACTCGGCACGGCCAGCGGTGGGAGTCGTGCGCCGCGCGCGGCAGTCTCATCCAGCTCGGCGTACCATGCTGTCGATCGGGCCGGAGCACATCCACGACGCGGTGATCGACGACCGGCGGGTGCGGTATCTGGACGTGGGGGAGGGTGGGTTGTGTGTGCTGCTGGTCCACGGGTTGGGCGGGTGCTGGCAGCACTGGCGGCAGATCGTCTCCGACCTGGCCCGGCACGCGCGGGTGTTGGCGCTCGACTTGCCGGGGTTCGGCGCGAGCGAGCCCGCGGCTGGCGCCGTGTCGCTCGAGGGCTTCGCCGATCTCGCGGCCACGCTCGCGCGTTCGATGGACTGCACGCGCGTTGTGCTAGCGGGCCATTCGCTCGGCGGCCCGGTGGCGGTGCGCTTCGCCGCGCGCCACCCCGATCTCGCCGCAGGAATCGTGCTGGTGGCGGGCGCTGTGTACCAGTTCAGCGCGCTGCTCGGCCTCCGCGAAGTGGCACGTTACGCCCGCAGTTGCCCGCGCGAGACGCTGGCGATCGCCGCGGAGGCGGTGGGCGTCGGCCTGCCAATGCCTGAGCGCGTGCGTGGGTCGATCGTCAACTCGAAGATGCTTCGCCAGATCGCCCTGGCGCCGTATGTGCGCGACCCGCAGGCGTTGTCGGCGGACGCGGTGCGGACGATTCTCGCCGGCGCGGGTGCGCGCGGGGTGCGCCCGACGATTCGCGCGATCGGGCGCTCGGATCCGTTCGCTGGGATCGAGCATGTTGCCTGTCCGATCCTCTCGCTGGCTGGCGACGCCGACCGAATCAGCCCGCCGGCGGACACGGAGCGCTTCCAGCGCGAGGTGCCCCGGGCACGGACGGTCGTGCTGGAGCATTGTGGTCACATGCCGATGCTGGAGCGCCCGCGAGCGCTAACGGGCCCAATCGAAGAATTCATCAAAGGAGAGACCGCATGAGTGCGAGCAGCACGAACGAAACGTTGATCGTGTCCGGACTGAGCGAGCTGGCGGTGGGCGCGCTGACGGGCTGGCCGTACGCATTGGCTGTAAGCGATCCCGAGCGTGCCCGTGAGCTGGGGATTCGCTCCACCGCGCGCTTGCGCCAGTGGCACCTGGACCTGATCGCGCTCGGCGCGCTGGCGGTCCTCGTCGGCACGGCCGTGCCCGAGCTGCCCCGTCGCGTGGCCTGGCCCCTGGCGCTTGGCTGCTGGACAAATGCCAACGCGTTCGGCGTCCTCGTCATCAAGCCCGACGCCAAGGATCACCCCGCCTATCGCGCCGGCACGGTCGCGTCGTTCGCGACCGTCAGCTGGAGCGTCCTCTCGCTCGTGCATCTCGCCGCGCGGCGACGTCAGCGGGGAGGTTGAACGCGGAGCGCTCTCCTACGGCGCGCGTTCTGGCAACAGCGTCCCGGCGGCCGTTATCAGCTGGCGCTTGTAGATGTTGTGAAAGTCGCTCGTGCGATTGCCTTGATGGCCTGTCGCAGGGCGATCGCAGCTGACCGGCCGGCGCGTGACCGCCGCGGAGCATGCGAGCTGCTTCTGGGCGATCTCCCGATGGCTGCGCTGGTCGAGAACGAGCGCGCGAAGCGCGTCGAACTGATCGGCAGGTAGCGCTTCAGAGAGACGGATCAGTAGGTCGGTCTCGGCCAACCCTCGCAGCACCTGCTGCACGTCGTTGTCGTTGATCTGCGCCGGCTCGAGCGCCAGTCGCTCGCGTGCGCTGCTCTTGACCGTGCCGTGCCGGTGGCTGTCGATCATGGTGTTGCGCGCGATCGTCAGCAGCCATGGTGCGGCCGAGCTGACCGTTTCAGGCGGGCCGAGCGTCGCAGGCGAGCCGTCGACGAGCGCCAGGAGTGCCGCTGCGAAGGTCTCAGCCATCATGTCCATTGCCACTTCCGGGTCACGCGTGCGCTTGAGCGTAAACGCCATCACCAGCTCATGGCGGCGCTCGTACAGCACGCCGAACGCCTGTCGATCGCCGGCGCGGGTGCAATCGAGCAGCTCTCCGTCGGTCCGTGCGTCCGCGCCGAGCGCCTCATCATCCATCGCGATCAAGTAGCTCCGTCTGGTGACCTATTCAGCCGGCAGCAGGTCGGGGTGAGCGCGATCGTAGGCCACTCGTCGTTCGATCTCCTGGATCTGCTCCTGCATTGGCGCCAGGAGATTTTGCTCGCGGAAGCCGCCGCGCGAGTGGGCGCGAGCTCGCTGCTGTGTGAGCGTCTGCTTGGCCTCGCGAAGTCTCGTGGTGAGTGGTTCGGGCCGGTACGCGCCCGAGCTGTAGTCGGGGATCTGCTCGCTCTGCACACGGCCGTCACGCAGCTGCACCGTGGCAGTGAGACTGCCGCGTAGGAAGTAGCCGTCGTATACAGCCAGGACCGCGTGCAACGGCCCGGCGGGTCGCAGCGTGCGTACGTCGCTCGGGGTGCTGAGCGTCACCGACATTACGTCCGGGTGCGCCACTCCGGTCACGATCGTCCGTCCCGGGAGCGTGCGCCATTCGATTTCAGGCTGGCGAAGCGGTGCCCGTTCAGGCTGCAGCGGGTCTTCGCCGGTGCCGACCTGCTGCTCGTTGAATTCCACCGGCTCGCGCAGCTCCGCAGCGGGCTCGAGTGCCTCGGGATGGGTTGCGCAGCTCGAGCTCGATCCGCTGAACGCGGACCCCGCTTCCAGCACTCCGTCCCACAGATCAATATGCGCTAGACGGCCCGCGACGATCCGTCCGACGGCTGTCCTGCAGTTGCGGGTCGCGACGAACCCCCACGGAGCTGCTCCATCAGGATCGGGCGCACGCACCTGCGGCAGCGGTGTTTCTGTGCCCTGCTGGTAGCGCCGTGGGCCGAGTCCACCGGGGATCCTGCCAACGCGCTTACCATGCAACACGTAGGAGATGCGCGGGCGCGTGTTCCAGTAGCGGCCGCCGAGCACTACTAGGAACGCGTTGTTCGCGTCGACGAGGAGCGTCCGGGGGGCCCCCACACCAAGCAGCACGGGATCGCTCGCGCCAGGGGGGAGCATGCCGCTGAGGATGGTGCGCGCTGGATGTGGCGTGTATTGGTAGGGGTCGTCAAGGAAGCTTTCGAGCGCGAGCATGTAGCGCATGCGGATCAGGTCCTTGGCCGGGTTGCAGCGGCCGCCTTCAGCCGTCAGCGGGCGACTGTGAGCGGACGGCGTTGCGCTTGGTTCGACCAGCTTGCCGTGCCACATCACCCCGAGTTGGGCGCACCAGAAGCGTTCGTCGCCAATGCCCTTGACGCTCTGGTTGGCTTTTCCTTGCCAGCTGCGCAGCACCCATTCGGGTCCACCTGAGGGATCCGCGGCGCGGAGCGTTTCCCTGGTGGTGGAGGCGATCGGGAACTCGAACGGCGGCGGCAACGTGGCTTTGAGCGCCACGGGCGAGCGATAGGCGGGAACCGTCTGTACACCGATTGGCTTGTTGCTCGGGTATGCCAGCAGGCCGGTCGGGTGCCGGTAAGTGAGAGTGGCGCGATCGGCCAGCTTGGCTGTCAGCGTCAGCGAGCGGGGATCGACGTGTCCGCCCAGCACAGCCATGAAGGCGCCACCGCGGCGGTCGATCGCCAGCGCTCGTGTGTTGCCCGCACCGGTTAGCTCAAGGCTCTCCACGCGTGGCGTTGCGATGCCGTAGACGATCGTCCGCGAGGGCGAGTTGCCCCAGGGGAAAGGCGCCCCATCTTCTCCGGGAACAAAGCGCCGCATCTGCACGAACAGCGGGCTCGCGCCAAGACGCCCGCAGATCTGTGGCGTCAGAGGCAGCTGGAAGCGGCTCGATTCAGTCTGGCTCGGCTGGCGGGTGACTTGCACGCAGTCCTCGTCCGGGAATGCGTTTGGTTCGATATCGGGTTCGGTGCTTGCGGCCCATGCGGCGCCATTTTCAGGATCGGGCACTTCAAACGCATCGGACTGCTCGAGCGCGACTATGTGAGTGCGGCTGTCGCGTGTCACGATCACCACCCGCGGGCGCACTTCTTCGGCCTCGCCTGCATACACCGTGATGAAGCTGCCCTGCGGCCCCAGTCTCAGCTGCCGTCGCGTTCCCGTGGCGTAGACCACCACCGATCGCGCGCCCCTGCCGACCACCCCGCTCACTACCGTGCGTGCTTCGCCGGGCTTGTAGCCGACGAAGCTCTTCGCTCCCACCAGCACCGGCCCCGCTCCGCTATCGATGCCACAGCTGTCCACCGAGCCGAGCGGAAGTGCCCTGAAGACGTGGTCGAGCCCGACGATGCCGAAGCGCCCGTTGTACACCTGGCCGACAGCGGTGCACGTCTCACCAATGCTCGTGCGGGAGAGGCGCAGGTCCCACGGCGGGTTCGAGCTTTCCGGATCGGGCGCATCGAGGCCCGCCAGATGCGCACTGCTCGGCAGCGGAATGCCGCTCGCACGCAGATCTTGCGGGTGCGGCGCCGGTAGCGGTGAGCCCTGCTGGATCAGCAGCACGGTAGCCGCCGCGGCAGCCGCCACGAGCAGCACGAGCACGCAAACCGCTGCCACGCTCAGACGTCCCACCGGGGCTCGTCTCAGCGCACGACGAGAGCCGTCGCCCAGCGCGGCCCCAGCGACGCGGTCAAGCTCTTCCCCAAGTTGCTCTAGAGCCTTCGGACGCTGGTTCATCACGCCCCCTCCGCCGCGGTGTCGTGATCAACCACGCAACCTTCCCGGGGAGCGTGATGCGGCTCGAGCGCATGGGCGAGGGCGCGCAGGCCCCTCGACACCCGCGCGCGAACGGTCTGCTGTGAGATCCCCAGCTGGAGGGAGATCTCCTCATAGCTGCGCTCCTCGATCACCCTCAGCTGAAGGGCGTCTCGCTGCGCTGGGCTCAGTCTGGCGAGCTCCCGCTCGAGCGTGCGGCGCAGCTCAGGCAAGCCGGCCCTACGCTCGATCAGCCGTAGATCATCGTGATCGACTGTCGGAATCTGCATGCCGAGCCGCTGCACAGCCTTGCGCTCGACGCTAGCGCGGCGTAGGTAGCGTCCGAGCTGGCGTCGCGCGACGGTGAACAGCCAAGCGCGCTGTTGCTCAGGAGTAAGCGCTCGCAGCTTGCGCCACGAGCGCAACGCCACGGCAAAGGTCTCCGCGGTCAGCTCGAGCGCCGTCTCACCATCCCACGTACGTCGCGTGAGGAAGATCAACACAGGTTCTCCCTCGCGCCGATAGAGCTCAGCGAAGGCGTCAGCATTATCCATCACGACAAGAGTGCCGCGAGCGTCCATTCTGTGACCGCTTGGCTCTAGCGGTGGATGGCCGGCCTCGGGCTTTGCCCGTTAGGTAGTGTCGCCCCGCTCAGGGTCACCGTTCCGACGATGACCGATTCGTGGGGGGCGCCGGGCGAGGGGCGTTGCTGGTTGCGGTAGATGACCTTGAACCCCTCGTGCGATAGGCATGACGGCGTGAGCACGAACAGCCCCAGCGAGGTGCTTCTGATTGTCTCGTGCGCCGTGACTTTGGGTCCGAGACCCCAGCTGGTTTCGGGGCGGCCACCGGCCTTGCATGTAGCGAACCCGTCAACGGAGTATTCGGTGGCCCTGGAGTAGCCGGCGGCTGGAGGCGTGACCGCATAGGGAGCCGTGAATCGGACTTCGCCCTTGTAGCACGGGAAGAGCAGGAAGGCCGCTTTGCACGCTGCGCGGGTCTGGGGTAGGAGCGCGAGATGGATCTTGGCGTGCAGATTGCGTGTCGGGTTGTAGCGTCTTTCGAGTTCGACAACGCGCCGCGGTAGGGGCGCGGGGTGCGAGCCGGGTGGCTCGTGGATCGTGATGCTGCCGAGGCGCGTGGGTTGTGGCAGGCCGCCCGCGGAGCGGACGTATTGGACGGTGAACTTCACCGCTCGGCCGCACGACCTCGAGAAAACATCCCCGACGGATATGGTCACCAGCCCGCCGCGAGCGACGTCAGCGCTGGAGCCTCCTCCGGCCACGCCGCGACCGCACAGCGGCGCCATCACCGAGTAGTTCGCATTGGCATTGGTGACGGGGTAAGGCGCGCGGAAGCTGATCTGCGCGCTCGTGATCACATGATCGTGGATCTGCAGGTGCGCGCGCAGCGGCTCGTGCACGACGGGCAGCGCAGCCAGACGCGGGGGCGGCACTTCCGAGAGTCCACATGAGGCCATGCGCAGGTTGCCCCGGTCAACGCACGACTGTCCCGCGTAGTCGTAGGTGATCGCCGTCAGCGCTCCGTTCGGGGCGGCTGGTCCGCTGTAGTTGCCCGGTTCGTCTCTGCCGTCGGTCTCGCTGATGCTTCCCAGTGGCCTCCCGCTGGTGTAGCGCTGCACGATCAGATACGCGCCCAAGCCGGGGAGCACCGGCTGGGTGTGTGTCTTCGAGCCTTCGCGGTAGGTGATGCTCACCGCATGCACTCCAAGCAACCCGAAGGAGATCTCGCGGCGGTCGGCGGGGACCCCAGCGCCCGGGCCGGGGCCGGTGGCCGCGTTGAGCTCGAGCCCCACGCTGTCGCCCGCGTAGATGTCTCCCTGGCTCGCGCAGTTCCCAGCCATCCATCCGCTTGCGTTCGCGAGGGTGTCCGGGAGCGCGTCTGCGGGCAGCGGGTGGAAGCGCCCGTCGTTGTGAAACGCGCCGTCGACGCCGAGCTGTCCTAGCTGGTTGCCATCGACGCGCCCGATCTGCACGCAGATGAGGCCGCGCGTGGTGTGGATGACCCGCATTCCCCACGGCAGGCCGCCGGCCGGATCTGCCGCTCGCAGGGGTAGCAGCCGCGCGCCGCTTGCCACCGGGATGCCCTCGCCGGCGGTGGCGATCGGAGCACGCGCCGCGCCGACCGGTGAGCCCGTGAGGATCACTCCGGTCGCCGCGAGCGTGATCGCGGAGGTGGCGAGCACGAGCGCGAGCGCGATCAGTGTGACGCGCACATGCGGGGATACGCGGCGTCGCGATGATGCACCCGCAAAGTGTGCACCGAAGAGCGCCGGCAGTCGCCGCCGGGACTTTCGACGCCCCCCGGCCAGCACCAGCTGCTGTCCGAACCTGTCGATCGCGTCCATCCTCAGGCCTCCTTCAATCTCGTGCGCAGCTCAGCGAGCCCGCGGCTCACGCGCTTGCGGACTACCGACTCCGAACACCGCAAACGTCGGGCCAGCTCGTCGTATTCGGTTTCTTGGAGCACCCGTCCTTCGATCGCGCCGCGCTGTGCAGCTGACAGCCGCTCGAGCTCGAGCAGTGCCGCGCCTCCGTCTGCCGCGGCCGCCCGCTGCTCCACGCGCTCGATGTCATCGTCGCTGAATATCAGCGGCTCGAGACCCAGGCGCTTTCGGGCGCGGTCCTCGACCTGTCCGCGGCGGATCGAGTCCGCCAACTTGTGGTGCGCGATCGTGAACAGCCACGCGAGCGCCGAGCTCCGCTGCGGGCTGTAACGCGGTAGGGCCGACAGCGCCGCCGCGAACGTCTCAGCGGTCAGGTCAGCCGCGAGTTCGCGGTCACCTGTGCGCCGCAGGAAGAAGGCAAGCACGGCGTCCACGCGCCGTCCGTAGAAGTGCCCAAATGCCTCCGCGTCGCTCCTGCCAGCAACCAGGAGCGCCTCATCAGCATGGTCATCATCGACGCCCATAACCACTACATCGTGAAGGTCGCCAACTTGTGACCTGCTGCGCGAGCGCCGGCGCGACCTGGCTACGCACGGCCACCCGCGACCCATGTCGCCTTCACATCAATCTCTGCCAGCAGCAAGGGATCCTGCGTGACTGGGTCCTCTGCCAGGTGGACCAGGTCCGCCTGCTTGCCTTCAGTGATCGAGCCTGCCTCCTGCTCGCAGCCAAGCGCACGGGCTGCGCCCAGCGTGTACGCGTGGAGCATCAGCTCCACCTCCATCGCCTGATCGGCCGCCAGTGTCGCCCCTGCTGCCGTCCGGCGGGTCACCGCTGCGCTAATCGCCGCGAGCACGTCTGGCTGGGTGACCGGGTAGTCGGAGCTGCCAGCCAGCTCCACGCCCGCTTCGCTCAACGAACGTAGCGGCATCGTGGCGATCGAGGGAGGCAGGGGTGTGAGCAGCATGTCATCGCCAGCACTTGCAATGAACGCCGGCTGCACGACTGCAATTGCGCCCGTAGCCGCGATCCGCGCGGGTTGGTCTGGATTGGCAAACACCACGTGCTCCAGGCGCGGTCGCCCAGGCGCCGTCGCCAGCCAGCGCTCGTTGCGCTCCAGCGCACCTAGCGCAACGTCAATCGCTTCGTTGCCGATTGCATGCAGCGCGATCTGAAATCCCCGCTGGGCGCCGTGCTCGATCGCGCCCGCCAGTGCGTCCTTCTCCCAGAAGCGCATCCCCGCGTGTAGATGCAGATCACGCCCGAGCTTTGGCCGGCCGCTCCGCGAAGCCGCCCGCACGGCCGCGAGGCTGCGTCCGCCGAGCACATTTTTCACGAGCGCCGCCGCTGCCCACGCCGCCTGGCCCGCCGATAGGCATACCGCGCAGCGATGACCGCCATCCACGAACAGCTTCGCCGGGCCGGTCCGCGCTCGCCCGACGCCCTCTCCCGTTGCCGGGCCGTCAAAGCGAGGCAGCAGTAGCGAGCTCGACGCCACCGGCATCGCATGGACAGTGATCGGCAGGCGCTCTTCCTGCGCCGCGCGGATGTACAGCCGCTCCACCGACGGAGCCACCGCCGCATCACCCACGCGTGTAATGCCCAGCGCCAGGAGGTCACGGGCATGCGCTTCACAGGCCGCCAGCCACACTTCCGGTCCGTCTGCCAGTAGCTGGTCGCGGAATGCCGCCTCTGCCATGAACGTCGCCGCCTCCGACACCACTCCCGTGGGTCGTCCGCGACGATCGCGCACGATCACCCCGTTTGCCGGATCGCGCGAGCTCGCAGTCCATCCCATCGCGTCCAGCCCAGCTTGGTTCAGCGCGCCGTCATGGCCGCTCGCCGCCTGTACGAACAACGGCCGACCCGGACAGCACTGCTCGAGCTCGTCAGCCGTAGGCGCACGACGCTCGCGCAGGTCGCCCACCTCGTATCCGCACAGGTACACCCAGCCTGGCGGCTTCGCCGCCACCGCGTCTGTGATCGCCGCGAGTAGATCATCCAGCCTGCTGCCCGCTGGCAGCCTCAGGCTGGGGCCGCCGTAGTCCAGCGCCGCGTACGCGAGGTGGTGGTGGGCGTCAATGAACCCCGGCAACAGCGCGCCACCGCCGAGATCCTCGATGCGCGCCCCATCGCCCATTGTCGCTCGTACCTGTGCCAGCGACCCAGCCGCCGCGATCACGCCCGAGTCGATGCCCACCGCCTCGACGATCGGCCGGCGCGGATCCATCGTGCGAATCGTCGCTCCCGTCAGGATCTCCGGGTTCACCCGCCCGATCGTAAGCGACAGTAACGCCGCGGCGAGCCGCGGCGACGTTCGGTGCACCTGCCGCTGCCGCCGTGCGCGTGCTCGTACGGCTACGCCGCGCGCGGGAGGCTGCTCGGCACGACCGGCCACACTCGCTCGATCGGCTCATTACGGCCCTGCTGGCGGAAGTAGTCCTCTAGTGACGCAGCCTGTTCGGCTGCCCACGCCACTTGTTCACGATGCAGGACCTCCAGGTCGCTCGCACCCAGCTCCGCGAATTCAGCTCCCAGCCTGTATGCCACCCGTGCCGCAGCCAGCGCGTCCGTGTTCGCTTCATGGGCGCGACCGAGCGGCACGCGATAGTGCTCGCACACCGCGCCCAACGTTCGCTTGCCACGCCGAAAGCGGTCGACGTGCTTGTCGAGGACATACGGATCGACCACCAGCATGTTCTCAACGCCTCCCACCAGCTCGAGCAGCCGTTGCAGCCCATGCCGTTGGGCCTCCCGGTCCAGGATCGTCAGATCGAAGCGTGCATTGAACGCGATGATCGGTACTCCCGCGCGCAGTTGATCGGCCAGTGCCGCCGTGATCTCATCGATGGCCTCACTCGCGATGCGGCCCTCAGCTCGTGCTCGCTCGGTGGTAATGCCATGTACCGCCGTCGCGCCAGCCGGTATCTCGATCCCAGGGTTCACGAGCCACGAGCGGTGCTGCGACGCGTGCCCGCCGCCAACCAAGCTCACCGCAGCGGTCACGATCCGATCGTGCTCCGTATCCACGCCCGTCGTCTCGATGTCGAAAGCAGCCAGGCGCTCCGTGTGCCAGCCCATGTCAGCAACCGTACGGGTGCCTCCGGACGGCGGCCGCTCGTGCCGTCTTGCTGCCAAAGTGTTCAGCGGGCTTCAATTGAACGATCTCGGCACACCTGAGCGCATCACGCTCGCCGTCATGCACGGGCTGCGTTGGCTTGGCCGTATGCTCCGCGGCCAGGTCGTGCAGTTCGTGGGCGGTCCCGCACGCGCCCGTGTGATCACCCTGTTCGGCGGCGTGCTCGCGCTGTCGAGCGCCCAGATCGCAACCGTCGGCGCCGTCGCGCCTCAGCTCGAGCGATCGCTGCACATCGGCAACACCAAGATCGGCCTGCTCAACTCAGTGGCCCTGCTGATCGGCGCCGTCGCGGTGATCCCCGTCGGGCTGCTCGTCGACCGGGTGCGTCGCATCCCCATCCTCGCCGCCAGCATCCTCCTGTGGAGCATCACCACGCTGCTCGGTGCCTTCGCCCACTCCTACTCAACGCTATTGCTCACTCGTGTGGGGCTAGGTGCCGTCGCCGCCACCGCCGGTCCAGCCATCGCCTCGCTCACCGGCGACTACTTCCCCTCGCGCGAGCGCGGGCGCGTGTACGGTTACATCCTCAGCGGCGAGATCGCCGGCACGGCCGCCGGATTCATCCTCAGCGGCACCCTCGCCAGCCTGTTCTCCTGGCGTGTCGCCTTTGCCGTACTTGCCCTGCCCGGGTTTTTCCTCGCCCGCTCGCTGTGGCGCACCGTGCCAGAGCCGCTGCGTGGCGGCCAGAGTCGTTTGGAGCCCGGCACGCTCGATTTGATGGAAGTCCGTGAAGGCTTGGAACCCAACCAGGACCCTGGCGTTCATGACGCCGCCGGTTTCGACGAAGCCGCAGGCGTTGGCAACCAGGAAGGCGACCGCGAGCTCGCCCACGAGGCTGCCCTGCGGCAGGGCTTCGTTCCCGATCCCGCGCTGGTGCTCGACGTCGATCCCAACACCATGTCCCTCGGCGCCGCCGTCCGCTACATCCTCTCCATCCCAACCAATGCCCTGCTCATCATCGGCTCCTCGCTCGGCTACTTCTTCTTCGCCGGCCTGCAGACATTCGCCGTCGTGTTCGTCCGCGGGCACTACCACTCAAGCCAGGCCACAGCCACGCTCGTGCTCGGCCTGCTCGTGCTCGGCGCGCTGCTGGGAACGCTCCTCAGCGGACCCCTAACTGATGCGTTCGTCCGCCGCGGCACGCTGCAAGCGCGTGTTTGGATTCCCGCCCTCTGCTACATCGGCGCTGCCCTGCTGCTCATCCCTGGGCTGCTCGGCAGCCATCTCTACCCATCGGTGTGGTTTGACATGGGCGGCGCTGCTCTCATCTCCGCCGCCAACCCACCGCTCGATGCTGCCCGCTTGGACATCATGCCCTCCCGCCTGTGGGGTCGCGCAGAGAGCACCAGGACGCTGCTGCGCTCACTCGGTCAGGCGCTCGCGCCGCTGCTGTTCGGTGCGCTCGCCGATCTCGTCGTCGGCTTCGAGCCCGCCCAAGCGCCCATCGGCACCCACACCCACGGCATCGTCTCATCCTCCACTGCAACCGGCCTGCAGGTCAGCTTTCTGATCATGCTCGTCACCCTCGCTGCAGCCGGCGTGTTCCTACTGCGCGCCCGCAGCACTTACCCCAGCGATGTAGCCACTGCCGGCGCCGCCTGGTCTCCTGGCGCATCCGGCTCGCCCGTGAGCGGGTCCAGCGTGACGCCAGGGGCGTCCGGTACGTAGTCCGGTGCGTAGATCCCCACTCCGCGCTTGCGTTCGTCCTTCCTGGCTGCTTTGTCCAGCCTGCGCTCGCGGAGCTTGCTTTCACGCATCAGCTTCGCCATCGTTGTCTTCTTCTTGCCGCTTGAGCCCATGTGTTGTCCGTCCCTTGTCGTAGAGCTCCGAGCGTGTTCTTAGTGACAGACGCTCAGCTGCCGTGCTGCGATGCTGCCTGGCCGATCGTGGCCACGTCGATCACAAACCTGTAGCGCACGTCGCTGCGCTCCACCCGGTCGTACGCGTCCTCCACCGCGTCTGCAGCGATCAACTCGATCGCCGGATTCACGTTGTGCTCAGCGCAGAAATCCAACATCTCCTGTGTGTCCTGGATGCCGCCAATCGACGAGCCCGCCAGGCTGCGGCGGGCGCCGATCAGCGAGAACGCGTGAAACGAGTCCGGCTTTGCCGGTGCGCCCACGTTCACCAGCGTGCCATCCACCCGCAGCAGCCGCAGATACGCGTCCACGTTCAGGTTCGCCGACACTGTGTTCAAGATGAAGTCAAAGCTCGAGCGCAGCTCCTTGAACGTGCTCTTCTCAGACGTCGAG
>DATHLT010000083.1:0-45704 GCA_035487855.1 Solirubrobacteraceae bacterium
CAGCAGCTCCGCGCTACGGCGTTCGGCCAGGCGCTCCATCGCCGCGGCCACCAATGCCTGACGTGTCTGGAAGTGGTGGAGGTGGGCGCCGCGGGAGACGCCCGCGCGTTCGGCCACGCGGCTCGTGGTCGTGTTCGCGTAGCCGTCCTCGACCAGACACTCGATCGTCGCACCTAGCAGTGCCTCGCGGGTAGCCGCGCTTCGCTCCGCCTGGCTGCGGCGTGGGGAGGGCTTGGCAGAGATGCTCACGGTGATGATCTAAACATATTTGCGTTCGCGCATGAACGTTTGTTTGGTAGCGTACCGGCGAGTTTTCATCCGGACCCGCGCCCCCAGCGGAGGTTCGACGACACAGGAGGTCTCACCGATGGCCGCGACCGACGCACTGGTCTTTGACGCGATTCGCACCCCCCGAGGCAAGGGCAAGTTCAACGGCTCCCTGCACGGCACCAAGCCGGTCGACCTGGTGGTCGGCCTGATGCACGAGACACTCGTGCGCAACGAGAAACTCGACCCGTCGCGGATCGACGATGTGGTACTCGGCTGTGTTTCGCCGGTGGGCGACCAGGGCGCGGACATCGCCAAGACGGCAGCAATCAAGGCCGGGCTACCCGACACGGTCGCGGGCGTTCAGCTCAACCGCTTCTGCGCATCCGGCCTCGAGGCCGTGAACATCGCCGCGCAGAAGGTTGCTTCCGGCTGGGAGGACCTCGTGTTTGCAGGCGGCGTCGAGTCGATGTCACGCGTGCCGATGGGCTCCGACGGAGGCGCCTGGGCGATGGATCCGGAGACGAACTACGACACCTCGTTTGTACCCCAGGGCATCAGCGCCGACCTGATCGCCACGATCGAGGAGTTCACTCGCGAGGATGTCGACACCTATGCGGTCCGCTCGCAGGAGCGCGCGGCGAAGGCTGAGGCGGAGGGGCGCTTCACCGGCTCGGTCGTTCCCGTCAAGGACATCAACGAGAACGTCGTGCTCGACCGCGAGGAGTTCATCCGCCCCGGCACGACCGTCGAAACCCTGGGTGGCCTGAAGCCGTCTTTCGCGGCGATGGGCGAGATGGGCGGCTTTGACTCGGTGGCGCTGCAGAAGTACCACTGGATCGAGAAGATCGACCACGTCCACACGCCCGGCAACTCATCCGGCATCGTCGACGGCGCCTCGCTGCTGACGATCGGCAACGAGCAGACCGGCAAGGACCTGGGCCTGACGGCCAAGGCGAGAATTCTCGCCACGGCCGTCTCTGGTGCGGACCCGACGATCATGCTCACCGGCCCCGCGCCCGCCAGCCGCAAGGCCCTGGCGAAGGCGGGCATCACCGTCGAGCAGCTCGACCTGGTGGAGATCAACGAGGCGTTCGCCGCGGTGGTGCTGCGCTTCGTCCGCGACATGGGCCTGGACATGGAGAAAGTCAACGTCAACGGCGGCGCCATCGCAATGGGTCACCCGCTGGGAGCGACCGGCGGCATGATCCTCGGCACGCTCGTGGACGAGCTTCACCGCACGGGCGGCAGGTACGGCCTCGCGACGCTTTGCGTCGGCGGCGGCATGGGCATCGCGACAGTAGTGGAGGCGATCTGAGCATGGCTGAGTCAACGACCATCAAATGGGAGCAGGACGAGGACGGGATCGTCATCCTGACCCTGGACGACCCCAGTCAGTCGGCCAACACGATGAACGCCGCGTACGCCGAATCGATGGCCGCGACGATCGAGCGCCTGGAGGCCGAGAAGAACGAGATCGCAGGCGTGGTCATCACCTCCGCTAAGAAGACGTTCTTTGCCGGCGGCGATCTCAACGACCTCAAGCAGGCGACCCCTGAGAACGCCCCCGAGCTTGCCGAGATGGTGCGCGCCGGCAAGGCTCAGCTGCGCCGCCTGGAGACGCTTGGCAAGCCCGTCGTCGCCGCGATCAACGGCGCCGCGCTCGGCGGTGGCCTGGAGATCGCCCTGGCAACCCATCACCGCATCGCGGTCGATGACCCGAAGGTGCAGATGGGCTTCCCCGAGGTCCAGCTCGGTCTGCTCCCGGGCGCCGGTGGTGTCGTGCGCACGGTGCGCATGATCGGCATCGTCGACGCGCTCATGCAGCTGTTGATGCAGGGCCAGCGCCTGCGCCCGGCCAAGGCAAAAGAGGTCGGCATCCTCGATGAGATCGTCGCGACCCGCGATGAGCTCGTCCCCGCCGCGAAGGCGTGGATCGCCTCCAAGGCCGGCGATGAGGTCTCCCAGCCCTGGGACGTGAAGGGCTACAAGATCCCCGGCGGCACACCGTCCAACCCCAAGCTCGCGCAGAACCTGCCGGCCTTTCCGGCGAACCTGCGCAAGCAGCTGAAGGGCGCCAACTATCCCGCGCCGCACCACATCATGGCCGCGGCGGTCGAGGGCGCGCAGGTGGACTTCGACACCGCAATCGAGATCGAGGGCCGCTACTTCGTCGACCTGCTCACCGGCCAGGTCTCGAAGAACATGATTCAGGCGTTCTTCTTCGACTTGCAGCAGGCAAGCGGCGACCGCGGCCGTTCGGAGAGCATCGAGCCATACACGGCCAAGAAGGCTGTTGTGCTCGGCGCCGGCATGATGGGCGCGGCGATCGCCTACGTATGCGCCAAAGCGGGCATAGAGGTCGTGCTCAAGGATGTCTCACAGGAGGCAGCCGACCGCGGCAAGGGCTACTCACAAACGCTGGTCGAGAAGGCCGTCTCGCGCGGGCGCTCGACACAGGAGAAGGCGGATGAGCTGCTCGCGCGGATCACGCCGACCGACGACCCGGCTGCCGCCGCGGGCGCCGACCTCGTGATCGAGGCGGTATTCGAGGACCCGGCCGTGAAGGCGCAGGTGTTTGCTGAGATCGAGCCGTATCTCGCACCCGACGCGTTGTTGGGGTCGAACACCTCGACGCTGCCGATCACCGATCTCGCCGAGGGCGTCAGCCGTCCTGAGGAATTCATCGGCCTGCACTTCTTCAGCCCGGTGGACAAGATGCCGCTGCTGGAGATCATCAAGGGCGAGAAGACCAACGAGGAGACGCTCTACCGCGCACTCGACGTGGCCAAGCAGATCAAGAAGACGCCGATCGTGGTCAACGACAGCCGTGGCTTCTTCACCAGCCGCGTGATCGGCACGTTCATCAACGAGGGCATCGCCATGCTGCTCGAGGGTGTTCCCGCTGCGTCGATCGAGCAGGCCTCCAACCAAGCAGGCTATCCGGCGCCTGTGCTGCAACTCACCGACGAGTTGAACATGGAACTGTCGGCGAAGATTCGCAAGGCATACAAGGACGCCATCGAGGCCGAAGGCGGCACGTTCGAGCCCCACCCGGCGTTTGCTGTGGTCGACTACATGCTCGAGGCGGGCCGCCCGGGCAGGCTCCGTGGCGCGGGCTTCTACGAGTACGAGGACGGCAAGCGCGTCGGCCTGTGGAAGGGCCTGAAGGACGCCTTCCCGCCGACCCACGACCCCGCGTCGATCTCGCTGAAGGACCTCGAGGAGAGGATGTTGTTCGCCGAGGCGCTGGAGTCGGTCAAGTGCTTGGACGAGGGCGTGATCGAATCGGTCGCCGACGCGAACATCGGCTCGATCTTCGGCATCGGCTTCCCCGGCTGGACGGGCGGCGTGCTGCAGTACATCAACGGCTATCAGAAGCCCGCCCCCCACCCCCAAGCTCCCGCCGCCCCCCTCCCCCAATCGACCGGCGTGGCGGGTTTCGTCGCCCGTGCCCACGAGCTTGCCGAGAAATACGGTCAGCGCTTCGAGCCGCCGGCTTCACTGGTTGAGAAGGCCGAGCGTGGCGAGCGCTACAGCGACGAGCAACTCGCGGTCGCGGGCGCGTAAGGATCACGCAAGCGGCCGCGTGGTGCGGCCGCTTGCTGTGGCTGGCGTTCGCTCCAGCCTCCGGCCACGATGATCGCGTACGCTGCAGCGATGCTTGAGCGTGGCGAGGACGCGGGCTGGGAGCGGTTGTTCTGGCTCGTCTTCACACGCACCTCCAATCCTGTGTTCCTGCTCGACGAGCAGCGGCATATCGTCGAGGTCAACGACGCCGCGCTGTCGCTGTTCGGGCGCGATCGAGCAAGCCTCATCGGCACCTCGATCGAGGGGATCATCGAGCCGGAGGGCCGGCCGGCCGCGGCAAGCGAGTGGCAGGAGTTCCTCAAGTCGGGCGAGTACTCCGGCAAACGCACGCTCGTTAAGGCGGACGGCTCAGAAGTGCCGATCGAGTTTGCTGCTCGCTTCGAGCGCATCGCCGGACGGCGTCTGGCCACGTACGTGGCGATGGTTGAGCGCGAGCCGTCGTCCGACGCATCCATGGAGGGCGTTGGTGAGCTTCCGTTGACAAGTCGCGAGCGCGAGGTGATCACCCTGATCGCGCTCGGCGACGAGACCGCCCAGATTGCCGAGAAGCTCCACATCTCGCCCGACACGGTGCGAACCCACGTACGTAACGCCATGTCCAAGCTGGGCGCAAGGACCCGCGCCCAGCTCGTCGCGCTCGTGCTCTGCAATGAGCACGCGGTCCATGCTCCGAGCCTGCAGGATTAGCGACGCAGAAATCCCACATACGCGGTATTGCGTTGCGCGCCTCGGCAGCCGACCATTCCGCAGTGCCGTCCCTGACCCATCTGCACCGACCTCGCCGTGCCCGCCAGCGCCTGCGTGACGATCAGGACCTGCTCGACGCGCTGCTAAAGATCGTCGGCGTTCCGGTCGTCGCCTGTGCGGCCGACGGAACACTTACCTATGCCAATCGTCAAACATGCGAGCTGCTTCGCCTCGACTGCGCTGTTGGTTCACCGCCGGAGTCGTGGATCACGGAGCTCTGTCCTCGAACTGCCTCTGGGATCCCCCTCATGCGCGAGGATCTCCCACCCGTACGCGCGCTCGAGGGCGAAGTCGTGCGTGGCGTCGAGGTGCTCGTCCGGGTCCAGGGCCGCGACGTGCTGCTGAACACGAACGCCAGTCCGGTCAACAACGAAAAGGGCCAGCGACGAGGAGCCGTGCTGGTGATGGAGGATGTGACCGAGCGACGGCGGCGAGAAAGACAGCTGCGTAACTGGCTGGGTGCTTTGGATCTCGATTCAGAAGGCTGCGGCTAGGGCGTTGCGGGGCCGGTTCAGTAGCGCTCAGCGGAAAGCAGCTCGAGCGTTCCCCATCCCGTGCGCAACCTGTCTCGGCGGTGAATCCCGGCGAAACCAGCGCGTGCAATCAAGTCGGGAAGTTCGCCATGGGCGTGCGCGCGGGTGCGGTCAAACCCGTCGATGGCCCTTAGTAGGAAGAACGCGGCGCCCATAATCGGATCCTGCGGCACTCCCCAGTCGGCGATATGTAGGCGCCCTCCAGGGCGCAGCACACGGTGCGCCTCGGCAAGCGCTCGCTGCTTCTCAGCGTCTGTCAAGTGATGCAGCACCAGTGAGGTCACCACGCGATCGACCGATTGATCCGGCAACGGCAACTCAACCGCCGAACCGCCTAGCCACGTGATTCGATGCGCGTGATCCTTCGCTTGCGCGCGAGCCAGCACGCTCGGGTCGGGGTCCAAGCCCGTGATCGAAGCATGGGGGAGCGCCTGTGCGAGACGTGTGGTCAAGCTGCCCGTGCCGCATCCGATCTCGAGCACCGCTGCGGGGTTTGCGGCTGCCACCTGCGCAACCAGTCGCGAGCGAAACGTGCGCTCGCGCATCGTCAGCGTGACCACCGGGTCATACAGCGACGTCAGCCCGTGCCGTCCCGCCGCAGGAACAAAGGTGGCGTCATCCATGGGGAGACGGTAGTCCAGCTCGCGGCGCCGACGGCGGCGCTAACCGCCGATGCCCGGCGTGCGGCCGATGCGGGGAGCCGCGCCGCGTCGGGTGATCCAGCTAGCGTCTAGGCGGTGCACGCCTTGGAGAAGTTGCGCAACCGCATGGCCGAGCTCGCAGACTTGACCCACCTGGAGATGCTGCTCGGCTGGGATCAGCTCGTGATGATGCCCCAGGAGGGTGGCGCCGGCAGGGCAGCGCAGCAGGGCACGCTGGCGCGAATCACGCACGAGCGCGCCACCGCCGAGGAGATCGGTGGCTGGTTGGACGAGCTCGACGGGAGCACACTCGGCGACATCGACAGCGACATCGTGCGCATCGCGCGCCGCGACTGGCAGCGCGCGCGCTGTGTGCCAGACGAGCTCGCCGCGGAGATCGCCAGCGCGAGTGCGGCGGGCCAGGAGAGCTGGCAGGCGGCACGCGAGAACGATGACTTCAGCGCCTTCATCCCCGCACTACAGCGCAACGTCGAGCTCGCCCGCGCATACGGCGAAGCGGTCGCCGGCGAGGGGGAGAGCACATACGACGCGCTCCTCGGGGACTACGACTTCGGCCTGCGAAGCGACGAGCTGCGCCGTGTCTTCGCGGCGCTTGCCGAATCGCTCACGCCGCTGATCGCAGATGCGCACCGGCATTCGCCACCGCGCACGCTCGAGGTGCCGGTGAGCGCGCAACAGGCTGCGGTCGCCGGCACACTGCGGCGGCTGGGCGTCGAGGATCACAGCTGGCGGGTGGATGTCTCAGCGCACCCGTTCACCTCCTGGCTCGGGCGCCGTGACACACGCGTGACTACTCGCTACAACGACGGCAACGTCGAGTCGTTGCTCAGCTCGCTGCACGAGTACGGCCATGCGCTCTACGAGCGCCAGACCGACCCGGCGCTCGAGCGTACGAACCTCGGTACCGGCACCTCCATGTCCGTGCACGAGTCTCAGAGCAAGCTGTGGGAGAACCACGTCGCGCGCAACCCCGCCTTCGCGGAGCTGATGGCGGCTGAGATCGCGGCCGGCGGTTTTGCAATCGACGCCGCTGAGCTGCACGCGGCCCTGGTCGGTGTCGAGCCATCGGCCGTCCGTGTCTCCGCTGACCCGCTCACCTATCCGCTGCACATCATCCTGCGCTTCGAGCTCGAGCTCGCGCTGATCCACGGCGAGCTCGCGGTCGCGGATCTGCCGGCCGCGTGGAACGACGGCATGCGCCGGTTGCTCGGTGTTGAGGTTCCCTCCGACGCGCTCGGCTGCCTACAGGACGTGCACTGGGGCGCCGGCAGCTTCGGCTACTTCCCGAGCTACGCGCTCGGCTGCCTGATCGCAGCCCAGCTGTGGGAGGCGCTACAGGTCGAGCTCGGCCCGCGCGAGGAGGATCTGCGCCGCGGCGAAGTCGCACCGATCCAGCAGTGGCTCGCCGAGCACGTACATTGCTACGGACGGCGCCTCGACACGATCGCGTTGCTCGAGCGCGCCACCGGACACGGCCTGCAGATCGAGCCGTTCCTGCACTACGTCGCGCCGCTGGCCGGCGGCTGAGCGGCACCCGCAACCACCGTCACGCCGCCCGGTGCGCCCGTGGCGTCAGCGTGAGCGCCGCGTCAGGCCCGTGCGCTCGTCTGCGGGTCAAGCCGCGACATCGTCACCGCCGCTGTCAGATCCGAGAGCGCGCCGCCCATGTACAGGCCCTTCACCGGTGGCACATCCGCGTAGAAGCGGCCGTGGCCGATCTTCACGTGCGTCTCGCCCGCCAGGCGGCGGTTGGTGGGGTCGGCGCTCACCCACACCGGCTCGCCGCGACCGCCGCTGCCGGGCAGTAGCGCCTCGAGCCACGCGTGCGTATCGACCTCGACCGAGTCGGTGCCGTCGTCCTCCGGCGCAGACCACAGATAGCCGGAGACATAGCGCGCAGCAATGCCGCGTCGGCGCAGGAGCACGAGCGAGAGGTGCACGAAGTCCTGGCAGACGCCTGCGCCGAGGTCGAGCAGGTCGCGTACGCTCGAGCCCACATATGTTGCGCCCGGCCGGTATTCAAAGCGGTCGGGGATCATCTCGCACAGCTGTTCCAGCGTTTCCAGGGGGCTGTCCGCTTCGAGTGTTTCGTCCAGGCTCTCCAAGCCGGCGAGCGCAGGCTGGTCTTGCCACGGCAGCGCGAACTCGCCCGCCGCGTCGACGTAGGAGGCGGTCAGCAGGCTGTCCCACGAGCCGTCCGGCGGCTCCGGCGGCGCAGAGGTAACCACTCGCGCACGCACGTCGATCGTCAGCTGCTCGTGGCTCGTGGGGATGCCGAACTCGAGCACCTCCGTGCCGAAGTAGTCGAGGTGGCGGCTGACCCGCGCCTCCGGCTCGATCCGCGTGTGGAACTCATCGCAGCGCTGCGTCGAGGTCGTGGCTGGACGCACGCGCAGTGCGTTCAGGTTGTCCGTCACGGGCACGTCGTAGCGGTACTCCGTCAGGAAGCGGATCGCGAAGTGCATGCCCAGCTCACCTCCTCAAGCCTGCCGCCGCTGCGCCCGCGAAGTAGCGGTCGGCGACGTCCTGGTCGATGCGGGAGAGCTCCTGTTGTGTCTGTTTGCATATTCCTGTGAGCTCCGCTCCGTCTGGGAGCGCGCGGCGCTGGAAGTCTAGGTCCGCCGCCAGTCGGCTCACCCGCAGCACCGGCTTTGAGTTGCGCGGGCCCGCATCCGCGGTCGTGAACACCTCGTGCAGCGAGTCCACGCAGGCGGCCACGCTGTCCGGGTAGGCGCGCTCGAACAGCAAGAAGCGCGCCACCGGATGCGCGTTCGGCGGCGCGGTGACTGCACGCAGATACGCGTGAAAGCCGCCCACCGCCTGCAGCAGGATCAGCGCCGTGCCATCCGCTGGTGCCGCGTCGCCCGGTGGCATCGCCACGTGCAACATTCGTAGCACCATGTCTGAGATCTCGATCAGTCCGCCCGCGTCCAAGAAGCACTTTGCCTCGTCGCGCAGCATCGAGCGGTTGGCCACGCCCCAGATCAGGGCCGTGCGCTCCTTCACATACTGCGAGGCCAAATACGGCCCCGCGGGCGCCGCCCAACCCGGCTGTCCGCCGCCGCGCAGTCCCAGTGCCGTCGTGTTGATCGCCTCCCACATCTCCGCGCTGATCACGTCGCGCACCGTGCGGGCGCCCTCGCGCGCACGCTCGATGCTCGCGATCATCGACCCGGGGCGCTCGGCGTCGAGCGTCAGCTGCCCGAGGGCCTGGCCGTTGCGAGGCCGGCTCGTGTCTTCGATCACATCGCCGAACATCGCCAGCAGGCCGCCCGAGCCGAAGCTGACGCCGGGCCTGTTCTCCGAGGTGCCCTGCAGCTCGGCCTGGAAGACGGCCTCCACCGCGCGCGCCGTGAACTCCGCGCGCGCCAGGTTGCGCCCCAGCCAGTAGAGCTCGTGAGCGATTCGCGCGAGCATCAGCTCGCGGGACGGGGGAGGCGCCCAGTCGGCTGGGGGAGACCCTGCTGTTGTTGCTGCTGCTGCTGGCCGGTCCACGCGCCGTAGCGCAGGTCGGGCAGCGCCGGCGGCTGGGTGTCGGCGATCGGCGGGCCCGCACGGTCGGCGTCGTCGCCGTCCTCGAGCACCCACGTGTCCTTCGAGCCGCCGCCGCGCGAGGAGTTGACGATCAGCGAACCGTCCTCCAGCGCCACCCGCGTGAGACCGCCTGGGACGATGTCGATGCGCTCTCCGAACACCGCGAACGGACGCAGGTCCACGTGCCGTGGCTGTAGCACCGCGTCGGGCCCCACCGTTGGCACCGTCGACAGTCGCACCACGTCCTGGGCGATCCACCGCTCGGGGTGTGTCGCGATCACCCGCCGCATTTTCTGGATTTCGACCTCGTCGGCGTGTGGCCCGATCATCACCCCACGCCCGCCCGACTCGCCCGTCGGCTTGACCACCAGCTGATCGAGGTGCGCGAGCACGTACTCGCGCACTTCCGGATCAGTCAGCAGATACGTCTTGACATTTTCAAGGATCGGCTCCTCGCCCAGGTAGAAGCGGATCATTTCCGGCACGAAGTAATAGATCGCCTTGTCATCCGCCACCCCCGTACCGAACGCGTTTGCGATTGCAACGCTGCCCGCACGGTAGGCGCGCACGAGACCCGGCACGCCCAGCAGCGAGTCGCCGCGGAACTCCAGCGGGTCGACGAAGTCATCGTCCAGCCGGCGGTACACGGCGTGCGCGCGCTCCAGGCCGCGCGTCGTGCGCATGTACAGCACATCGTCGCGCACCACCAGATCCGAGGCCTCCACCAGCTCCACACCCATCTGCCGTGCCAGGAACGCGTGCTCGAAATACGCCGGGTTGGCCGGTCCCGGAGTCCACACCACGACTGTCGCCTCGCTCTCCGCCGAAGGCGCCACCGAGCGCAGCGCGTGTAGCAACAGCTGCGGGTAGTGATCCACTGGGCGCACGCGGTAGGAGGCGAACAGCTCCGGCACCAGCCGTGCCATCGCCGCCCGGTTCTCCAGCACGTAGGAGATTCCCGAGGGGATGCGCACGTTGTCCTCGATCACCTTCCATGTGCCGTCTGAGTGGCGCACCAGATCGCAGCCGGCTACGTGTGTGTACACGCCACCCGGTGGGCGGATGCCGTGTACCGCCCGCGCGAAGTGCGAGCGCGAAGCCACCAGCCGCCACGGCACGATGCCCTCGCGCACGATCTCCCGCGCGTGGTAGACGTCGTCCACGAAGTGGTTCAGCGCGCGGATGCGCTGTGCGAGACCGCGCTTGATGTCGCGCCATTCCTGGCCGCTCAGCACCCGCGGCACGAGATCCAGCGGAAACGGTCGTTCGTGTGTTGGCCCGCCACCGCCGCTCGTCTCGAACGTGATCCCCTGCTGCATGAAGATCGCGTCGCGGCGGCGCCCTGCCTCGATGAGGCCCTCGGGACCTAGGCGTCTGAGCTCCTCAACGAGCGCGCGCGCCGTCGGGCGTGGTGTTCCGTCGGCTTCAAACAGCTCATCGAAAAACGGCGCCTGTGGGCGATACGAATCGGCAGGCGGTATCTGCACCCCAGAGCTCACCTAGAGAGTCTCCCGCGCACAGTGCGTCGTTGCCTTCGACGGATGGAGAAACCGCCAGGTACTCACATGCGCAACTGTCATAGTCCTGCTCAGCTCGGCCAACGGCCGTGGCGTGCGAAGTAGTCGCGGGCCGCTTCCTCGCTGTCGCGCTCGCGGTCTCCCTGTACGCCGATGCGGTAGAGCCAGTTCAGGAAGTAGATCGCAAGGCCCGCGCTGACGAGGCTTGCGCCGCCCTCCAGGTCGGTTTCGCCACCAAGCGCCATGAACACCAGGCCGCAGACCGTGACCACCACCGGCAGCACATAGCGGATGCCCACCAGTAGCCATACGTATGCGCGCGAGTGCCGCGCTGCAGGATCGGTGCTTTCGAGCGCTCCATCGGCGGGCTGCGCGGGTTCAGTGCTGCCAGCGGGCTGGGCGACACGCAGCCGCAGCCGCCGGCCGCGTTCGCGGGGTGCAAGGCGCGATTGACGTTTGTCACTCATCGACTACAGCGTAGTGTCACGACCCAGGACTATCGGGGTTCGTTTGCGGTGCTCATGCCGGCTGTAGTGGCTGTGGCGTTTCCTGTTGCTCGCGCTCGAGCTGCTCCACACAGCGGCGCGCCGTCTCCCGCGCCCAGCGCCCAGTCGAGGCGGCCCCCATCGCGAACACGCTCGCGCCGCAGCCGGCAACCACCCACCACGCGGGGTGGCTTGCGGCCGCCAGGTGCACGCCGATCTCCCCACCCACCGCCGCGCCCAGGATCGAGCCCATCACTGCCACGCCCAGCGCCTGGCCCACCTGTCGACTGGTCGAGGCCACCGCGGCTGCCACACCGGCCTGGTTGTTGGGCATCCCTGACACGGCCGTGAACGTGATCGGCGGGTTCACGAACCCGAAACCCACGCCGAACACCGCGTAAACGACCAGCAACTGCGTCAATGAAGTGGACGGTGTGAGCGTCGTCATCACCAGGCCGCTCGCCATCATGCAGCCGCCGGCGATGAACAGCGGTAGGCGCGGCCCGCGGCTGCTCAACAGGCGCGCCGACAAAGGGCTGCACACGAGTGCCGCCGCCGCCAGTGGCAGCGTGCACAGCCCCGCGTTGAGCGCGGAGTACCCGCGTACGTCCTGTAGGTAAAGGGTGTTGACCAGCAAGAAGCCGCTGAACCCCGCGAACGCGCTCACCGCGATCACCGTCGCGCCGGAGAATGGCGCGCTGCGGAAGAAGCGCAGCTCGATCAAAGGGTCAGCCCGCCGCGGCTCATACAGCACAAAGCTCACCAGCGCCACCGCAGCCAGTGCGAACGTGCCGATTGTCTGCGCGGAGAACCAGCCCGATCCCGGGCCCTCGATGATCGCGTACGTCAGCGATGCCAGCGTGAGGATCACGAGCGCTTGACCGACAGGGTCGATGCGCCGCGCCCGCGGCGCACGGGACTCGGGCACATACAGCGCCGTCAGCGCTACCGCCGCCAGCCCGATCGGCACGTTGATCCAGAAGATTGCCCGCCAACCGACGCTCTCTGTCAGCGCGCCGCCGACGATCGGGCCGAGCGCCAGGCTGATGCCGACCACCGCGCCCCACGCGCCGATCGCGCGGGCGCGTTCGCGGGGATGGGTGAACACGTTCGTGATGATCGACATCGCCACTGGGTTGAGCATCGAGCCGCCCACGCCCTGTAGCGCGCGTGCCGCGATCAGCCAGCCGAGGGTGGGGGCGAGGCTGCACAACAGCGAACCGAGCACGAACAGCGTCAAGCCGACCTGGAACGTGCGCTTGCGTCCCAGTCGATCCGCGGTCGAGCCCGACAGCAGCAGCAGGCTCGCGATCACGATCACATACGCGTCGATCGTCCACTGTAGGCCCGACAGCGACGCGTGCAGATCGCGGCGAATCGAAGGCAGCGCGACGTTCACGATCGTGTTGTCCATCGCCACGATCAGCAAGCTCATGCAGCAGATCGCGAGGATCGCCATCTTGCGGCGGTCGCTCAGCTGCGGGTGCCCGCCGTCCGCCGCGCTGGCGTTGCTGCTCGTTGCCGGTGTAGCGTTCACGCCCGTTCGTTTTATCGCGCCTGACGCCCGCTACCCGGCCGAGCGAGCGTTCAGCGGCGCAAAATAGTGCTCAACAGCGCAGAAGCTCATCCCATCATGCCCGCAACCACAATCGATCAGCTCACGCTTGCCGACGACCCCGCTCGCTGGGCGGCGCTCGGCTTCGACATCCATGACGGGCACTGTCAGATCGGCAGCGTTGTGCTCGGCTTCGTCGACCCCCAGGACACACCTGGCCAACCCGGAATCCGCGCCTGGTCGCTACGCGAGCTCGTGAGTGAGGACCTCGACGGGTTGCCCACGACGATCTCCCATAAACCAATCCCGCAACCCGCTCTCGTGCATCCCAACGGCGTTGTCGCGATCGATCACATCGTGGCGGCCTCGCCTGAGCTCGACCGCAGCGTCGCTGCCATGCAGGCAGCCGGGTTGGATCTGCGCCGGGTGCGGGATGAGCCCACCCCGGGTGGTGCTCCTCGCCAGGCGTTCTTCCGTCTCGGCCACGAGATCCTCGAGTTGATCCAGGAGCCCGCTGGGGTCATCGAGCGCGCAGGCGGGCTCGATCATCCCGTGCGCTTCTGGGGGCTCGCTCTGCAAGTCGCGGATCTGGATCGCTGCGCCGAGATGTTGAAGGACAACATCAGCGAGGTGCGCGAGGCAGTTCAGCCCGGCCGTCGTATCGCCAGCGTGCGCCGCGCCGCGGGGCTGGCGGTGCCGCTCGCGCTGATGAGCGCCGCTGTGCGGGGAGCGGGGGAGCAGTGAGCCACGAGCAATGGGATGCCGTCGATGACTATGTCGGCGGGCTGCTCACCGGCGAGGACTCAGCCCCACAGGCCGCCCTCCAGGCCAGCGAAGCCGCGGGGCTCCCAGCGATCGCGCTCTCGCCCCCTCAGGGCAAGCTGCTGCATCTGCTCGCCCGCATCCGCGGAGCCAGGCGCATCCTCGAGATCGGCACGCTGGGCGGCTACAGCACCATCTGGCTGGCCACCGCGCTACCCGACGACGGCAGCCTCATCTCCCTGGAGCTCGAGCCGAGCTACGCGAAGGTCGCCCACGCGAACGTCCAACGGGCTGGCCTTGCCGGTCTCGTAGAGATCCGGGTCGGACCGGCTCTTGACGGGCTCCGCGAGCTGATCGACGAGGGCGCTGGGCCATTCGACCTGACGTTCATTGACGCGGACAAGCCGGCCACACCCGAGTACTTCCAGCTCGCGCTCGAGCTGTCGCGACCCGGTAGCGTGATCGTCGCCGACAACGTCGTGCGCGACGGAGCCCTCGCCGACGCTGACAGCCAAGACCCGGGCGTGCTCGGAATGCGCCGGTTCCACGAGCTGCTCTCCCGTGGGGTCGGCGGGCATCGCGTCAGCGCCACCACCATCCAGACCGTCGGCGTCAAGGGCTACGACGGCTTCACGCTCGCGCTCGTGGGCGTGTAGTCTCGCCAAGCATGGGAGCGGATCTGAAGCTGGGCCTGAACACGGGCTACTGGACCGGTGGGCCGCCACCTGGCGTGACCGAGTCGGTCGCGGAGGCCGAGCGTCTCGGCTTCGACTCGATCTGGACCGCGGAGGCGTACGGCTCTGACTGCCTCACGCCGCTGGCCTGGTGGGGCGCGTCCACCGAGCGCATCAAGCTGGGCACGGCGATCGTGCAGATGTCCGCGCGCCAGCCCGCTGCCACCGCGATGGCGGCGATGACCATGGATCACTTGTCAAACGGGCGCTTCATCCTCGGCCTGGGCGTCTCCGGCCCGCAGGTCGTCGAGGGCTGGTATGGGATGCCGTTCGCCAAGCCGCTCGCGCGCACCCGCGAGTACATCGCGATCCTGCGCAATGTGTGGGCGCGCCAGGGGCGCCTGGAAGCGCCCGGGCCGCACTACCCGCTGCCGCTGCCCGAGGGCACCGGCCTGGGCAAGCCGCTGAAGTCCTCAATCCACCCGCTGCGCGAGGACATCCCCATCTACCTCGGCGCCGAGGGCCCCAAGAACATCGCCCTGTGTGCCGAGCTGTGCGACGGCTGGCTGGCGATGCTGTTTTCACCGAGCGTGTACGACGAGCTCTACAAGCCATCCCTGCAGGAGGGCTGGGGGCGCGAGGGAGCGCGGCGCGGCGCCGCCGACTTCGAGGTCTGCGCGACCGTGCCGCTGATTGTCACCGACGACGTCGAGGGCACGGCCGATGCGCTGCGGCCCTTCTATGCGCTTTATTTCGGCGGCATGGGCGCCAAAGGCGCCAACTTCCATGCGAACGTCCCCATCCGCATGGGCTACGAGCGCGAGGTGGATGAAATCCAGGAGCTGTATTTGAGCGGCAAGAAGGACGAGGCGGGCGCGAAGATCCCCACGAAGCTGATCGAAGAGCTGTCGCTGATCGGCCCGCGCGAGAAGATCCGCGACGATCTTCAAAAGTGGCGCGAGTCGGTTGTCACGACGCTGCTCATCAGCGGCGACGCAGCCACGCTGCGCAGCGCCGCCGAGCTCGTGCTCGGCTGAGAGCTCTGGCGCTCGTTCAGCTGCTGAGCGTCGCCACGCGCGACTGACCCAGCGTGTTTCCCCAGCGGTCGAGCGCCTGTGCGGCGAAGCAGGGCCCGGCCGAGTTGCTGCGCAGCGAGCTCTCAAAGCCCCGCGCACGGGTGCTTGCCACGGGGTGCAGAGCATCCTCGCTACCGCCCGCGAGTAGCCGCCAGCTGGCCACCTCGGTCGCACCGTTCCAGCTCGCATACGCCGTCAGCCCGCGTCCGGCGCCCTTCAGCGCGAGTGCGGGAGCTTCCGCGGGGAGGCCCGTCCACGGCAGGCGGAAGGCCCGGTAGCACTCGTAGGTCTTGCCGAGCACTGCGTCGAAGACCATCCGCCCCGAGTAGTCGAACTCGCTCACGCGGGGGATTTCACCCCAGCCCACGAACACGTTTTCGTTTGCCAAGAGCTGCACGCTGCCTTGGCTGCCGGCGAGAATCCCCGGGTGGGTGTACTGCTTGAGCAGCGTGGCGGTCATGGTTGGCTCATCGACGTCCAAGATCAGCCCGCGCGAGAGTCGCTCGACGGCCGGCGTGGCGCCGTTGTCGAACACTGTGATCGTGCCGTCACGCTGGCGACGGGCGTGGTGCTGCCACGCGAAGTTGGCGCCGGGGCCGATGTTGAAGTCGCTGTGCTTTCCGCCCAGTCGCCAGACGATCTTGCCCTGCCTATCGATCTTGTAGATCGTGTGGGTACTGCGTCCGGACACCAGCAGGTTGCTGTCGTCGTCCAGGTCCACCGAGTTGATGTGAAAGAAGTCCCAGTTGGCAGCTTCCACGGGGGAGTAGGACTCCTCCAGCGGGATGTGATCGAGGCTGTGCCACTCCACCAGCACCTCGCCGCTCGCTAGGTCGATCTCCTGGAAGATCGCGTCCTGGATCGTGCCCTTGCGCGAGCCACCCACCGAGGAGAGGTCGGCGCCCGTGACCACGTAGCTCGTCAGCAGCGCCGTGTCGCGGGGGGTGATCACGAACTCGTGCAGGTCGCCGCGTAGTCCGCGGGCTGCCTGCACGCGACGGATGGTCTGGTAGCTGGAGTCGGCGATCACATATTCGCCCACACCGTGACCGAGTTCGATGTCGCCCTCCCACCACGTCAGCACCGGGCTGCCGCGATAGCTCTGCACGCGGAAGTTGGTCGTCACCTTGCCCGCCAGCGGGTTCTCCCAGATCGGCTCGCCGCTGTTGTCCACGATCACCGCACCCGCCTGACCGTTGGGGGCGTTGTACGGCGCAAGGAAGATCGGGTCGGTGGAGACACCGTGCTCGCTGTGCGTGACCGTCAGCGTTGGGATCCGCAAGTCCGGCCGGGAGTGCCAGCGCGGGGCGAGTGGGGGTGCGTTGCTGTGCGATAACGCCAACGCGCCGGTGACGAGCTCGCCGACGGTGCCCGCAAGCGCCAGGCCGGCCGCGCCGACTCCCGCGGAACGAAGCAGCTGCCTGCGGGTCATCGGGTGGTCGGTCCTTGCCATCACTACTCCTCAGAGATACACACAACGAGAAACGCCTCCTGAACAGCATCTCAAGCTAGCGTCAACGGCGATGAAGAACTGGATCAATCATCTAGGGTCTGATGCATGAGCGACGCCGACCCAGCGCTACAGGAGCAGCCATACGCGAACTTCCAGTACGAGATCTACGCCGGCGGGCTCGCGGATCAGGTTCCGCCCCAGCCACTGACGGCGGCGGCGCTGGAAGAGCGCGCGCGGGAGATCCTCAGCCCAGAGGCATTCGGCTACGTCGCGGGCGGCGCGGGCGCCGAGCTGACGATGGCGGCCAACCTGCGTGCGTTCGAGCGCTGGCAGATCCTGCCGCGGATGCTCCGCGATGTCTCTCAGCGCGATCTCTCAACGACTGTGCTGGGCACGAGTATGCCGACGCCGGTGATGCTCGCGCCTGTGGGCGTGCAGTCGATTGTTCATCCTGACGGTGAGCTGGCGGTTGGCCGCGCGGCCGCCGCCAAGGGATTGCCGTTCATTCTGAGCACGGCTGCGTCACACACGCTGGAGGATGTGGCGGAGGCGGTCGGCCCGGCGAGCCGCTGGTATCAGCTGTACTGGCCCAAGGACCGCGACCTCGCGGAGAGCTTCGTCGCCCGCGCGGGCGAGGCCGGTTACGAAGCGATCGTGGTGACGCTCGACACGTGGATGCTCGGCTGGCGGCCACGCGATTTGCAGAACGCCTACCTGCCGTTCCTGAAAGGCGAGGGGGTGGCCAACTACTTCTCCGACCCGGTTTTCCGTGGCGCACTCGAGCAGAGCCCTGAGGAGGATCCGGGACCGGCGATCGGCCACTGGGCCTACCAGTTCGCCAACCCGACGGTGACGTGGAACGACCTGGCGTGGCTGCGCGAGCAGACGCAGCTGCCGATCGTGCTGAAGGGGATCCTCCGCGCTGACGATGCCCGGCGGGCGCTCGACGCGGGCGTCGACGGGCTGATCGTCTCCAACCACGGCGGCCGTCAGGTCGATGGCTCGATCGGTGCGCTCGACGCGCTACCCGCCGTTCGCGAGGTCGTCGGCAGGGACTTTCCGCTGCTGTTCGACAGTGGCATTCGCACCGGCGCTGACATCTTCAAGGCGCTGGCGCTCGGCGCCAACGCCGTGTGCCTAGGGCGGCCGTACATGTGGGGCCTGGCGATCGACGGGCAGGCGGGTGTGGAGTACGTGCTGCGCTGTCTGCTTGCGGAGTTCGATCTGACGCTTGCGCTCAGCGGCTACACCGAGATCTCACAAGTCGGACCCGCCGCGCTGTGTCGCGCGTAAAGCGCCTGACGCTGGTCGCATGCATCATGGGCTCGGGCATCGTGACGCTCGACGGGACGGTGGTGAACGTGGCGCTGCCGACGATCCAGCGCGCGCTGGGGGGAGGACTGGCGGCACAGCAGTGGGTGGTGAACGGCTACCTGCTGACGCTGGGGTCGCTGATCCTGATCGGTGGCTCGTTGGGTGACCTGTTCGGCGAGCGGCGGGTGTTCGCTTTGGGTGTGTCGGGGTTCGGCGTGGCCTCGCTTGCGTGTGCGATCGCGCCTTCGATCGGCACGCTGGTGGCGGCACGCGCAGTGCAGGGGGTGGCGGGCGCGCTACTGGTGCCGAGCTCGCTTGCGGTGATCGTCAACACCTTCGATGAGCACGAGCGCGGTGCGGCGATCGGTAGCTGGACGGCGTGGGGGGCGATGGCGGCGGTGCTGGGACCGCTGGCGGGCGGTGAGCTTCTGGCGATCGCGTCGTGGCGTTGGATCTTTTTGATGAATGTTCCGTTCGTAGTGGCGTGCGTGGCGCTGATCATGCTCGCGATCCCGCGGGCGGCCCCCCGCGCGGCTGGCGCTCGCCGTGTCGATCTGCCGGGCGCGGTGTTGTGTGCGTGCGGCCTTGGCGGGCCCGTGTTCGCGCTGATCGAGCAGCCGCGGCTGGGCTGGTCGAGCCCCGCGGTGATCGTCCCGCTGGCCGTGGGGGTGGCGCTGCTGGTGGCATTCATGTTGTTCGAGGCACGGGCACGCGAGCCGATGCTGCCGCTGGGGCTGTTCCGCCGGCGCAACTTCGCGGCGGGCAACATCGAGACGTTCTCGATGTATGCGGGCCTGTCGATCCTGTTCTTCTTCCTGGTGCTGTTCCTGCAGCAGATCGGCGGCTACACGCCGCTTGACAGTGGTCTGGCGACACTGCCGGTGACGGCGATCATGTTCGTGCTCTCGCGTCGTTTCGGCAAGCTGGCCGATCGCTACGGTCCGCGTCTGTTCATGGGGCTGGGGCCGTTGGTGGCGGCGTGTGGGCTGCTGTTGTTCCAGCGGATTGGCGTTCGCGTGGAATACGCCTCGGAGGTGCTGCCGGGGCTGCTGGTGTTCGCGCTGGGGTTGTCGATGACGGTTGCGCCGCTGACGGCTGCGGTGCTTGCGGGCGCTGAGCACCAGGCTGGCATCGCCTCGGGGGTCAACAATGCGGTGGCGCGCGTCGCTGGGTTGCTGGGTACCGCAGCGATCGGCGCCGTTGTGGCGGGTTCGTTCGTCGCGACGCTCGATCGACGGCTGGCGGGAGCAAAGCTCGGGCCGGCTGCGCGGACGGCTTTGAGCGCGGCCAAGCGCCTACCGCTGGGGCGCCCCGACGTGCATGCCCTGGCGCCCGCGCAGGCACGGGCACTGAGTGGCGCGGCGAATGCGGCGTCGCTGCACAGCTTTCACTTCGGCTTGGCGATCGCAGCGGCGCTGGTGGCGATTGGCGGCCTCGTTGGGGCTGGCGGCATACGTAACCGACAGGTGAATGTGCAAGCGGCCGATTGCGCAACTGGTCAGCTTGTTGGGATCAACCCGGAGCCCTTGGAGACAACCCGGTAGCCGCGAATGTTGTATAGGCTCGCCGCGCCGTTGGCCGATTAGGAGGATGTGTGTCGAGCGTAGAGCCAGAGCGAAAGCACCGAAGGTGGACGGAGATCCTGGAAGGCGATCGAGTGGAGACGTTGGAGGGCGTGGTGGGCTCCCCGCGAGACAGAGACCTGCGAGCGGTCATCGAAGGTACTAACAACGCTTTTCTCTTCAACAAGGAGCTATTGAGCACGCATGTCTTGTTTCTGGGCAGCATCGGCTCGGGCAAGACGAACGCGATGGAGGCACTCTTCCATTCACTGCGCGACAAGAGCGAGCCCGACGACGTGTTCGTTGTATTTGACACTAAGGGGGACTTCCTAGCCGATTTCTATCAAGACGGCGATGCCGTGATCACCAACACCCCGGATCCAGGTAAACAGTGTGTTACGTGGAACATCTTCAACGATCTCTTCGAGACCGGAGCAAGCCGTGTCGATGAGTCATTCGAGCTCGCCTCTACGATCTTCGCGGACCAGCTTGGGCAGGCAGGCGAGAACTTCTTCTTCGCCGCTGCAGCGCGTGATGTACTCGCCGCCGTGCTCGAGACGATGGCGCGCGGCGAGATGCACCGGCCACGGTCGAACAAAGAGTTGCGGGAGCAGCTGGAGTCCACCCAGCGAGCGCTCTATGACCTGCTGAGGGAGCAGCCTGATCTAGCAGGCACCGCAAGCTACCTAGTTCAGGAGCGGCTGGGGCAGTCGGTCCTGGCGTTTCTGCAGCAGGCCGTGAGAGCGGCGTTCTCCGGCACGTTCAGAGATACGGGTGACTTCTCAGTTCGCCAATTCGTTCGTGAAAAGCAGGCCCGTGCGCTGTTCGTCGAGTACGACATCGCCAAGGGTGCCGTGTTGCTGCCGATCTATCGGGTTCTGCTCGACTTGGCGATCAAGGAGGCGCTCAGCAGGAAACACACGGAAGGCAATGTGTTCTTCTTGATGGACGAGTTTGCGCTCCTACCAGAACTGAGTCACCTTGCGGATGGCATCAACTTCGGCCGCTCTCTGGGCCTGAAGTTCGTGGTCGCGACTCAAAATGTCTCCCAGGTCTACAGCTCCTACGGGGAAGACATTGGCACGAGCATCCTCAGCGGCTTTGGCACTGTCTTCGCGTTCCGGCTGATGGACGCGGCCAGCCGCTCGTTTGTCAGCGAGCGATATGGTCGCAACCGCAAGCGCATCATCATCGAGCACGCCGTGAGGGCGCAGGGCGTGCAGGACACAGTGCTCGACGGCAACGTGATCGAGGACTGGGATCTGTCAAAGCGCAAACGCGGCGAGACGATCGCATCGATACCTGATGGCCCTCCGTTCTTCTTCGGATTCAAGCGCTGGAGCGCCAGTCATGGCAGCCGCGAGACGTAAAGAGGCCGACTCCACCGCGACGATCGTCGGCAGTGTCCCCGCCGGCGGAGTCCTGCTGGCCGTCGGGCTGCCAAAGGGTGTTGTGACGCTCGTGCAGGAGGGTAAAAGGGATGCCACGGCCTGGGTTCGCGCCGGTGGAAGAAGTTGCCCTCTGATTCCCGAGGTATGGGCTGTGTGGCTCGCAGCTCTGCGACCGCGGACAAGGGCCGAGTTGCTTGTGGTGGCGGAAGCTGGCCGCGTGGAGGATCCGGAGGCTGCGATTGGCGCCTTGGAAGCGGCTCGACTTCTCCTACGCATCGACCCGAGCACAGTCGGATCTGAATTGGCGGATGTTCGGATACAGCCGATCGCGCTAGGCGCGGGCACTGTGCCCGAGCGCAATGGCGTCTACCAGGTAACGGACATGAAGACCTCGATGCAGATGGACTCCATCGCCTTCGGCCTGTGGAGCGAGTGGGATGGACTAACGACTGTCGCGCAGGCGGCAATGGCAGTCGCGGAGAGGTTCAAAGAAGTCTCGCCTGCCTTTGGTATTGACGAAGCGGCCGTCCTTGGGCGGGTTCCCCCGCTGCTCGTGGCCTTGATGGCCGCACGGTACGTGTTCCTAGACCGGCCGATCGACTATGCGTATCTCGCCGAGTAAGAGAATCATCGAGTACGCCGTCTCGAGCCCAAGTGAGGCTGGGACTTTGTCGGTGCTGTTCGAGCTCGTCCATCATGCGCCGCCGATGGAGGCGCTCCTTGGTGGTGCGTTCATTGCTGCGGGCACAGCAGCGTTCAAGCTGTTGCGGGACGCGGTGAAACCGACCGATGTGTCGACGCCAGCGGCGATGCCCGAGACAATCACGACCAGCACGGCTGAACCGCCGACAGATCCGACGCCCCCACCACCCGAGCCGAGACCGCCTCCGGCTGAGCCGACGCCGCCTCCGGCTGAGCCGACGCCGCCTGGTGTAGAAGCGGCTGAACCAGAGCTTTTCTAATGACTAAACGACGAAGCAGGAGGTGACGATGACCCCAATAGAACCTGGTGAGGGAGCGGCATATTGCGGTGATTGCGGAAGCGCTCTCGGTCTGGGCGCGCGGATTTGTGCGAAATGTGGCTGGAGTGTGCCGGCTGTTCTCACAGAGACTCAGCCGACACACTCGGGGATGACTCCAACGCCAGCGGCGATGCCGACAGTGCCCGGGGCGGCGCGGCCATGCATTCCCGGCACCGACATCGCGCTTGGCGACGGCGAGCGAGTATGGAAGCAGTACGCCGTGACACACCTTCCGGCGCGTGAAATCCTGGGGCTACGCATCTCGCGGGCGACGGGGAGAGGAACGTTGTTCGTGACGAACGCCCGTGTGCTGTTCTTCGCTACCTTCGAGCGGCGGGGAGGCAAGCGGAGCCTGGTCCTGCAAGAAACCCAGGTTGAGCATGTGACGGGTGTAAGTGCCTACGTGTCCCGCAGCTTCAGTCTGTTCGCGGCGGTCATCGTTTGCGTGATTGGGCTCGCAGGGCTGTCCTCGGTGCTGGAAGGCTCCACCGGTGGTGGCCTGCTGTTGCTGATCATCGCTGGCTTCGGAGCGTTTTTGCTCAGTCAGGGGCTTGGCCAACGTGGGGCGGTTGGGGTGAGCATTCACTCCGGATCATCACAGTCGAGTCCCCTGGGATTCGGCGGTGAGACACGTGGAGGAGGATTTTTCAAATCCCTGTTTGTGTCCATCCTAGGGCCGTACGGGCAGTTGCTGACCGCTGCTTCAGGTCCCCAGGACGCGAGGGATTTGCTGCTGGCGCTGCCGGGCCCGCAGGCTGAGCAGGTGGTGGTGGAGCTGGGAGCACTGATCGCGGATCTGCAGTCGAAGGGTGACCTGGCGGGGACGCATTGGGGAGTCATCGATTGACCGGTGAGACATGTCCGGTGGTTGCTCGCGTTCACGTCAACGCAAGATGCGCTTCAGCTGCTCGATCCTGGCGACGGCGGCGCGAATGCGTATTGGGTTGAGCTTGTCGACGCGTGCGTCCGCGAGCAACTGCCGGTACGCCGTCGCAGAACCGCGTTCGGTGGAGGCATACAACGCCAGGTCAAGTCCTGCGTCGATTGCCCGGAGGCTGGATGCCGGGATGGATGCCAGCGCGGGCGCTTCCAGGTTGTCACTGATCGTCAGCGGCGGGTCGCCCTGGACGGCGATGTGCAGCTCGCGCTGGTAGATCTCTGGCGATATGACCGCGGGGAGTGAACCCGAGAGCATGGGGTACGAGGCGCTATCGACCATGACGAGCGCGAGTTGACTGGAGCTGCACTCGAGATAGGGCAGATAGTCAGCCCGCAATACGCCGACGGGGGCGTTCACCGATACGGGTGCGACGTCTGTGCTGGTTTCAGCCAGGCCAAGGCCGGGGAAGTGCTTGAGCGTATAGGCGACGCCCTGTGACGCGAGCCCGTCAGCAAAGGCACACGCGTGGGCCGCCACGAGACCCACGTTTGAGCCGAAGGAACGCGTCCCAAGGAATGAGGACCGGCCGTCTTCCTC
This sequence comes from Solirubrobacteraceae bacterium, assembly GCA_035487855.1. GTDB lineage: Bacteria > Actinomycetota > Thermoleophilia > Solirubrobacterales > Solirubrobacteraceae > Palsa-744. The sequence continues at coordinate 23,623 of DATHLT010000083.1, forward strand.
GACGTCGACGACTGGCGCGAGGTCGACGTTGATCCCAACCGAGCGCAGCAGGCGGCCTGTTTCGACGCCCTGCTGTTGGGCGATTGCTATCGAGCTCATAGCGGCGGCCGCTAACGTGGGAGGCCCGGCGAGGCGCTTGACCGTGCCACCCTCCTGATCGGTCATGATCAGCAGGGGCGGGCGGCCACTGCGGGCAGCCGCATTTTGGAGACGTCGATCGAGGGCGCGAACCGCATCAAGGCCATCGGCGGTGTTCTCACCGTAAAGGATCACGCCCCCGATCTCGCCTGCCTCGATCCGGGCGAGCAAGTCCCGAGACGGTTGGGTGCCGTAGAAGCGCGAGACGATCGTCTGTCCGATCAGCGCAGATAGGCTCATAGGATGCTGCGAGCCGGTGGCAGCCGTGCTGTGGCGGTGGTCAGTGCTGACGGTATCAGCGTGGGCTGCAGGCGGGTGGGTGCTTGCATGTCGTTTGTTGTTGTTGCGCGACGATGCGCCCACAAGAGCGATGGAAGCGCCGACGGCGATTAGCGCGGGTATGCCTGCGCGTGCGACTCTCAGCCGGCGGCGGCTGCTTCGTCTCGTCATCGACTCACTCAGCCGTCCTAGCCTGGGCAGTTCGCGCTGCCGGGTGGCACTACCACGGCGACGAGGTGACTAGCAGCAGGTTCATATTGCCATTGGCTTCCGACATGGACCATGGTGATAGCTCCGTTGAACAGGCGACACTGAGTATCGCTGCCATGCGAAGGGAACTTGTCGCGACCATAGAATTCGACCGGCACAGCGGCTGCGCCCGCGAAGTAGTTGGCGGTACCTATCGAGATCAGCTTGATCTGTGGGTGGGCTTCTTCACGCTCCGTCACCCAGGATGGATTCTTGTGCCTGTAATTGGCTGACATGGAGCTGAAGGCCGCGCGCTCGCGACCTGAGCCCAGCTCTTGAAGATAGGTGCGCAGGGTAGTTGTAGGACCTGGGTTGGTGGGTGGGAGGGCGTTGGTGGCTGTGCTCGTAGTGGTGCTCGCCGATGGCGGTGGGACCGTGGCAGTCGTCGCGGGTGTAGTGGCTGTGCTCGGGACGTTGGGATGAGACTTGCCTGATGAGCCGAAGACACCGCTGGCATACAGAGCGATGGCGATTACGACTGCGAGGATTGTGACGCCCACTATGGGTAGAGCCGGAGCGCGGCGATCTGATCTGCACGCAGCCTGTGTGAGTGGCTGAACTGGCTGGGGCTCAGCCGGTCTAGGGGATCTGGGTATAGCTGTGCCGGCGGCCTCTAGAGACGCGTCTGGAATGGGCGCAGCGGCTAGAGCTGTTCCGCAGCCTGTGCAGAAACGGTCAGATCCGTTAGAGGACTTTCCGCAACCGGGACACGCTGTGGCATTTGGTTTGCCTGACATGCGGTTGCATTCTGACGGTTAGATCGGTTGACGTGCGTAGTCGCGCATCGCCTCGATGATCGGTGCGAGTCGCCGGCCCTTGGTCGTGAGCCTGTACTCGACGGTGGGCGGGCTGGACGGGATCACGGTGCGCTCCACGAGCCCCGCCGCCTCGAGATCGCGCAGGCGCTCTGAGAGCATACGCGGGGAGATCCCGGCGACGGCGTCGGCGAACTCGTTGAAGCGCAGCGCGCCGGTGAGCGCGGCGTAGAGGATCGAGAGCTGCCAGCGCCGCTCGAGGAGGTCCGCGGTCTCGCGGACCTCCACGGGGACGGGGTCACATCTACGCGTGCGCGACATGGCGAGCGGGCTCCAGCGCGCGGTCGAGGACCTCTTGGACGGTCATCACCGGGTGGAAGGTCATCTGCTCACGGACCTCCTCGGGGATGTCGTCGAGATCGCCGCGGTTACGCTCCGGCAGGATCACGTCGGTGAGCCCGGCAGCATGGGCGGCGAGCGCCTTCTGCTTGAAGCCGCCGATCGGCAGCACCCGGCCCTGCAGCGTGACCTCGCCGGTCATGCCGACGGTGTGCTTGACGGGACGCCCGGACAGCAGCGAGGCCAGTGCTGTGACCATCGTGACGCCGGCGCTGGGGCCGTCCTTGGGGATCGCCCCGGCGGGCACGTGGACATGGAACTCGCTGTTCTCGAACGCGCTCTCGTCGATGCCCAGCTGCTCAGCGTGGCCGCGCACGTAGGAGAGCGCGATCTTGGCGGACTCCTTCATGACATCGCCAAGCTGACCGGTCAGCACGAGGCTGTTGCCGCCAGAGCTGCCGCCCTTCATGGCGGTGGCCTCGACGAACAGCACGTCACCGCCGGCGCCTGTTACGGCGAGCCCGGTTGCGACGCCGGGCGTGGCGGTCCTCGCGGCTGACTCCTGGAAGAACTTCTGGCGTCCGAGCGCGTCACGCACGACATCGGTGTCGATCTGCACGGGCGCTTTGAGCTTGGTCTTCCTGGAGGCGATCTTGGTGGCTGTCTTGCGCAACACGGTGCCGAGGTTGCGCTCGAGGCTGCGTACGCCGGCCTCGCGCGTGTAGTCGGAGATGATTGTGCGCAGCACCTCATCGGCGATCTCGACCTCGTCCTCGCGCAGGCCGTTGCGGTCGCGCTGGCGCGGCCACAGGTAGCCCTTGGCGATGGCGAGCTTCTCCTCGGAGGTGTAGCCGTCGAAGCTGATCACCTCCATGCGGTCGAGCAGCGGCCCGGGGATCGTGTCGGCGACGTTGGCCGTGGCCAGGAACATCACCTGGCTGAGGTCCAGCTCGACGTCGAGGTAGTGGTCGCGGAACGAGTGGTTCTGCGCGGGGTCGAGGACCTCGAGCAGTGCCGCGGAAGGGTCTCCGCGCCAGTCGGCGCCAACCTTGTCGACCTCGTCGAGCAGGATCACCGGGTTCATCGTGCCGGCGTCCCTGAGTGCCCTGACGAGCCTGCCCGGCAGTGCGCCGATGTAGGTGCGTCGGTGTCCACGGATCTCCGCCTCGTCGCGCACACCGCCGAGCGACATGCGTACGAACTCGCGTCCGGTGGCGCGGGCGATGGACTCGCCGATGGATGTCTTGCCAGTGCCGGGAGGCCCGATCAGGGTGAGGATCGCCCCGGACTTGGGGTCGGCCTCGATGTCGCGGTCCTGGCGCAGCTTGCGCACGGCCAGGTACTCCGTGACACGGTCCTTGACGTCCTCCAGCCCGGCGTGGTCGGCGTCGAGCACTGCACGCGCCGCCACGGGGTCGAGGTGCTCTTCGGAGCGCTTGCCCCAGGGGACGGCTATCAGCCAGTCGAGGTAGGTGCGGATCATGCTCGACTCGCCGGTCTGCTCGCCCATCCGCTCCAGACGTGCGAGCTCCTTGAGCGCCTGCTCCTTGACGTCCTGCGGCATGTCCGCATCCTCGATCTTGGTGCGGTACTCGTCGGCCACGGATGCGTCGTCCTCGCCCAACTCCTTGCGGATCGAGTCCATCTGCTTGCGCAGGAAGTACTCGCGCTGTTGCTTCTCAGCGCCCTCCTGCACGTCCTCGCGGATGCGTTTGCGGATCTGTAGCTCGGCGAGGCTGTCGCGCTGAAGCTTGACGGCCAGATCGAGGCGCTCGGTGACGTCGAGCGTGCGCAGCAGCTCGACCTTCTGCTCGTAGGTGAGGTTGGGGGAGTAGCCGGCGGAGTCGGCCAGCGCGCCGGGCTCAGCGATGGCGCGCAAGAACGCGGAGATGCGTCCGTCGTCGCCGCGCAGCTCGAGGATCTCCTCGACTGTTGCGCGGTACTCGCGCTCGAGCTCGCGGGTGCGTTTGTCGGTGGGCACCGCGTCGGGGCGCTCGTCGACCTCCACGCGCAGCTCACCACCGGGGCCGGTCTCGGCTTTGCCGATCAGCGCACGGTGCTCGCCGGAGATGGCGACCGCGCGGCCGCCCCCGGGCAGACGGATCTGCTCGGAGACCTCAGCGATGGTGCCGACCTCGAGGAACTCGTTCTCGTGGCGCGGTACGAGCACTACGCGCTCGTCATCGCCTACATCGATCGTGAGCGTGATGCCCATGTTGGGGAACACAACGGTGTCGTCGAGTGGGATCAGCCGCAGGCGTGGTGCTGGCACGGAGGGCTGGACGGTTGGCTTGTCTGGGTTTGAAGAGGAAGGTGCCATTAGATAGTCGCTCCATATGAGCTTACGAAAGTTTAGTTAGTATAGCGCGAGGTCGTTGCGCACACAAGTACTTTTCCAATCGCCCCAGATATGGCTTTGTGAAGCCAGATGTGGGTATGAGTTCGAGCGCGAGAGTGCCACTCGAGCGGAGCCCCGCCTGCTGGCGAAACCCGCGATACGCGCTCACTGGGGCACCGCTTGCGCCCTTGCTTTACAGGTGATGTCGTCCAGGTTGTGTCTATCTAGAGCAGATTCATTGACAGCCACGGTCTCAGCAGTTAGAACTCTTCAAAACCGGGCTGTGGGGCCCATGTCCATCGGAAAGGAAGGCGCACGTGGCGAGCGACGGCATATTCCAAGAGGAGATCAGCGAGCAGGTCGTAGGCGGCAAGCGGCTGGGCCGCCACATTCACCACGATGAGCGCTCGCGCGAACATCCAGCGGAGCGAGCGCCTGCAGTGGAAAGCGTCAAACACGAAGCGACCGGCCTGCCGCTCAACCAGGGCGAACTCGGCTCGTGCACGGCCAACGCCCTTTGCGGCGCGCTGGACTCGGCCCCCAACTTCTCCGGCGGCGCCGCGCTCAACGAGACCGAGGCCATCCATGTCTATGAAAGGGAGACGAGCCTGGAGGGCGACCCCTACCCCCCGAACGACCCGGGCGGCAGCGGCCTGATGGTCTGCAAGGCCGCCAAGGACCTCGGCCTGATCAGCTCCTACAAGCACGCGTTCGGCATCGATCATGCACTGAAGGCGCTCGTGCTGCGTCCGGTGATCACGGGCATCAACTGGTACACGAGTTTCGACACGCCGAGTGCAGAGGGCCTCGTGGAGATCGCGCCGGGCGCGACCGTGCGTGGCGGCCACGAGGTCGTCGCCGACCAGATCGACGCGCAGAACGAACTCGTGTGGTTCTGGAACAGCTGGGGCACGGTGTTTGCCGTGGGTGGACGCTTCTGCATGTCGTTCAGCACTTGGGACCAGCTGCTCAAAGAGAAAGGCGACGCGACCGTGCCAATGACGTAGCGCTCGCTACGGGTCTTCGAAGCTGACCTCAACGTTCTCATCCTGCACGCGCTCCTCGACCTCGGCCGACGAAGTCAGCGCTCGCTTGTCGGCCTCGAGCAGCGGTTCGGAGAAAAAGCTCCGCGGCCACAGCCGCCGGGCGCGCACGACGTTCACCTCGGCTGCGATCAGCGTAACTTGAGCGCCCAGGTAGAGCCAGGCGAGCATGCCCAGCACAAGGGCGAAGAAGCCTGAGGTCTCCTTCGCGTGGCGGATCACGTGATCGACATAGAGGCCCCCGACGTGCTGGAGAATCTGCCAGAGGATCGCGCCGAAAATCACGCCCGGCAGTAGATCCCCCGTCTTGACCTCCGCAGCAGTCAGCAGCCTAAAGGCGGTGAAGAACAGCAGCAGGTTGACGATCAGCGCGACGACGATTCCGCCGAGCACTTCCAGAATGCCCTCGCCTCCGGCGGTGACGAAGCCGGCGGAGACCGTTGAGACGATTGCGAGCAGGCCGAGAACAAACAGCAGTCCGACGCCGCGCAGCCGCGAGGTGAGGAAGTTCGGACGATGCTTGTGGGGCACATGCCAGACCTGGTTGAAGGCGTTCTGCGCCGCTCCAGTGACACCGAGTCCGGCGAGCAGCGAGCCGATCAGTCCGATAGCCAGCGAGACGCCGCTGCCCTTGAGCGAATGGACGTTTTCCTGCAGCTGGGTGCCGATAATCGGGAACTGGCTGAGCGTTGAGTTCAAGACGCTCGCCTGAGCGCTGGGATTGCCCTCGAGCACGAACCCAAGCACGGTCACGAGCACGAGCAGCAACGGGAACAGCGAGACGAAGCCGTAGTACGCGATCAGCGCGGCAAGCTGCCCCGCCTGGTCATCACCGAACTTCTTGACGACGGCGGCTAGGAAGCCGATCCGCGGCGCCTGCTGCTGGCGGCGGTCGAGATTGTGGAGGCGGTCGGTCAGGGTCATCGGATGGCTCTGGCGGACCGGCACCTGGCCAGGGGAGGTGTGGCGCAAGGAAATTGGGTGGGGGGTGTGCGGGGCGCTCGGCGCGACATGTGCATGTGTCTACCCGATCGCAGCCCAATGCAAGAGATCCGCGCATGCGCTTGTCCGCAGGCGCGCGTCGTGTGCATGGATTCGACCCGGCGGAGGAAGTGGCGCTGATCGCACGCGCGAAGCGCGAGCTGCTGTTGCGGGTGCACCACCACCGGCTGCGCCGTGAGGACCTCGAAGATTGCTACAGCCAAGCGACCGTTGAGCTGATTGCCAACGCCCGCACGGGGAGCCAGTTCTCTAGCCGGCTGCATCTGGCGAATGTGCTCGAGCAGCGCTTCCTGTCGCGGGTCCAAGATCGCCGTCGCGCGCTGGCGGGGCGCAGCCCGATGCAAGCGGCGCTCGAGACATCCGTGCCGCTTGGCAGCACCGAGGACACAGAGATCGAAATCGTGGATCGACGCGCGGATCCCGTGCAGCTGACGATTTTGCGCCAGGAACTGCGCAACGTGCAGGCGCTCGCGCGCCAGCTGACATCCGACCAGCAGCTGGCTCTTGTTTGCGAGATCGGCTTGCAGATGGAGCGGGGCGAGATCTGCCGGCGCTTCGGCTGGTCGGAGGAGAAGTATCGGAAGGTCGCTCAGCGTGCGCGTGCCCGTCTGCGTCAGCTGATGGCCGAGGACTCGGTGTCCCACTAGCTGATGGCTGGTCGGAGAGGAAAGCAGGGACGCCCTATGAACCATTATCCCCCCACTCATAGATGCGCTCCCTGGGACGCCGACGGTCGGTTGAACGGACGACCGTACGGTGAATCCGATCCGCACGCAAGCGGCCGGTGGCCGGCGAGCTCCCCGCTCTGGCCGCCGGCCGCAGGCGTGCAGGGATCGACGGTGGTGCGATGACGCTGCTGCGGCGAGCACCCCGTGAGGTCTATCGCGTGTATAGCGAGGACGAGTTCTTTGCCGCTGCGACAGCAGACGAGGACCAGGGCACAGCTTCGCATCCCAACAGCGCCAGCCATCAGCTCCAGACGATTGCCGGCGTGACGATCTTGCTTGCGGTCGTCGGTGTGGTCGGCGGCATCGTCGCGATCACGAGTGTGTCGAGGGTGGCCGGCGCGCGCCGCCGAGGCATCGGGCGCTTGTCGGCGGCAAGTGGGTCGTCCGTGCACGCGCGTGGCGGTGTGGCACCGGTGCATACAGGCATGGCTATCCCATCCCATCTCGGAAAGTTGGTTGGTCGCAGCGGTGTCGCGGCGCATATCGCTGGGCGCCGCAGCCGGGTGAGGACGGCGGGAAAGCCGTTCGCGGCGTCAGAACAAGGCGGGCGCAGTCGAGGTAGGGGCAGTCGTGGGGCCTCACGCTCGCCGGTCGAGAGCGTTTCAGGGCCGAGGCACGTCATGCAGGCGGCGGATACCGGGTCACCTGTGAGTGTCGCGGACTCTTGGGCCGGTACGTCGACGAGCGCTCAGCAGCCGGTACAGGCCGAGTTCGGCTTCGAGCGGTGAGAACCCTGTCAGTGGAGCTCACGCGGCGACACCCTACGGTGACGATTGCCACTCGCGCGCTGTGGCGCATCCGTCTAGCTCGTGAACTGCCCCGCTACTTGCTGTGCGTCATGGCCTTGGCCGGGTTGGCAGCGAGCGTCCGATTCGTGATCGCGCCAGTGGGGCTCGGCAGGGCCTCTCCGGCGGTGCATCAGGCCGCTCCGCCGGATCGAGCGGCCGAAGCATTTGCGGTGCTGTTCGTTCGTCTCTACCTCACATGGAATGCCTCGGAACCGCAGGCGGACGTGGCTGCGCTTGAACCGTTCCTTGGCCCGGGGCTCGAATCGGACGCTGGCCTTGTGCTGCCGTCAAGCGGCGAGCAGCACGTGGAATGGGCCGAAGCGGTGCAGGCGCGCGAACCGCAGCCACAGGAGCACGTCTACACCGTTGCGGCACAAACGGACACGTCGGGCCTGCTGTACATGACGGTGCCGGTATGGCGAACGGCGCGTGGCAGTCTTGCGCTTGGCGGCTACCCCGCGTTTGTTGGCGCACCTGATACCGGTCCGGCACAGGCGCAGGGACATCTACGCGAAGTCGCCGAACCGGCGCTTGCGACGGTTGTGCAGCGGGTGCTGCACAACTATCTCGCTGCGTCGTCCAGCGAGCTCGAAGCCGACTTGACCGAGAGCGCGCGCATCTCGCTTCCAAGCTTGCCGCTCAGCCTCGTCTCGATGCAGCGCCTCGACTGGGCGCCCGGCGAGGGATCGGTGCTGGCCACGGTGCAGGCGCGTGATCGACGAGGTGCCCAGTACACGCTCGCCTACGAACTGGACGTGCTTCGTCAGCAGGGGCGCTGGGAGGTCTCAGCTGTGCAGACGGACCCTGATGAATAGACCCCGGACCGAAGGAGAACCCGATGAGTAAAGGCAGGTTTCGCTTGCAGGCTGGCGCACTCTTGGCATGCGGTGTGTTGTGCATCTGGCTGGGAGCGCTGGCGTCTTCGGCCCGCGCTGCGGTTGAGGCCAAGTCGGCCGCGCCCACGCAGACGACAACGACTGAAAGCTCAGGAGGCTCGCTGGAATCTGCCGCTGCGAAGGCAGGGAATACAGGACGTGCCGTTGCGATGAGCCTGATCGGCCTTGCGTTCGCGGTGACCGCAACGGTGCTGGCCTTCCGCCGGGACTTCAAGGAGGCCGCAGGCGTATTCGCGGTGGGGATTGTGTCGGTGTTGATGGCGACCCCGGCTGGCATTGGCCTGCTGCGCGACACGGTCACGTCGCTGTTCGGGGCGCAATGATCGAGGTCCGCTCCTACCGACGAGTGTTCGATCTGGAGCGTCGCATCTACAGCGTCGACCGCGTTCGGCTCAACCCAGGTGGGGTTCCTGTAAGAGGCGTCTTGTATTTCTTGACTCTGCTCGCGGTGGGACTGGTGGCTTGGGGGCTGCCGCTGATCGGCTCGCTGTCCGGTGTGCTTCCGTGGTTCGTACGCGATCTTGCACTGCCGGGGGCGGGCGCCGCGGTGCTGAGCGTGATCCGCATCGAGGGGCGCGTCTTTCACCTCGCGGCGCAATCGCTCGTGCGCTACTGGACCGCTCCGCGCCGGCTGGTGGGTGTGCGTCGGTGCGAGTCGGTTGGGGACATGTGGCGCCCGGAGGAGATCCTGCTGCTTCCAGACGGCTCTGATCACCATATGCGCGGACTGCGCTACACCGGGCCGGGCGCCGTGCTCGTGTCCGTCGAGCACGAGCGTCACGGGAGGGCACGCGAGTTGGGCTCCAGCGGCATCGCGCGAGCCGGCTTGCGTCCGGTGCTGAGCTTGCGCCAGAAGCCCGGCGCGCAAGTGCTTGCACAGGGTCAGGTGATCTCGCTCGGGGTAGGAGCGAGACTGCGGGTGAGATCGAGTAGCGAAGCAGGCATCCGAGCGTGAGGCCGCCGCTGGAGTTCGTCTACGGCAACTGCGTTTTTGCTGGAGGCTCCGACGATGTGTGGGCGGCGTTTGCGGTTCGCACCTCCTCTTACGCGTGGCTTGGTGAAGAAGGCAAGCGGGGTCGCTTCCTGGCACTGATCGGGGCGCTCGAGGCGATCGAGGCCGACATCCAGATCTTGCGGGTCTGTCGGCGATGGGAGCTGGATCGCTACGCGGCAGAGCTACGCGACGAGGTTGCCGGCGGCCAGAATGGCCAGGGCACGGGTGCGCGTTCACGTAAGCGCTACATCGATGAGCACGCACGCCGGCTGGATCACATCGGCGCGGCGCAGCCGGCGCTGTTCATGCTTGTGAGCCTGCGTGAGCCCGAGCGCGACGTCGCCTCTTACGTCTCGCGCGTGGCAGCTCAGCATCCGCGGGAGTGGTTGGACGGACTAAAGCGCACGCTGACGATGCGCGACCGGCGCCTGTTGAAAGCAACAGAGTTGGAGCGAGCCCGGGTGAGAGCGGACCAGGTCCACGCACGGCTGTCCGACTTCCTCGATGTGCGCCAGGCGCGTGGAGTCGAGCTGCAATGGCTTGTGCGCAGAGCCTTCTGTAGGGGCTTGGGCGAGCCTGTGATCGACGCGCTGCACGAACCACGCGCACTCGTGTTCGAGCGCAACGGAGAGGCCATCCTGGCACCACTGGAGGGGGACGTGATGCGCTGGAGCGACAGCTATGTGGAGCATCGCGGTCGCGCACTGAGGATCGAGTCAGAGCTGGGCACGAGCTGGCAGGCCCAACTGGTGATGGGCGCCCTTCCCGAGCGCGTGCGCTTCCCCGGTGCGCGTGCCGAGCTGATGTTCGCGCCGGCCGAAAGCTTGCCCTTCGGGATCGACCTCTCGTTGAATGCGCGCTTCCTACCCAACGAGCTCGCGTTGAGAATTGCGCGGCGACGTATTCAGGACGCCGATCAGATCGTGCGGGCGGAGTCCAGCGGCGAGCAGGGAGTCTCCGATCTGGGCTACGAGCGTACGCAGGAGGCGCGCGACCTGCTCGCATATCTGCAGGCATCGAGCAAGCCACCGTTGTTGCGCGCGACGCTGGCAATCGCGGTCTCCGCGCGCGATGAGCAGGAGCTCGAGGAGCGCGTGGAGATGTGCAGGCGTGCCTACGGCGAGATTCGCCTGCACCGACCGCTGGGTGATCAACTGCAGCTGTTCCTGCAGCACTTGCCTGGACAGCGGACCAGGCTGGCCGGTTATGACGACACACTGACGGCCGAGCAGATCGCGGCGATGATGCCGACCGCCGCGCACGCGGCCGGGTCGAGTCGAGGGTTCTATCTCGGTCACACGTTGACCGCGTCCAGGCAGCCGGTCAGATTCAATCTGAGGGAGGGCTCCGACAGCGATCGCAACACCACGATCTTGAGTGTGGGCGCGCTCGGCTCAGGTAAGACGACCCTGGCACAGAAGCTGAAGTACGAGGGCTTCCTGCAAGGCGCGAGAGTGATCGACTGCGACCCCAAGGGCGATCACCGCTTCCACCTGCTGCCCGATGTTGCGCCGCACGTGGAGTGCGTAACGCTGCGGCCGGATCCGGCACTGCGCGGGATGCTCGACCCGCTCCGGGTGGCCCCTGCGCATCTGCGCCAGGACGCAGCGGTGTCGTTCCTGCGCGATCTGCTACCGGCTAGGGCCGAGCCCGCATGGGAGACCGCGGTCGTGGGCGCCGTCGATCGTGTTCTCACCCGCTCGACGGATCCAACCTGCCGCGAGGTGGTGCGAGCGCTCACGCAGGGAGATGCAACCGACATGCTCGTGGGCAAGGCGCTCGACGTGTACGCCCGTTCGGGGCTCACCCAGCTGGGCTTCGCAGACGACGAGGTGAAGTTGCCGCCTGTGGGCCATCGGCAGGTCACCTACCTGCCGATCCGAGACCTGCCCGCGCCACCGCCCGGTATGGCGCGCTCGGAGTACTCCCAGGCTGAGCGTGTGGGCGAGCAGATCGTGCGGCTGATCGCGATGTTCGCGATGCATCTGATGGGCTCGGAGCGCGACCGGCTGAAGCTGTTCTCCTTCGACGAGGGCTGGCGGCTGCTGGGGGATCCCGTCGGTCGCACGCTGTTGGGTTCGCTGCAGCGGATGGGTCGCTCGGAGCTGGCTGTCCCGATCATCAGCACGCAGCTGGTCACCGACGCGCTCGTCGGCGAGCGCGAGTCGCTCGAGAACTTGATCGGAGCGACGTTCGTTTTTGGGATGCGCTCACCCATGGAGGCGTCTCGTGCTCTCACATTGCTGGGTCTCGACCCTGACGATGAGCGGATGCGCCAGAGCCTGTTGGAGCTCGATGCGGGGCGCTGCTTGTTCCGCGACCACAGCGGGCGTGTGGAGGCGATCCAGGTGGACGTTGTCGTGCCCTCGCTGCTGCGCGCGTTCTCGACCACCCCGACAACTTAGTGAAGGCACGCCGGATTGCTGGTGTGGCACTGAGTGTGCCCCTGGCGATCGCCGGCTACGGCTACCAAGCCGTCGCGGTGTTCGCGCAGCCCGCGAGCAGCGTCGAGCGAACGCCTGTGACCAGCGCTGCGCGCCCTTCGGGGCAGGTACGCGCCGGTGTACAAAAAGCGCCGAGCAGTGCTCCGCTCACGTCGATCGACGCCGTCACTGGCGGTGAAGAAGACATCGGGCAGACACCCCAGGGGGAAGCCGATCCACTGGTGAGCAACGGTCTCGGCAGCCCCTCGTGCAAGGGCGAGCTCGTAAGTGAACTGTCGGCCACGGGTAGACGCAACTGCGAAACGTCGGGGTTCGCGGCGGCGCCCGCGCCAACAGGCAACTACGGCCTTGACGTGCATATCGACTCGGGGCTGCTGAACACCACCGCATGGGGGTCGACGATCCTGCAAGACATGTTCGTGACCCCGCTCTGGACGGGGTTGGTCTGGGCTGTGCACGCGCTCGTTGTGATGCTCGAGTGGTCCTTCTCGATCGACCTATTCGACGGGAGTGTTGCGGCGGACATGAGCACGCATCTGCGCCAGATGGAGGGTGCGTTCACCGAACCCTGGCTGCCGATCGCGCTGGCAATCGCGTCGGTGCTTGCGCTCTACCACGGCATGATTCGCCGCCGCGTCGCCGACACGCTCGGCGAGGTGATGGTGATGGTGGCGATGATGGTCGGGGGAATCTGGATCATCGCGAATCCCGCAGGTACCGTCGGGGCGCTCGGCCAGTGGGCTGACGAGGCGAGCCTCGGAACGCTCGCGGTAGCCGCTCACGGTTCGCCTTCGGCCCCGGGACAGACGCTGGGGACGAGCCTCGACACGGTATTTGCCGCGGCAATCGAAGTGCCGTGGTGCTACATGGAGTTCGGGAACGTGGGTTGGTGTCGGGAACCGGCGCGACTGGATCCGCGCCTGCGAGTAGCGGGCTTGAAGATCGCCGCGCAGGAGCTCGCGAGTCGCTGGTGTGAGCCGAGTGGCACGGTTCTGGCCCCCTGCGTAAAGGCGACCGCCGCGCAGGCGAGCGCATTGGAACACAGCGCCGAGCTATTGCGCGCCGCCCGTAGCAACGGCGCGGTGTTCCTCGCGCTCCCCGCCAACGGGCCTGCGCGCAACTCGATCAACAACCAGGGATCGCTGCTGCGCACGCTCTGCCAGAGCGCCGAAGCGACCAACTGCCATGGCCCCAACGCTGCGCAGGCGGAGTTCAGGACCGCCGGAGGAACGCTCATGCGCATCTTGGGTGTGCTGCTGATCTCATCCGGGCTGTTGGGCCTGCTGCTGCTGCTTGGATTCGTGGCGGTGCGGCTGCTGACCTCGGCCGTGTTCAGCATGCTGTATCTGCTGGTGGCCCCCGTGATGGTGCTCGCACCAGCCTTTGGTGATGGCGGGCGGGCATTGTTCCGCAAGTGGATCGCGCGCCTGCTGGCCGCGGTTGTCTCCGAGCTCGTGTTCTCGTTCCTGCTAGGGATCGCGTTGGCGACCATCTCGGTCCTGTCCGACTTGACAGCACTCGGATGGTGGATGCAATGGCTGTTGATGTCGTCGTTCTGGTGGGGCGCGTACGCACACCGCCACCATGCATTGGGCATCGCCGAGGGCACGCTCAGGTATCAGGATCACGGCGAGCACACGCTGCGCCGCTCGGTGCTGCGCCGCGCGCGGGACACGATCGAGCACAACCAAATGATTACCGCCGCGCGCTGGGCAAAAGGCAAGCTCGCGAAGCCCGCTCCGGACGTTGGGAGGCGCCGCCAGCAGGCCCTCGTTGGCAAGCAGCGGGCGCGAGCGGGTGCCGACGAGCAGTCGTATCGGATGTCGCGTGGCGAGCATGACGATGCGCGCCATCGCGTTGCGCGGGCGACGGCGATCGGCCGGGTGATATCGGCGAAGCGGGCACAGCTCGAGCGCCTCGAGCACCAACGCGCTGCAGCGGTTGGAGACGGTCAGCGGCGTCGGGCTACGTCCCTCGCGTGGCGTGCGCAGCGCGTCAGCGCCGAGATCGAGCACGAGCAGGCGACGCTCAACTCCGCCAAGCGGACTGCCAGAGATGCCGAGCGGGCGAAAGGTGGGCGACCGCCTCGCGAGCAGTTGGAGCGGCACGGGCGCTTCCTCGATGCGCAGGTAGCGCTGCCGAACGCTGCTCACGCACGCGCGGGTGAGCGTCGAGACTATGCGTCGCTGTCGGGCCTCGCGGGTTACGGGCGGGTGGTCTACGAACGGCTGAGCCCGCCCGAGCAGCGTCTCGCGCGCCTGGAGATCGATCGCGAGCTGGCTTTGCGAAAGGACCTGAGGGATACGGCGCAGAGCTTCGCGGACGCGGCTGAGGTGCCGAGCTTGGACCGCCGGGAGGGACGCCGAGCCGGCAAGAAGTTCGACGGTGCGGTTCAGCAGCACATGCGTGACGCGGGGCACAGGATGCCGACGGGGCATGGGGACGGCGCGCCACGCGACGCATGGCTGCAGATCGGCCGCACGCCGAGAGGTGGAGGTGGCGGTGCCGGGCGTGCTTCTGGCGCCGATCGCTCCAGCGTCATGCGGGACGCACGCGAGGTGGCAGCGCGGCGTAAACGCCAATTGGGCAGAGACCGGCCGTGACGGTAAGCTCCGCCACGGCACGCCGCGTTGAGCGGGCGGGGGCAGGGTTGATTGCCATCGGTGCGGCTGCGTGTGTGGGGGCGGTCTTGCTGGCGCTGGCGGCGCTCGCAGCGCTCGGTGGGTCGTCGCTGGGCAGTTTGGGTGCTTTTACCGCACAGGCGCCCGGCGGCAGCGTCTCGGCGCTGGCGCTGAGGGAAATTCCATCGCTCTACCTGCACTTGTATGAGCGCGCGGCGGAACGATACGGCCTCAGCTGGGCGGTTCTCGCCGGGATCGGCAAGGTGGAGTGCGATCACGGACGCGGCCCAGATCCGTCGTGCACGCACGACGGATCTGTCAATTCGGCCGGCGCCGGTGGCCCGATGCAGTTCCTCGCCTCGACGTGGACCGAGTACGGAGTGACCGCCGAAGGCAATGGCTCGCCCGACCGCTGGAACCCGGCTGACGCGATCTACTCGGCTGCGAACTACCTGCGTGCATCCGGGGCGCCAAGCAGCTACCGCCGGGCGATATATGCCTACAACCACGCCAGCTGGTATGTCGCAGAGGTTGAAAGCTGGGCGGCGCGTTATTCCGGCCCATCCTCACCCCTGGCAGCGGATGAACACTCATCTTCGCCGGCGGCGCAGTCCGGAGAAAGCGCCGAAGGGCTCGAAGGCGCCGACCTCGCGCTCGAGGGCAGGAGCCCGACAGCGGTTAGGTTCATCGCCGGTGAGCGGGCTGAGTTGGAGCCGGGCGATGGCCATCTCGCGCTCGTCCCGGCGGGAGTGCCGCCGAGCGTTCAGGCGATGGTCGTGGCTGGCAACGAGTTGCAGGATCTGCCGTACGGCCCAGCGGGGCACCCTGATCCCCTGGGCGCGCTCGATGAGGATTGCTCGAGCACTGTCAACTATGTGCTCTATCGCTCCGGTGTGCGCCCGTTGGCGGAAATAGTGCGCGACAACCCGCTCGCGCAGGATTACGTCGACTGGGGCGCACCCGGCCGTGGGCGCTGGGTCACGATCTACGCAAGCGCCGGCCCGGAACCGCACGTTTTCATGGTGATCGCGGGGCTCAGGCTGGATACCAGCCACAATGGCACCGACGTTGGTCCCAACCGCTCCGAAAATGGCCCGCGCTGGCGTATCCTCGACCACATCCCCACCTGGGCGAAGTGGTCAGTGCGTCACCCGCCCGGGTTGTGAGGCGCTACTCTGAGAGGGGCAGTGTCAGGCTACTTGCCGTCGCGCTTGCCCCTCGGTGAGGGCTTGCGCTCTTTCGGTACCGGCAGGTCCGTTATCAGCGCGTCTATCGTGACTCCGAGCGCGTCCGCAAGAGCGTGCAGGACCATCACGCGCGGCTCTGTTGCGCCTGTCTCGATGCGGCCTAGTTGAGTTCGATGAACGTTCGCGCGTTCCCAGAGGTCGGTCTGTGAGAGCGGCGGGTCGTGTTCTTCGCGGAGGCGGCGCACGTTCGCCGCGAGTCCTTTGAGATAGGCCTGGCAGCACGTACACCTACAACACTGCCCACGAGCTGGAAAAAGCGACCAACTCCAAAAAAGAAACGCTTGACACGTACACCTTCAACGAAGTCGGCCAACGCACCAAAACCAGCCCCGCTAGCGGCCCAGCCACAACCTACGGCTACGACCAAGCCGGCGAGCTGACCTCAGCGGAACGACCGAAAGAAGGCGAAACCCCCGAAATCAAAGACAGCTACACCTACAACGGCGAAGGACTACGCGCCTCCCAGACCATCAACGCCACCACCAGCTACCTGACCTGGGACACTACCGAAACCGAACTTCCATTGATCCTCAATGACGGCACCGACAGCTTCGTCTACGGCCCTGGTGATGTACCGGTCGAGCAAATCAACAACTCGACCGCGGCCGTATCCTATCTGCACCACGACCAGGCAGGCAGCACACGACTACTGACCAGCTCGACCGGCTCCGTCACCGAGAAATGCACCTACGGCGCCTACGGCACCCCAACCTGCGAAGGCACCAGCACAACCCCACTCGGCTACGACGGCCAATACACCAGCAGCGACACAGGGCTCATCTACATGCGCGCCCGCACCTACGACCCGGCCACAGCGCAGTTCCTGACCCGCGACCCGTGGGTCGCGATTACAGGCGAACCTTACAGCTACGCCGGGGATAACCCACTAACCTTCGCCGACCCCACAGGACGCTGCAGCTTCTGGTGTGTCGTGGGCGTCGTCGCCGGAGGCGTCTCCCTCGCAACCGGCGTCGGCGAGGTCGCAATCGGCGCAGGCACAGCAGCAGGCGCCGTACTAGGTGGGGTCTCCGCTATTTCCGGTGTCGTGGGTGCAGGCGCAGACCTCAAAGAATGTGTTGGCGGAAGCGGGATCTCCTGCGTGGGAGCGGCCGCTGGCGGCGTCGGGGCCATAGGTGCCTTCGGCGTCGCAATCGGCGGTTTCGCGGGTGGTGCTCAGGCCGGCGCGACAGCAATTGGGCTTACGGCCGGCGGGACTGGGTTCCTCGGCGACGCCGCCGGTGCGTTGGCTTCACCCAACACGCCAGAAGGCTTCACAGCGAGCGGCTGTGGATGATGGCGAAGCAAGACCTTGACGCGATCTGGACGCCACGCCTCGGCGAGAAGGGTGTCCGAGAGCTGCGCCGGTATCGGCGGGCTGGCTTTATTGGGATGGCCCTGCCGTTTGTCGCGGGCGCCGCTGGGCTGCTCATCGGAACGAGCACACTCGGTGATGTGCTCGGGGCGGCACTGGCGGCAGTGACGGCTTGGCGTCTTGCCGCTTTCATATACGCCCAGGTGAGAATTGCGGCAGCACTGTCAGAGTGGTATGGGGTCAAGATTCGCGGGATACCTGTCATGAACCCGAGACGGTTCGATGAATTCGCCGAGAAACGTGGGCTACACAGACCGGCCGAGCAGCTCGCTACTGGGCGGGCGGCAAGAACTTCGGATGCCGCACCGACGCACTCACCTTAGATCGTCTGCGTGTACGGTCGTGCCGAAATGACAGTCGAGCAAATCAACAACACCACGTCCGCCGTCACGTATCTGCACCACGACCAGGCCGGATCAACCAGGCTTATCACTGGCAGCACCGGCAAAGTCGAAGGCAAATGCAGTTACAGCGCCTACGGCGCCCCCACCTGCGAAGGCACCGCTACGACCCCGCTCGGGTACGACGGGCAGTACACCTCGTCGGACACCGGACTTGTCTACCTACGGAACCGCGTCTATGACCCAGCCACAGCGCAGTTCCTCAGCGTCGATCCGCTAGAGAAAGTGACCGGGGCGCCCTACACCTACGCTGGAGACAACCCCGTCAACGAAGCAGACCCGACCGGTCTCTGCAACGCAAATCCGTTCAGTGGTAGCTTCTGGACCAAGGGTAACCGCCTATCGGAACACCCGGGGCAGGGTTTCGAGGCGGTGGCGGTTGGAGTGTGTGTCATCGCGAGTGCCGGTGCCTGCCTCGCCGCGACAGTCGGGGCGTATGGCTTCAATACGGAGCAGAACGCAGCGAAACCATGTGGGTTCTCGTGGGACGAACAGGCAGTGCTGACCGGCACCGTAGGACTTGGCGCATTGCCAGGAGCAAACTTGGCGGTGCCTCAGCTACTCGGATGGGCGGGAGAGGCGCCAGTGGGCGTAAACGCATTTCTGGCTGCCCCGGGGGCCGTCATAACCGCGTTGGAGGAAGACATCAAGCGCGAACTTCTTGGACAACGGTGATTGGCGTGCGCAATACCGTGGACATCCGTAGCACCCCTGGACGCAGGACGTTTCGTAGTACTGGGCAATCACTGATAAGTGGGGTATTTCTGCTAGGGGTCATCGCGGTCCTGCTTGCGCAGGTTCTGCATGCGTCGAGTGAACGTCCGAAGATAATAGGATGGATCGTGATTGTCGGCCTCGCGGTATATGTGGTTCGTATAATGCGCTGGTCCGTTACGGCTGACACGGATGGGGTGCGAGTCCGCGGCTTGGTACGCACGCATGCACTGAGTTGGTCCGAGATAGACCACTTCTCGCTGGGTCGCCTCGGCTTGTACCCGGCCGTAGGCATCGTGCATCCCACGCGCGGTAGGCCGCGCGCAATGTCGGCAATCGAGGTGGCCAAAATGTCGACTGCTAAGGGCCAGGACAACGCCCAAGCGATGATCGCAGAGCTAAATCAACTTCTCGCCGAGCATCACGGCGGCAACAAGCCACACGCAGAAACGCCAGCGCCGGCCCAGGTGGAGCGGGGAACCTGATCGCTCACGACGGTTGCTTCATCTACGGTCATCTCGAAATGCGTATCGAGCAAATCAACAACAGCAGCGGCACCGTGACCTACCTACATCATGACCAAGCCGGCAGCACCCGGCTACTGACCGGCTCCACTGGGACCGTCACAGGAAAATGCACGTATTCGGCTTACGGCACACCAACCTGCGAAGGCACCGCAACAACCCCGCTCGGCTACGACGCCCAATACACAAGCCCCGACACCGGGCTCATCTACACGCGCGCCCGCACCTACGACCCGGCGACCGCTCAATTCCTCACGCAAGACCCGCTCGAGGCGATCACCGGCGAACCCTACAGCTACGCAGGCGATAATCCGCTCAACCACAGCGACCCAAGCGGGCTGTTTCTGGGCATACCAGGCACGCCGTCCACCGGTGAAACTGTGGGGGCTATCGGCGAACACTTCGGGCAGATTGCTGCGGTCGCCGCTGGCGGAACGTGCATTGTCGCGTCGGCTGGTCTGTGCGCCAGCGTCGTCGTGGGCGCTGGTCTGCTGAATGCTGGCGTGATTTTTGCAAAAGGTGGTAGCGCTGAGGAACAGGTGCTGAATGGGGTGGCGACCGTTGCTGGCGCGATTCCTGCCGCGGCCCTGGCCCGTGCCACGGTCGCCGCTTCGGTGGCGGGCATCGAGTTGCTGCCCGCGGGTATCAGGCAGGGCGTCAACGCGTTTGTCGGCTTGCCAGGTGTCGTGGCCGGATTGCTCAGACCCTCCGGCGAAAACTCCGATGGCTGCTGAGGCCATGTCACCAGATCGCGTCTTCCAGTCCAGGCCACAGGTTCTGTTCGGTTGGTGCGGTGCCGTGGTGATGGTGGCTCTCACCGTCGTGGTTTTGCTCCTTCCCACAGCTCGCACCCACGGCGGGTATGTGATCGCGGCGTTTGCGTTTGTTGCCGCTGTGGGTTCGGCTCGGTTTGCGCGATGTGGTGTGCGTGTGTCTGCGGGCGGCGTTCGCGTGACAAATATGTTGAGAACGACCGACCTGGAGTGGGATCAGATCCGAGAGTTCAAGCTGAGCCCGGTGGGGGCGTGTCTAATCGGCCTTAAGGATGGTGGGTGGGTCGCGATCATCGGTATTGAGCAAACGAACTGGGCATGGCTGACCAAACGCCGCGATACGCCCGAGAGGCGCATGATCGGGGAGCTCAACGAGCTTCTGCGGGAACACGGCGAGAACAATGACCAGAGTTCTGCTTCAGGGAGCTACCGACAATCCTAGGCGATGACACCTACAGCTTCATCTACGGACCCAACAACATGCCGGTCGAGCAAATCAACAACACCACATCAGCCGTCACGTACTTGCACCACGACCAACAAGGATCAACCCGCCTACTGACCGGATCGACCGGGACCGTCACCGGCAAATGCACTTACAGCGCCTACGGCACACCCACCTGCGAAGGCACCGCCACAACGCCGCTCGGCTACGACGCCCACTACACCAGCCCCGACACCGGGCTCATCTATCTCCGCGCACGCACCTACGACCCCACCACCGGACAATTCCTGTCGGTTGATCCAGCCGTAATGAGGGTCGAGCAACTCAACAACAGCTCGGGAGCCGTCACGTATCTGCACCACGACCAAGCAGGATCGACACGGCTACTCACGGGATCGAGCGGGGAAACTGAAGCGACGTTCACCTACGGCCCCTACGGCGAACTGACCTGTTCCACCGGGACGGCCACCACGCCGCTCGGCTACGACGGCCAATACACCAACTCGTACACCGGACTCATCTACATGCGTGCCCGCACCTACGCTTGGCTTTCCGACGAGAAGTAAACATGATGCAGCCCGCCGAACGTATGGCTCCTGCGCACAGTTCGTCGGTGTGCACAAGTGCAGTGCCTCGAGTGGTCGTATTTGCAGGCCCAGTCGAACACAAGCTGCCACCAAACCCGATGGCTCCGGTGGGTGCGATCATGGCGCTTTTTGGCGCCTTCAACGTGGTCATCTTGGGCTCCCAAGCTGGTGGCAGGGAACTTCTAGAGAGTCTCCTCGGCATCGTCCTTGTGCTGGTAATGATTGTGGTGCTTATCGTTTACCTGCAACGCGTGGCCAGGCGAAAGGCAGTGGCGTGCGTACAGGCAGCTGATCCGTCGCCGCAAACCTGGGTATCTCGGAGGGCCGTGCTCATTGGCCCATTCCGCAATGCGACCGACCTCATCGGAGGCGCGACCCTCATTCCAAGGAACCCCAACGCAGGGGTGGCTGAACTTTACATAGGCATTACGCACGAAGGCGTTATCTTAATCGGAGAACGATCTCGACAACTAACCTGTCCATGGCATGAGATCAAGTCGATCGAGCTATTTCGAGGGTCGCATGAACGCAGTGTTGTTGTGACCCGTCGCGCATTGAGGCAGGCCGGCAGCGTGGTGCTCACTACCGCTGACGGCAAGACCGCGACGATTGCGGGGATATCACCAGAGCCGCTGGCGCGAGCATTGACACAGCTGAGCATCGCTGTCCAGCTACAGGCGGAAGCAAACCCAAAATCGAAGACGCCTGCGCCTACAACGGCGTAGGACTCCGCGTGTCACGGAGCCTGAACAACAGTACGACACATGATGTTTGGGATCTCACCGGTGCTGGTGCCTTTGGCGCTGACATTAGTGGATGCGTTCGGGGAGACGGTGTTGCGTGTGTCGGTGCCGGGGTGGGCTTTGGTGCCGTCGGAGGGATCTTCACGTCGGTCCCAACCGCTACGAAAGCGGCCCACGCTGGCGCATCCTCGATCACATCCCCACGTGGGCAAACTGGTCCGTGCGCCATCCGCCTGGGTGAGGCGCTGCTCTGCGTGTTTGCATGGCGCTCCGAGGAGGCAGCCGCCGGGGCTGTAAGGTGCCCGTCATGGCAGACCGCAAGGTCGACTACCTGCTCATCGGCGGAGGCCTCGCCGCCGCCAACTGCGCGCGCTGGCTACGCGAGGAAGGCGCCGACGGCGAGGTGCTGCTCGTCGGGCGCGAGAGCGACCCGCCCTACAACCGCCCCGACTGCTCCAAGGGGTATCTGCGCGGCGAAGAGACACGCGAGGAGCCACTGTTCCGGCCGAACGACTGGTGGTCAGAGCAGAACATCGAGCTCTTGACCCGCACGAGCGTCACCGCCCTAGACCTTGAGGCACGCATCGCAAAGCTTTCCACCAAGCAGGAGGTCGAGTTCGACAAGGCGCTGATTGCCACAGGCGCCAACGTGAGGCGGCTTA
>DATHLT010000084.1:0-8329 GCA_035487855.1 Solirubrobacteraceae bacterium
CTGGCCGGCAAACCTCGTGCTGTCCCACACCTCCAGCTGCACCGAGACTGGCTGCACGAAACAGTGCCCGGCTGGGCAGCTCGATGCGATGCGTCCCGACCTTCGCCCCAGCCGTCTGTTCTTCTCGGCCAAGGCATCGAAGCCGGAAAGGGAGGCCGGCTGTGAGGGGTTGCCGCTGCAATCCGATCTGCTCTACAGCCGGCCAGCGGTGCGCCTGCGCCACAACATCCACCCGACCGTCAAGCCGATCGCGCTGATGCGCTGGCTGGTCAGGTTGGTTACGCCACCGGGCGGTGTGGTGCTTGACCCGTTCGCGGGGAGCGCCACCACCGGGATCGCCACCCTTTTGGAGGAGCGCGTCTTTCTCGGCGTCGAACGCGAGCCGAAGTACATCGACATCGCGTGTGCGCGCCTCACACACTGGGCCGCTGATGCGGCACAGCAGGAGGTATTGCCATGAAGCAGGACCGGCATACCCCTGGACATATCAACAACATAAGGAGGTCTTGCAGGAAAGGAATAACAGCAATGCAGTTCACAAAACGCAACCGTGACGAGGGCAGTCAGGAGAAGCCACGAATCTGGCGAGCCGCTATCTACATGTGTGAACCAAAGACAAAGGACGGTGTTAGCGAACCATCGGTCCCGAGGCAACTGGCGTTCTGTCGCCGCGAAGCGAAGGGGCTAGGAGCCGAGGTGCTCGGTGAGTTCCTTGACACTCGTTCATTTGGGCTTGCGCTCACGCGGCCTGGGTTGTATCAGGCACTGCAGCTCGCCTGGGAAAAGCGGCTTGACTATCTGATCGTCACGTCACTGGATGTGCTGGGCGACTTCGATGACGACCGCTTTGAGGCGGCCTGGCATCTAGGTCGGGCGGGCACCATCCCGATACTCGCTCGCGAGGACGATTGAGTCCTTGCAGGCCCAGTCAAACCTAACCGGAGGTGCCACGGTGAGCACGGCTACCAGCTTTGCTCACCGCTGGCACCCCCGGTGGGTGCGGATGTCCCCACGGCCCGTGGAAAAGATTTTGAGTCTTTCTGCGGGCCGACATGGCCATCCAACCCAAAGGAGACAGCACATGGCAGTAACCAAGGCCCAAGAGGTCTACGACGAGATCGAGAAGCGCATCGCCGCAGGCACCGACAAGGCCGACGCCTTCAAACAGCTCGCCGACGAGACTGGGCGACCGTATGACTCGGTTCGGGGCTCGTATTACAGCCACAAGAAAAAACTCGAGGGCGGTGAGAGCAAACCCCGAACCCGTCGCCGTGAGACGACGCCGGACGACGCGCTAGCCGACGCCCGTGCCGCTCTCCAGCGGGCGATTGACTCAATTGACCGGGAGGTACAGGCTGCGAAATCCAGAGCCGACGAGGCCAAAGCCGAGTACGAAGCCCTGAAAGCCAGTGCCGGGGAGCGCAAGCAGGCCATCGCCGAGCGCCTGGAGGCGCTGAAGTGACACAACCGCGGGCCGGTCGGGGTTTTCACACCTTGACCGGCTCGCACTACCAAATAACAGCTTGCTTAATCGAGAAGTTAACGGGAAAATCGTTAAGCCAAATTAACCAAGAAAGGAGGATATATGCCCAAACCCGGTCATATCACGCTAACCACGAAAGGGGGTAAGAACATGAGAACTCGAACAACTAAACAACAATCATCGACGCCTGCCGAGGCGTTTCATCGCAGGCTCGCATTGGACATAGCTAAGGCCATCAGCCTAGGTCTATTGCCAGAGAGCAGAGAAGAAGCGGAGGTGCCCTCCAAGCCGAAGGCCACGGTCGCCTATTTGCGGACGGCTACAGCCGATCGCCGGGTCACTCGTATGAGCCTGGAGAGGCAGTACCAAGCCTGTGAGGAACGCGCAGACGCACTCGGTCTGCGCGTGAGCACCATCTACTTTGACATAGGCGTATCCGGTTTGTCTGAACGCCGACCGGCGCTTGACCAGCTCATGCGCGACCTATCGGACGGGCGCATTGGCCATGTCGTGATGGCGGACCCGGACAGGCTCGCGCGCAACTGGCGGCTTGAGGAGCAGCTACACAAGCGCATTCGTAGTCACGGGGCTGATGCTTCCTCGCCGTGCGACAGCCAACAGCCGCTAACCGAAAGGAGAATAGGTGACACTACTAGCGACTAAGCCAGATCAAACTAATGTCGGTGCCGAGTCCGTGTTGACGGCCGCGATCTATGCTCGCGTGTCCAGTACTGGTCAGTTGGGACGTGGGGATGATGACGATGGCGATGGCTACTCCATCCCGGCGCAGATTCAAGCCTGCGAACGTGACCTTGAAGCTCGTGGTGCTCGTGTAGTAAAGGTATATATCGAGCGAGCGGAGTCTGCGCGCAGTGATGACCGTCCAGAGCTACAACGGATGATGCGAGAGCTACCGGGGCTGGGTCTGCGCTTCCTCGGCGTTCACAAGGTGGACCGGCTGGCTCGTAACCGACTGGATGATGCCCAGCTGTACGAGCAGCTGGTGGGAATGGGTATCACCCTGACGAGTGCCACCGAGAACATTGACGAGACGCCAGCCGGACGCCTGATGCACGGGATGCTCGCCACCTTTGCGGAGTATTACTCGAACAATCTCGCCACGGAAATCAAGAAGGGGCTGAATCAGAAGCACTTGAACGGCGGTACACCATTCAAGCCACCCATCGGGTATCTACCCAAGCGCACCCTCATAGGTAGCCAGGACATCCGTACCGTGATCGTTGACAAGGAGCGCGCGCCATTCATACAAGAAGCGTTCGACCTGTATGCGACCGGCAACTGGACGACTCGCTCTCTGGCGAAGCACCTGGAGAGCCGTGGGTTGCGCAGCCGCGAGACGCCCAAGCAGGGCTCTCGGCCACTGAAGGCCAACGCGATTCAGGAAATGCTGCGCAACCCCTACTACATGGGGGTGGTGGTCTACCGTGGAGTGCGCGTGCCGAACGGACGCCACACGCGGCTGGTCGATCCGGACACCTTCGATCACGTACAGGCGCTGCTGGCAGCCAGGTCGGTGGCCGGTGACCGACCACATAAGCACCAGCACTACCTACGCGGGACGCTCTACTGCGCCAAGTGCGGCGGACGGCTGCTCTACAGTCGCCATCGCGGCAACGGAGGGATGTATGAGTACTTCTGTTGCATCAAGCGTCTCAGCCGCCAGCAGGGCGGTCGCTGCGACAGCAGGCATTACTCAGTCCCGCAAGTCGAGCAGGCCATCGCTGAGCACTACCGCACGGTCAACCTGACCGAGCGGGTCCGAGAGGGCGTTTGGGCGGATGTGCGCCGCGACGCCGACGAGCGCACGGTAATCGTCCAGAAGGACATCGAGCGCCACCGGCGCAAGATCCAGAAGCTCACCGACAACCAAGCCCGCCTGATACAGCTCTCCTATGAGGGGCTCGTCACAAGCGAGGTGCTTGCCACCGAGCAACAACGGCTGGAAGCCGAGAAGCTCCAGGTTCAGCGGCTCCTTGATGCCGCCGAGCTACACGCCCGCGACATCGAGAACGCCTTGGACGGGGCGCTTGCCAAGACCAGGACGCCACACGCGACCTACCTCGCCAGCACACCACTGGAGCGTCGCCTGCTCAACCAGACGTTCTTCAAGCGCATCCTCGTCGGAGACGACGGCGAGATCCAGAGCGCCGAGCTAACGCCCATCTACGCTGCCCTGACGACCTGGGAGCCAGCACTAGGCCAGATTCAAGCCCGGAAAACCGCCCACCCAGCCGCCAAAGGCCGTCGGGGTGCCCGTAATGCAAACCCCGACCCCGATTTTCGAGGCCAGGGTTCACACAACGCAATTTTGGTGGAGCTAGTCGGGATCGAACCGACGACCTCGACGCTGCCAGCGTCGCGCTCTCCCAGCTGAGCTATAGCCCCAAGTGGTCGGGAGAGTGTAGCTATCCGAGCGCTGCTAGTCGCTCGTCGGATTGCGGCCGTAACCTCCGGATCATCGTCGCGAGGTCGTAGTCGCGCGCCCATTTGATTCCTTGGGCTTGATTGTTCCTGGTGGGGTCCAGCCGGAGATAGAGCGCGCGACGCCCCGACGCTTCGCTGATTGGGATCAAGAAGCAGCGCTGCAGCTCAGGCGAGAACGCGATGATGGCATCGACCTCGTCGGCCGTGTAGCTCGTCGTGACATAGCCGCCGGGCGTGAAGCGACTCGTCTTGAGTCGGATCGACAGTCAGGCCCAGCTGGATTGCGGCGGCGGCGATGGCGGCCTCCGCCGCGGCTCCCTTTTGGCTTGGAGTCAGGTGATCCATGCACCGGCACGCTAGCTGGCGCCGTGTGCCAGGAGACTGATTTCTGTGCCGGTTATGTGACTTCTTCTTGGCAACAGTGTGACTTCTCTGCTGCGCTCAAGCCCACACCTACTGCCGCGGAATGAACTCCGGCACGTCCAGGTCATCGCTGCCAGGACGAGCGGCCCCGCTGCGGCGTCTACCGCGCTTCGCCCGTCCGCGCGCGGACGGCTCGTCGTCATCGTCCGCGTCGGTTCTTGAAATCGAAGTGACCTGATCCAGGCGGGCGCTCATGGCTCCGTGGGTCAGGCGCACGTCGCCGAGCAGCCGCTCGGCGTTGTTACGGAGTGACACTGACAGCTCGCGCAAGTTGCGCGAGACCTCGGTGCCGTCGCTGAGTATGTCGTGGGCGACTACGTGTGCCTCACGAGTTATTTCACGGGCCTCATCGCGCGCCTGTGCTTTGATCGTGCGGGCCTGCTCCTCGGCCTCGTTCTGCACCCGCTCGAGCTCCTCGCGCCGAGCGCTCAGGAGACTCTCGGTCAGCTCCTGAGTCTCGGTGGTAATTCGCTCCGCCTCATCGCGCGCGTCGTCGAGTAGCTGCGTGGACACCTGCTCGGCGCTGGCACGCAACTGATCTGAGTCCTCCTTGGCAGATGTGCGCATGTGATCTGACTCCTGATGGGCTGTGGCCCACAGTTGTTCTGACTCTCGCCGTGCGTCGCTCAGCAGTTGCTCCGCTTGCCCGTGCGCATCAGCGAGCGCCTTCACTGCATCTGCGTGCAGGCGCTCGGCCTCGGCGCGCAGTTCGGCGGCGGCGGACTCGGTCTCATCTCTGAGGACCTCAGCTTGAGCCTCGGCCTCCCGCTGGGCGGTCGCTGCGGCAGTATCTGCCTCTCTCGTTGTGGCTTCGGCTTGGGCGCGGGCGTTGGCTATCAGCTCCTCAGCCTCCTCCTCGGCTGCCTGAACGCGGTTCTCCGCGGCGCGATCCGCCTCCGCAATACGCTCGCGCCCTCGCATCTCGGCCTGCTCGCGCAGTTCCGCGGAGGCTCGTTCGGCAGCTCCCACGATCGAGGCGACGCGACCCGGCGCCGCGCTCAGCGCGTCGGGATCGGTGTCATCTGCCAGGCGTAGCTCCTGGTCTTCGAGTTCCTCCACGTGCGCATCCTAAAGCGCTGTCGCCGCACGCAGCCCTGCCGGCGGTGTCGTGTCGATGACGATTTATGTCGGTCGTTGCGCGGGCCTGCTTCCGGGATGGCGGAAATTGTTGGAAATATGTCCTTGCGGACAAAGCAGAGTGGGAGGATGATCGGGCAATGAGCTGCTCCGAGCCTCGGCGTATCGTGTTCGTCACCTATCCACAGGTACAGAGCCTGGATGTGACCGGTCCGCTAGAGGTGTTTGCCGGCGCGCAGCGCCTACTCGAGGCAGATACCTCTTCGAATCCTGGATACGAGTTGTGCACGCTCAGTCGCGACGGTCAGCCACTGCGCACCTCAAGCGGCCTGACGCTGATACCCGACTTCAGCCTGAGCAACGCGCCCGAGGAGATTGACACGCTGATCGTTGCCGGTGGGTCCGGACACGTCGAGGCATGCGCCGATATGGCCCTCATCGACTGGATAACTGCCGCTGCTGGCACGGCCAGACGTACCGCGTCGGTCTGCACGGGTGCCTTCTTGCTCGCTCGAGCCGGTCTGCTCGATGGGCGCTGCGCCAGCACCCATTGGGCGTTCGCCAAGCGCCTGCAACGGCTCTATCCGCAGATTCGAGTCGATGCCGAGCCGATCTTCGTGCGCGACGGCTCGGTCTGGACCTCTGCTGGCGTCACCGCTGGCATGGACCTCGCATTGGCTCTCGTCGAGGATGATCTCGACCGCGACGCCGCGCTCACTATCGCCCGGCACTTGGTTCTGTTCCTGCGCCGCCCTGGCAACCAATCGCAGTTCAGCGCCACGCTCGCCGCACAGCAGGCTCGCCGTGAGCCGCTGCGCGAGATCCAGAGAATGGTGCTCGAGGACGTCGCCGGTGATCACTCTGTTGAGGCGATGGCCGCTCGGGCCCACATGAGCCCACGGCACTTCGCCCGTGCCTTTCGTTTGGAGACTGGAGTCACCCCCGCCCGGCACGTCGAGCGCGTTCGCCTGGAGGCCGCACGGCGTCGGTTGGAGGACACAGACGAGCCAGTCGCCGCGGTTGCCTCGCGGTGTGGCTTTGGCACTGCGGAGACCATGCGCCGCGTGTTCCTGCGCACGCTCGAGGTCGGACCAGCCGAGTACCGCCGCCGCTTTCACGCTTCGTCATCCACCCTCCGCCAACCCAGCAAGGAGACAGCCGCATGAACATCGCTATCCCCCTCTACGACCGCTTCACCGCGCTTGACGCGATTGGGCCATATGAGGTACTGAGCAGACTTCCCGGTGCGCGCGTGATGTTCGTCGCCGTCGAGCCTGGGCCAGTAACGACAGACAACGGCATGCTCACGATTCTCGCCGAGCGCTCACTCGAGCAGGAATCTCAGCCGGAGATCGTGCTCGTCCCCGGCGGCCCCGGCGAGGTCGTCCAGCGCGCAGGCGGCCCCATGCTCGACTGGCTGCGCGAGGTGGACCTCACGACCACGTGGACGACCTCGGTATGCACCGGGTCGCTGATCCTCGCTGCGGCTGGCCTCCTGCAGGGCAAGCGCGCGACCGGTCACTGGCTGGCAATGGAGAAGCTACGCGAGTTGGGCGCCGAGCCGGTCGAAGAGCGGGTCGTGTTCGATGGCAAGCTGGTCACCGCCGCGGGTGTGTCCGCGGGCATCGACATGGCGCTGACGCTCGCTGCGAGCATCGCCGGTGATGCCGTCGCGCAGGCCATCCAGCTAGGCATCGAGTATGACCCGCAGCCGCCGTTCGATGCCGGTTCACCGCACAAGGCGCCGGCAGAGATTGTGGAGCTGCTGCGCAATCTCAGCCGCTTCGAAGCGCAAGGGCAGGGACCGCTGGCCGTGCCCCGATAGCTGTAAGGCGGGCGGCCGCCGCGTTTGCACCCAGGCCGCCCGCTAACCTGCCACTGCCAATGGCAGAGCACCGCTACGACCCACACGAGATCGAGCCACGCTGGCAGGCCCTGTGGGCTGATGAGCGCACGTGGGAGGTCACCAACGATGCCGCTGCTGACGCGCGTGACGCTCGTAGCCCGGTACCCCCCGGCGCGAGTGCGCACGGTGGCGGCCGCGCATCCAACTCCTACGTGCTCGAGATGCTCCCCTACCCAAGCGGCGAGCCCCACATCGGCCATCTGAAGTGCTACTCGGTGGGTGATGCGATCGCGCATTTCCACCGGCGCCTCGGTGCGCGCGTGCTTCACCCAATGGGCTATGACGCGTTCGGTCTGCCTGCCGAGAACCACGCGATCAAAACGGGCGTCCACCCGCGTGACTCGACCGCCGAGTCGATCGCCTCCTTCCAGCGCCAGTTCCGCTCGTGGGGGATCTCGATCGACTGGTCGCGCGAGCTTGCCACGTGCGAACCGTCCTATTACCGCTGGACGCAGTGGATCTTCTTGGAGCTGTTCCGCGCGGGCCTTGCCTATCGCAAAGAGGCAGCCGTCAAGTGGTGTCCCAAAGACCAGACCGTGCTTGCCAATGAGCAGGTCGACGCCGACGGTCACTGCGAGCGCTGCGGCGCGCTCGTCGAAGTCAAGCAGCTCGAGCAGTGGTTCCTGCGCATAACCGACTATGCCGAGCGGCTGCTGGGCGACCTCGACACGATCGAGTGGCCCGAGCACGTCAAGACGATGCAGCGCAACTGGATCGGGCGCAGCGAGGGCGCCGAGGTGACCTTCCGCTGCGAGGATTTGGACCCCGCCCACCCGGTCGACTATCCCGTGTTCACGACCCGCCCCGACACGCTGTTCGGCGCCACCTTCTTTGTGATGGCACCCGAGCACCCCGACGTGATGCGCCTCGCGCGCGGCACGCAGTACGAGCAGGCCGTCCACGACTACGTCAACCACGCGCTCAACGAGACCAACGAGGAGCGCGGCAACACCGAGAAGCCGAAGACGGGCGTACCGCTCGGCCGAACCGTTACT